>CAYQVI010000095.1:0-13264 GCA_964420725.1 uncultured Gemmatimonadaceae bacterium | reverse complement strand
GGATCAGCGCCGCCTCCACCGCCCCCATGGCCCGGGGGTGGGTGGGCGGATGGTAGTGGGTCTCCCCCAGCCCCAGGAAGGGGAGTCGACGGGGGACTCCGTAGAGGGCAGGCACCCCCAGCACCCCCATGGCGGCGGCCTTCACCAGGGTGGGCCATTCCCGACCCGACGGCTCCACCCGGGAGTCTCCCCCCCCATTCCCGGCACCGGCACCCCGGATCAGCAGGGCCCCTCCTCCGGCCCCGGTCCACCCCTTCCCCCGACCGAAACTCAGCACCGAGAAGTCTCCCAGCGACCCCAGGAGCTGCCCCTCCCAGCGGCCATGGGCACCCTGAGCCGCATCCTCCACCAGGATGCCACCCACGGAATCCACCACGTCCCGGATCCCGGTCCAGGGAAGTGGCAGGCCGTAGAGGTGGTTCACCACAACGATCCGCCCCCCGGCCTCCACCCCCCGCCTCAGCGAGTCCAGATCCGGCGCCAGCGTGCGGGGATCCAGGTCGTAGAAGAGGACCTGGACATCGGCCCCCACCGCGGCCGCGGCCACATCGAAGCAGGTCCAGGCAGGGAGGAGCACCGGAGATCGCCCCTCCATCCGCTCCCCGGCCCCCAGGAGGGCCAGTGTCAGGGCATGGGTGCCGGAGGCGGTGAGGACCACCTCATCGGCGGAGAAGCGCTCCGCCAATCGCGCCTCCAGGGCGGGACGGGGATCCCCGACGCCGGTGGCCCATCCCGCTGCCACCCGCCCCAGGTCTGCCATCGCCAATGGCGAGCGCACCGGCAACTGGGCCCGGAGCGCCATTCAGGGAAGGTTCCGGGAGAGGAGGGGGCCCACCCGATTGGCCACCGCCAGGGGGAGCTTCTGCCACACGGAGGTGGCCAGCTGGAAGATGGGTCGATCCGGAGAGGGGGTGGCGGCCACTCCCCCTGGAGCCCACTGAGCCCAGGGAAGGGGGTGGTCCACCCCTCCCCACTGGAGCTTGAAGCGGTGGGTCCCCCCCCCGGGGGTGCAGCGACCGAAGTCGAAGGTCCGGACCCCCTCCTCCATCATCCTCTCCAGGAACCTCCAGTAGAGCAGCATGTTGGGGGCAAGGCTGTTGAACTCCCGGAGCGACGAGGCCCAGGTGATCTCGAAGGTGTCCTGCCAGCGGAAGCCGCACCCCGCCGCCACTGGCTCTCCCTGATGGTAGACCACCCCGAAGCGCACGGCTTCCCCCAGATGCTGCCGCACCGCCTCGAAGAACGAACGGGGGAGGACCGGAGTCCCCAGGTCCCGCATGTTCTGGGAGAAGACCCGGTAGAACGGTTCCAGTTCGTCGGGGCCGAAGCGACTTTCCATCCCCTCCTTCATGGGGCGGCGGATCTGGCTTCGCACCTTCGCCTTGAGTCCCTTCTCCCAGAAGTGCTCCGGGTCCTCCGGAAGGGGGAGGAGCACCGTCACCTTCCGCCGGGACACCGCCAGGTCCCCCTCCAGCGGATGGGCCACCCGGAGCTCCAGGAGATCCACCCCGGCGCCCCGGGCCCGCTCCACCGCCCCCTCCACCAGCGCCGCACGGGCGGCGGCAGGACCCAGCGGGCCGCCATAGTTCAGGAAGGGCATGGAGAGGAGGTAGTCGCCGAAGATCCGGCTCCGGACCCGGTAGAGGGGGAGGACTCCCACCAGCACCCCGTCCTCCCTGGCCTCCAACCCCTCGAAGTCGTGTCCCATCCCGGTGGAGATCACCTCCTTCCACCCGTGCAGGTGGAAGGCTGTGTGTTCGGGGTCCTCCCTGGCCACCCGGTCCCACTCCTCCCCCGTACCGCGGTAAGGCCCCACCCGGGGAGCTGTCACGCCGCCTCCACGGAGGGATCAAGGGCGTCCAGCGTCTCCCCCATGGGGACCCAGTCGAAGTCCTCCAGCAGTCGGTCCACGCGTCTCCAGTTCCCTGCGGTGCCCCCGGTCATCCGGAGCCGGGTGAGGAAGGGGACGGACGCCACCGGAAGGACCGGGTCGAACTCCCACGGATGGATATAGAAGGTCCCGGGATGTCCGCGGCCGGCGGCCTGCTGGAGCGCACTGCCCAGGAGCTGATAGGGGAAGAAACGGAAGTACGCCCCCCCTGCAGCGGGTAGATCTGTACCGAAACTCCGGAGGGTACAGGGGGGGATCTCCAGGAGGTCACCTGCCGGCCGGTGGATCCAGTGGGGATCCCGGGGGCAGGGGTACCCATAGGTGGGGTGCTGCTTCACCGGGAAGAGACTCGAGTCGTAGCGGTACCCCTCCTCCACAAGGAGGTCCAGCGCCCATTCGAGACCGGGAACGATGGAGAAGCTGGGGGCCCGGAACCCCCGCACGACCGTACCGGTCAGGTCCTCCAGGAGAGCCCTGGAGTCCCGGAGCGATACCCTGAGCTCTTCGGGGGTCTGCATGGGGATCCGACGGTGGTCCCAGCCGTGGGAGGCCACCTCGTGACCCTCCCGGGCGATGCGCTTCACCATCTCCGGTTCCCGCTGGGCCAACCAGCCCAGGACGAAGAAGGTGCCACGAACCCCGCGTTCCGCCATCCGGTCGAGAAGGCGGTGCATGACAGGCACGGAGCGCCTCTCCAGGGAGTCCCACGCCGTGGAGGGGCAGAGGGATTCCATGGCGCTGGCGTGGAAATACTCCTCCACGTCGACGGTGAAGTGATGCCGCACGGTGCTCTCCGGAGGATGGACGTTCCCGGCTCGGTCTCCATGACGCAGCAACGGCTGTGCCGTGGTGGGACGGGGCGGGACGGGGGAGCCGCCTCCCACGGACCGGTCCCACGGCGAATCCGTGGTGCATCCGTGCGACACGGGTGTGTCCCTCTGCCACGGATGCAGGGGGTCAACCCCCACGGGGAAGGTGCTGCAGAAACGCCTCCAGCGTCCGGTCGATCCGATCGTAGGCGTCCCGGAATGCCGCGGGGCCCCGTCCGAAGGGATCCGGGATCAGTCGGCGGTCGGGGGTCACCGGGTCCAGGTCTCCCAGGAGGAGGATCTGGCCGGATGGGATTCCCAGCTCGGTCTGGAGCCGGGTGGACTGACCCCGCTCCATCACCACCAGGAGGTGGAAATCCCGGGCATCCCCCGGGACCACGATCCGGGAGCGATGGGGGGTCAGATCCACCCCCCGGAGAGCCGCTTCATCCACCGCTTCGAAGGGGGAGGGGCGCCCGGGACCGATGAACCCCGCGGACGCCACCGTCCCCAGGAGCCCCTGGGCCCGGACCCCGAGGGCTTCTGCCGCATAGGGACTTCTGCAGATATTCCCCAGGCAGATGAAGAGCAGGTTCGGGCGGGGCGGGAGGCTCGCCACCTGCTCCTGGGCCCTCCTGCGCACGGTGGGGTGCATCCAACCCACCAGCCGGGCTCTCACCAGGCGGGCAGGAGCCCGGAGGAACTCTGCATCCCGGATGCGGGTCAAGAGGGAGCCGGACGTCTTCGGGGAGTTCACAGGTTCACGGTTCCGTGGGTGGAGGACGGTTGGAGAATGGCCCTTTCTGCACGCCTGCTTCAAGACCCGGGCCGCCGGTCCGGAGGATGGCTCCTGGGTCTCCTGTGCCTGGTGGCCGCCTGCGGAGGACCGGAGCCGGTACCCATCGACCCCGCGGATGAGGAGGCCCGGCTGGGGAGCCAGGTGCCGCTGTGCACCGGGTCTCCTCCGGTGGGGGTGGAGACTCTGGCCACCGGGCTGGAGGTGCCCTGGGACATGGAGAGGGCTCCGGATGGTCGCATCTTCGTCACCGAGCGCCCGGGGCGGATCCGGGTGATCGACTCCACGGGACTGCAGGCCTCCTCCTGGGCCACCCTGGATGTCTACGATCAGAGCGAGGCCGGACTGCTGGGGTTGGCCCTCTCTCCGGACTTCCCCCGGGATGGACACGTTTACGTGGCGGCCACCTTCCTCCGGGCCGGCGGGGGACTCCCCTCCCGGGTGGCCGGAGCCCTGCGGCTCCGTCTGGAGAATGCCCTGGGTGTCCGGGAGGGAGGGGCTTCGGTGGTGTTGCGGGTGATCCGCTTCACGGAGCGGGACGGGGTGGGGGTCGAGCCCACGGTGATCGTGGACGGCATCCCGGCCCACCAGCTCCACGCCGGGGCGGCGCTGGAGTTCGGCCCGGATGGCGCCCTCTACCTCACCATGGGGGACGGCGCCATTCCCTCCACGGCGGCGGATCCGCTGGACCGTCGGGGAACCGTCCTCCGTTACCACCCCGACGGGAGCGTACCGGAGGACAATCCGGTGCCTGGGGACCCGGTCTTCGCCTGGGGATTCCGGGACGTCCAGGGGATGGCCTGGCACCCCGAGGACGGGGAGCTCTACGCGGTGGACCACGGGCCCACCAGCCTGGAGATCGAGGGGTTCCGGTCGGATCGGGACGAGCTGAACCGGGTGGTGGCCCGGGGGGATCACGGCTGGCCCCGGGTCTCCGGCCGGGTGGAGCTGGAGGGGACGGTGACCCCCCTCCTGGAGTGGACGCCGGCGGTGGCCCCGTCGGGGATGGACATCCACCGGGGTGTCGGGTCCCCCTGGTACGGGGACATCCTGGTGGGGACGCTCCGGGGGCGTGCGCTGGAGCGGGTGGTGTTGGAGCCGGGAGGCTCCGGTGCCCTGGAACCGGCCTGCAGGGAGACGCTCCTAGCAGACGCGTTCGGGCGCCTCCGGGGGGTCCGGTGGGACGGGGAGGGGATCCTGGTGAGCACCAGCAACCGGGACCGGCGGGGGATGCCCGCAGTGGAGGACGACCGGGTGTTGAGGATCACGCCCGGCTCTCCCTGACGGAGGAGTGGTGAAGGGCCTGCAGAGCCGGCGCGGATCCCGCTCTCCACCCCAGGAACCACCCCGCCGCCCCCGCCAGGACCCCGGTCCAGGGTACGCTCAGGAGCGAGGGGATGGCGCCGCTCATCACCAGCGCCGCCAGGGGGAGGAGGAGGCCCAGGAGGGCTCTCCCCCGGGCCCCGGGAGGCGTCCAGAATCCCACCAGCAGCAGGACGCCTCCGATCCAGAGGCGATCCAGCAGCCGATGGATCCCGTCGGAAAGGGGGCGGACACTCAGCAGGAGGGCCCACCCCCGCCCGGCATGGTGCCCCAGGCCGCAGGCGGCCTCCTCCCCCACCCGCATGCAGATTCCCTCCGGTCCCGGCTCCACCCGGATCTCCAGGGGCGCTCCCGGGGCCAGCCCCTGCAGCGCTCCTTCCCATCTCACCTCCGGGGAGTCCAGGAGCAGGCGCTGGGCCCGATTCCGGGCCAGCCAGATCAGGTCCGTTCCCCGGACGGCCACAAGCCGGGCCTCGGTTCCCACGTCGTCCACGATCCGGAGCACCGGGGCCAGCCCATCGGGGGGCGCCCCCGCCTCCACCTCCAGCCGGAGGGGGCCTCCGTTCCGGAGTGCGGTCACCTGGTCCGGGGGGAGGGGGCGGGCGTGCAGGATTGTGGAACCTCCCAACTCCACCGTCCGGAGGCGGCCCTCCCAGAGCTCCAGGTGGGGCATCTGCGGCGTCCAGATTGCCCACAACCGTCCCTCCGGAACCACGGGTGCCAGGAGAAGGCCCACCGCGAAGGGAAGTCCCGTGGCCAGGACCAGCATTCCCGCGAAGAGGCGCGGACGCCACGGTGATGACGGAAGGATCCACCGATCGGGTTGGCGAGCGAGGATCACCCCCAGGACTCCCCCCCCGCCGTTGGTGAGGACGTCGCTGAGGTCCGGGAACCTCCCCGGCACCAGGAACTGAAGCGCCTCGATGGAGCCTGAGATGGCCAGGGCCGCCAGGAGCGCCTCCCGGAGCCGCAGTCCGTTCAGGTTGAGGAGCACACCCAGGGGCAGGAAGAGCAGAACGTTGGCCACCGCATCGGCTATGGCCCGATCCGAGCAGAGGAGGCAGAGGAAGGGGGGGATGTCGGAGGCGATGGGGGCCGGCGAGAGGGTCAGGACCCCCAGCACCCCCAGGTAGCCTGCGAGAAGGAGGAGCGGGAGCCTGCTGTCTGGCCGGGATCTTGCTCCCGCCTCCTTCGGCTTCACGGTGGGGTCCTCAATGCAGGTTGGGAAGATGGGATCATTCGACGAGGCGGATGGCAGGCGGCGCAACCGGCGGCGGGTCTTCCTCCCGGCGATTCCACGGTCCAGCCGCCAAGTCTACGGGAGGGGGTCGCGGGCTCGCCAGATGGAGAACGGGTGGAGACTGGAGGGGAACGTGGAAGGATCGGGGGACCGGGTCCACCCGGCCGTGTGGGGTGGGATGCCAATGGGCTCCCGGACCGGTACCTTCACAGCCGACATCCGGAGTGCCATATCCGGGTTGGACAGGGAGTGACCATGGCGACAGGTGAAGCAGCGGGTGGAGGGCCCATGCAGCCGTCGCCGGGCGGCGGATACTGGCAATGGCCCATCCCCCACCCGCTGGAAGAGATGTTGATGGCCTGGATGGAGCGGCTGCGGAGGGCGGGGCTGCTGAGTCCTCTCCTCTCCGGTCCGGGTGGAGAGGGGCGGACCGACGAGGAGTGGCGGGGCGAACGGAAGCCGGTGGACGAGTCCGGGGAGCGTCCACCGACCTGAACGGATCAATGGTGCAAGGAGCAACGGGACATGGTCAGTACCGAGCGTTGGCGGAAGGCCCAGGAGTACGAGCGGTCCTACTGGGAGGAGCAGGCCAGGTTGATCGCCGAGAAGGCCGGGGGGGACCTGGACTTCTACGGTTGGAGGGCCGGCGAACTGGTGAAGCGCCTCCAGGAGGAAGGACGGGGCGACCTGGTAGACGGCACGGGCACCGTGGTGGAGATCGGGTGCGGGCCGGTGGGAGTAGCGGGATACCTCCCTGCCGCCCGGATGGTGGCCATCGATCCCCTGGAAGGGTTCTATCGGACCAACGAGAAGCTGGTGGCCTCCCGGGTGCCCTCGGTGGACTACCGGGAGGGCGTCGGCGAGAGCCTCCCGGTGGAGGACTCCTGCGCGGACCTGGTCCTCATCGAAAACTGCATCGACCACACCAGGGACGTGGACGCCGTGATGAAGGAGATCGTCCGGGTCCTCCGCCCGGGGGGGATCATGCACCTCACTGTGAACTGCCGGAGCACTCCGGGCTTCTTCGTGCACCGGACCCTGTCGAAGATGGCGGTGGATGCCGGCCATCCCCACACCTTCACGGCGGGGAAGGCCAGAGCCCTGGTGGATGACCGTCCCGAGCTCCGGATGGTGCGGTTCGAACAGGGCTCCTTCATGGAGGCCTTCCGGCAGGATCTGTCTGGAACCACCCGGGACCGAGCGAAGGCCATCCTGGGTGTGAGCGAGTTCGTGGTGTCCATCCTGGCGGAGCGGGTCTAGCTCTCCACGGCCGGGGCGGCTACAGGGGAGGGTAGGAGCTGGGCGACCGGCAGAGCCGGTCGCCCCGCCTTGTGTGTCCCCCCGGGCCCCCGGCCCCGCCCTACCCCCCCGGTGGAGCCGCTGGAGCAGGGGTACCCCCCCCCGGACCCCGACTTCGCCGCAGCCACCAGGTCACCCCCGCCAACGGGACCAGTGCCAGGAGGAAGAGCACGGCCGGGTGTTCCAGCGCCCCCGGTTCCCGGGCTTCCACGGTGAAGGTGGCCGTCCCTCCACCTCCCTCCTGCCCCGCCACGGTGACGGTGACCTCCACATCCCCCGCTCCCATCCCCCGGAACTTGGCGGCGTAGTAGCGGGGGTCGTCCGCCTCTTCACGGGTGGCCGGCTGCCGCACCTCACCCCCGTCGGGCTGTCGGATCGAGACCGCCACCTCCAGTCCGTCCACCGGGCGGGGGTTCCCGGGAAGGGTCACCAGGATGCTCACGTCCAGGGAGTCCGGGCGCACGGGCGTGGGGTCGGTGAAGACCGCCACCTCCCACGGGTCCAGGATCCCCAGGAAGCGAAGGGTGCCGCCATTGGCCAGGAGGAGACCCGGGACCAGGAGAAGTGCCAGCAGGAGTCCGCCCCGAATCCAGGTGCGTGGTTCAGCCACCGATCATCCCCCGCATGTCCATGGGCTGGAAGAGGAGCCAGATCCCGGCCCCGGAGAGCAGGGCGTTGAAGAGCATCCAGGGGAGGGAGGCCAGCAGGGGTCCCCGCCCTCCGCCGGGGTGGAGCCGACCCCCGATCCGCCAGGTCACCAGCAGGCCCACCAGGAACCCCGTCTCCAGGAGGAGGAGCTCCAGGGGGAGGATCCACTGGGTGGGAATGATGGCCCCCAGCGCCCAGGCCGGCTGCCCGCTCCACAATCCCAGGTCCAGGAGGTACTGCTGCGCCATCGGAACCACTGTCAGGGCGCCGTGGAGGAAGTGGAACAGGTAGTGGGCCAGCCACATCCCGAAGCCCACCGGGACGAGTCCCCAGACGTACCGGCTCCCGATCTCCACCAGGCTCCCGGGCTCCCGGGCCAGGAGCCGGGTCCCCAGGGAGGCCAGCGCTGCCAGTGCAATGGGAAGAACGACGATCCCCCCCAGGAAGAGCACCCCGGTGGTGGCCAGCGATGAACCGGTTCCCAGTCGGGCCGCCAGGGCGTCCAGGAGGGGGTAGACCGGAGCGGTCATCCCGAAAGCGTTGACGAAGGCGGCGGCCACCAGGACCAGCGCCACGGCGGCATAATCCGGACGCTGGGAGAGCCGGCCCACCCCGGATCGGAGGGGGTCCTCCCAGAGCTCCCTCCCCGGCTCCCTGGAGAGGATCCCGATGTTGTCGTGGGGGCAGGCCTGGACGCAGTCCAGGCAGAAGGTGCAGTCCAGGTTCCCCACCTTCCGGGGCTGGAAGAGCCACAGCTCGCACCCCGACTGCTCCGGACGGGGGCGGTGGGCGCTCCGGGGCCTCGCCCCGCCCGCCATCTGCAGGGACACCGGACCCGCCGAGGAGGCCATGTAGGGGATCACGGGAAGAGCCCCGGCCCTGGGGGGCGGCGGGGGACTTCCCTGGATGCACTCCTTCGTGTCACAGGTGGAGCAGCGTCCTGGATCCCGCACCCCCACCTCGAAGGGGGAGAGGGTGGAGTGGACAAAATTGAACTGCCCCACCGGGCAGACGTGCTTGCAGAAGGCCGCTCCCCGGAAGATTCCGTCCACCACGAAGGCCAGTGCGAAATAGCCCACCACCACCCAGGCGGTGAGCCAGGGGGAGGCCCAGAGGTCGAAGGCCTCGTACCCCCAGAAGAAGGCCACCAGGAGCCCGGCGGCCAGCCACTTGGAGCGGAGGGCACGGGGCCAGGGGCGATCCGCAGGGAGGAGGCGCTTGGCCAGGCGCCGGGGGAGCATGAAGGGGCAGGCGAAGCAGAAGACGTTGCCCGCCACCAGAAGGGCCAGGACCACGAACCCCCGCCAGTGCACCCACGGAAGCACCCCGGCCCAGTTCCGGTGGGCGAGCTGCGGTCCGAAGAACCCATCCAGCACCAGGAGCAGCGCCACCGCCAGCACCCCCGCCTGCGCCACCGTCCGGGAGTGGCGCCACCGGAGGAAGCGCCCCATCACCGGGAGGCGCAGCAGGTCCAGGGGGGGCGACGCCCGGGGAGTTGCCGCCGGTGGGGCAGGGGAATTCACGCCCCTCCCCCTGTGACCCGCACCGGAAAGCGTCGGGTCACCATCCGCCCGTCGGGGAGTTGGACCCGGACCTCCACCACCCAGTCGCCGGACATGTTGAAGTCGAAGTCCGGAACCACGTACTGTCCCGGATCCAGCGCCTCGGCGGAATCCAGGACCGGAACCATCCCGGCGTGGTTCATGGATCCCTCCAGTGTCACCGTGGCGTCGGTGGCAGGGGTGTCGCCATCCCGGACCTCCACCAGCACCCGCGTGGCTCCCACCAGCGGTGGGGTGGGGGAGATCCCCAGCCGGACCCGGACGTCGGGATCCCCGGCGTCCACATCCCCCCTGCATCCCAGGAGTGTGGCGGCCAGCAGGGCCAGCCCCACGTGGCGCAGCCCCGGGACGGGTCTCACCGGTCCAGGAGCCGGGCCAGGTCCCGGGCCATCCCCTCCCCCTCGAGCCATGGCTGGAAGGTCAGGGCCAGTCTCCCTTCCCGGTCGATGACGAAGGTCCGCCCCGAGTGATCCACCATGTACGAGGCGGCGCCGTGGTCGGCGTGCTCCCCCTCCATGCCGGGGGCACCGGAGTCCAGGCCGGCCCCGTGGTCCCCATGCTCCCCATGCTCGCCCCCTCCCATGGCCGGGGCGTGCCCTTCCTCTTCCCCTGCGGAGGGGTCCACCGGGTCCCGCTTCATGAAGAAGGCGCCGTAGCCGTCGGCCACGGTGCGGATCACCTCCTCATCTCCGGTGAGTCCCAGGAAGTCCGGGTCGAAGTTGGCCAGGTAGGTGCGGAGCCGCTCAGGGGTGTCCCGCTCCGGATCCACCGTGATGAACAGGACCTGCAGATCATCTCCTGCCTCGCCCAGTTGCTCCCGGGCCCGGGCCAGCGAAGCCATGGTTCCGGGACAGACGTCGGGGCAGTGGGTGAAGCCGAAGAAGAGGACCGTGACCCGACCGCGGAAGTCTTCCAGCGACACCGTCCGGCCATCGTGGGCCAGCAGGGAGAACCCGGGAGCGGAGCCCCCCAGGGGAAGGGGCGAGCCGCTCCACTCCACACCTCCCCCTCCACGATCCTGCATCAACAGGAAGGCTCCGGCCACGATTCCCCCGAGGAGGACACCGGTGAGGAGCAGAAAGAGTCGTTGCATTCGAATCATCTCCCGGCGACCCCCCCCTCCCAGCTTGACACGGAGAGGGGGCTTGCCCGAGTTTAGTTGAGCCTAAACAACATTTGTGGAGACCCTAAATTCCATGCATCTTCCCGTGTGGCAAGCGATGGAATGTCCACCTGGGGGAGCGGGAGGGGGAGGACTCCTCCCGCCATCGCTCCCATCCGTATGGCCCCATACCCCCCAGGACGAGGCACGATGCCAAGGAGACCCTCGCGTCTCCGACGGACGGCGTCAACGCCTGTCCCCGGGTGGGGCGATGGGGAAGGGGAGGGGACGATTGGGCACCCTCCTGGTCTGTGCCCTTCTCGCTGGGGGGTGCGCCGGCCCCGGGGGGGCTCCCGGGGACTCGGGAGGACCCATCCCGGTGGTGACCACGGTGGGGATGATCACCGATGCCGCCACCCGGATCGGTGGGGAGCGGGTGGAGGTCACCGGGCTGATGGGCCCCGGGGTGGATCCCCATCTCTACCGGGCCACCGCCGGGGATGTCCGATCCCTGGCGGCGGCCAGGCTGGTCCTCTACGGGGGGCTGCACCTGGAGGCCGCCATGGGGGACGTGCTGGAGGAGATGGGAGGCCGGACCCGCACTGTGGCTGTGGCGGAGCGGATCCCCCGGGACCGGCTCCTGGCGGCCAGCCCCGACTACCCGGGGCAGTTCGACCCCCATGTCTGGTTCGACGTGGGGCTCTGGACGGAGGCGGTCCGGGCTGTGGCGGACGCTCTGGTGGAGTTGGATCCGGAGGGGGAGTCGTACTACCGGGAGCGGGCCACCGCCTATCTCCAGGAGTTGGACCAACTGGACGCCTGGGTCCGGGAGCAGATCGGGAGCATCCCGCCGGCGAGGCGGATCCTGGTGACCGCCCATGACGCCTTCCACTACTTCGGTCGGGCGTACGGCGTGGAGGTCCGGGGGCTCCAGGGGATCAGCACGGTGGTGGAGCCCGGTGCCGCCGAGGTGCAGGGGCTGGCCCGCTTCCTGGTGGAGCGGCAGATCCCCGCCATCTTCGTGGAGAGTTCGGTCCCCCGGCGGACCCTGGAGGCGGTCACCGCCGCCGTGCGGTCCCAGGGGGTGACGGTGGAGATCGGCGGCGAACTCTTCTCCGACGCCATGGGACCGGCGGGAACCCCCGAGGGGAGCTACGTGGGGATGGTGCGCCACAACGTGCAGACCCTGGTGGATGCCCTCTCCGGGACCCCGGTCCTCCCATGACGGCCCCGGCCCTGGAGGTGAACGACCTGACGGTGGCCTATCGGGACCGCCCGGTCCTCTGGGACATCGATCTGTCGGTCCCCCAGGGGGTGCTGATGGCCATTGTGGGGCCCAATGGAGCGGGGAAGAGCACGCTCCTGAAGGCCATCCTGGGGCTGGTCCCTGCTGCGGCGGGACAGGTGCTGGTGCATGGATCGCCCTACCACGCCCGGGGGGGGGTCGTGGCCTACGTCCCCCAGCGGGAGTCGGTGGACTGGGACTTCCCCACCTCCGTGCTGGACGTGGTCATGATGGGCACCTACGGAAGGCTGGGATGGTTCCGACGCCCGGGGAGGGGGGAGCGGCAGGCGGCCATGGAGGCGCTCGAGCGGGTGGAGATGCAGGAGTTCGCCCAGCGGCAGATCCGGCAGCTCTCCGGGGGACAGCAGCAGCGGGTGTTCCTGGCCCGGGCCCTGGTGCAGGGGGCTCGTCTGTACCTGATGGACGAACCCTTCCAGGGGGTGGATGCCCGGACCGAGCGGGCCATCGTGGACGTCCTCCGGGCCCTCCGGGCCGAGGGGGCCACCGTGGTGGCGGTGCACCATGCCCTCCAGACCGTTCCGGAGTACTTCGACCGGGTGGCGCTCCTCAATGTCCGGCGCGTCGCCGACGGGCCGGTCCGGGAGGTCTTCACTCCCGAGAACCTCAGGCTCACCTATGGTGGACTGGTGCCCTTCCCCATCCAGGAGGAGGGGCAGGACGATCCTGCAGGTGGGTCGGTTGGCCGGGCTCCGGAATCCGCCTCCACGGTGCCCCGGGAGTGAGGGGGGAGGGAGGCGGATGATCCCCAACCTCCTGGGTGATTATACCCTGCGCTCGGTGGCGCTGGGGGCCGGGAGCCTGGGCGCTGTGGCAGGAGCCTTGGGGACCTTCGCGGTCCTGCGCCGCCAGAGCCTTCTGGGAGACGCCATCTCCCATGCGGCCCTCCCGGGGTTGGTACTGGCTTTCGTCCTCACGGGGAGCCGGGAGCTCCTGGTGCTGGTCCTGGGGGCGGCGCTGGCGGGCTGGGTGGGAGCCCTCTGCGTCCAGGGGATCACCCGCTCCAGCCGGATCCCGGAGGATGGAGCGCTGGGGATCGTCCTGTCGGTCTTCTTCGGTCTGGGGCTCCTCCTCCTCACCTGGGCGCAGCGTCTCCCCGGGGCGTCCCAGGCGGGGCTGGACCGGTTCCTCTTCGGGCAGGCCGCCACCATGGTGGGGCGTGATGTGGTGGTCATCGCGGCCCTGGGCAGCCTGGCGGTGCTGGGGCTGCTCCTGATCTGGAAGGAGGCGAAGGTGCTCACCTTCGACCGGGCCTTCGGGGTCTCCCTGGGGCTCCCCATGGCCCGGGTGG
>CAYQVI010000094.1:0-13270 GCA_964420725.1 uncultured Gemmatimonadaceae bacterium | reverse complement strand
GGATCATGAACATCATGCTGGTGAGCGTCACGGAGCGGACCCGGGAGATCGGGGTCCGGAAGGCGCTGGGGGCCACGAAGGCCAACATCCTGGTCCAGTTCCTGGTGGAGTCGCTGGTCCTCTGCTTTCTGGGTGGGCTGCTGGGGGTGGCGCTGGGATACGGGGGAGCCGAGGCCCTCTCCCGCTTCGCCTCCTGGAACACCTCCGTCCCCCTTGAGGCGGTGGGTGTGGCACTGGGCTTCTCGGTGGGGATCGGCCTCTTCTTCGGGATCTTCCCGGCGCAGCGGGCGGCCCGACTGGACCCCATCGTCTCTCTGCGATACGAGTAGCCGACGCTACCGGGGGAGGGTCGTCAGCACGGACCGTCCCCGGCGCACCAGGGTGACCGGAATGGCTCCCGGGGGGGTGGCCTCCAGCGCCCTGCGGGCCTGGTCCACCGTTCGCACCCGGCGATTGCCCAGACGGGTGACCACATCCCCGGCCTGAAGGCCGGCATCGGCCGCCGGAGTGCCCGGAAGCACCTGCAGGACCAGAAGCCCCTCCTCCCCGCCGAAGTACTCCGCCAGGTGGGGATTCAGGGAGGTGACCTCGGCACCGGCCACCATCCGCTGTCCCAGGACCCAGGGCGAAGGGGGCCGGGCCGGGAGGGAGGGGGGGGACGCCGGAGTCCATGCCGGCGGGACCGGGGTCTCCCGCTGGATGGAACGCCGTCCCTCCAGCCGCATCTCCCGCTCCAGTCGCTGAGCCTCCTCCAGAAGCCGCCTCTGCGCCTCCCGGACCCGCTCCAGGGTGGCATCGGACCGGTTGCCCTCCCCCCGGGTCCGGAGTTCCGTGGCCAGCTCCCTCTCCCGGGCCCTCTCCTGGACCCGGAGGGCCTCCAGTGAGCCCCGCACCTCCTGGAGCTCGGCCACCAGGCCATCCACCCGATCCCGGGAGAGGACGAAGGCCCCGAAGGGAAGCCCCCGGGAGTCCTGGCCGGGGTCCTGGGAGAGCCACCCCCGCAGCACACGGGTCTCCGCTCCCTCCGGTCCCTCCCGCTGCATGGTCGCCTGCAGCCTGAAGGGGGCGCCCGGCTCCGTGCTCCGGTCCGGGACCGGGGGAGGGGAGGGGGTGGCAGGAGGGGAGGACGCTTCCTGGACCACCACCATCGGTCCATCCTCCTCCTCCCACCGGAAGATGCTGACGATGCTGTGGCTGCGCCCCAGTCGCTGGTCCCTCTCCAGGAGGGAGTCCATCTCCTGGATGATCCGGACCCGGAGGGAATCCACCCGGGCGCTCCGTTCCTGGCCTCCCCCCAGGGCGAAGGTCGCAGGGCGGGGGGCGGCCTCCAGGCGCGCCTCCACCACGGCCCCGTCCCGGAGGAGCCGGAGGAGGATCCGCTGCCCATCCCGCACCTGGAGCATCCCAGGAAAGGCAGAAGCCAGTGGACGCCCGTCCATGGCCAGGAGCACATCCCCGGGGCGGAGACCTGCCTCCAGGGCCGGGGAGCCCTCCACCACATCCTTCACCACCAGCCCGACCTGGCCCCCGGGGAACTGTCGGAGCGCCGGAGCGCCCCCCACCTCCGCGTCATGGACGATCCCGATCCACCCCGGGCGGGATGCGGCGGAACTTCCGGGAAGGGGCTGCGCTCCCTGCGCCTCCACCCCGCAGGGGAGCATCAGCCCCCCCACCAGGATCAGGATCAGGGAGGGGACTCCCGCGGAGCCAGGGCGGAGCCGGCGGTCCATGGCGCTCAGAACCAACTGGAGAGCCCGCTGGTGGACACCCGACGGAGGTAGGCCTCCCGCTCCGCCGTGGTGCTCACCAGGATCCCATTCAGGAAGGCGTCCCCCGGGGCCTGGCGGATGGCCGCCCGACTGGCGGCCAGCAGGGCTTCCAGCGCCGCCATCCGAGCCGCGGGATCCTCCTCCCCTCCATCCCCGCCCCGAGCCCTGTCGGCCAGCTCCTGGTAGCGGGCCAGCGCCGCGTAGTAGGGCTGTTCCGTGAGCCGCACGATCTCGGCGGCCTCATCCAGGGAACGAGCCCCGGCGGCCAGCTGTGTATAGGAGGCCACGGGATCCTGGAGCCCCGGCACCCCGCTCCCCTCCACCGGGAGCTGCCGGAAGCCCGAGCCTGTTCCCACACCGGCCATGAAGAGGACCAGCGCCGCCCCGATCTGCATCCACGCCGGGAGGGTGGGAGCCTTCCGGATCCCCCGGTCGTTCCGGGTGTCGATGAGCCCCTCCGAGGCCAGCCGCGCCTGCAGGACCTCCCAGTCTCCCCGGGGGGGGCGCACGTCCGGGAGGGAGCGGAGGGCCTCCGTCATGGAGCGCATGGCCTCCAACTCCTCCCGGTCCCCGGGCCAGGCCTCCAGGGCGGCCTCCTCCTGGGGGGTGGGGTGCTGGTCCACCAGCCTGGCCAGGGCCTCCTGGTTCAGACGCTCCATGCTGCACTCTCCTCTGAATCCGGTCCAGACTCCGAAACAAGCCGGAGCATATCCCTCATCTTCGCCCGGGCCTTGAAGAGCTGGGACTTGGAGGTCCCGCTGGCAATGCCCAGCGATTCGCCAATCTCCTCGTGGGTGTACCCCTCCACATCGTGGAGGATGAGAACGGTGCGCATCCCCTCCGGGAGGCGGTCCAGGGCTCGCTCCAGGCGCTGCTGGAGAAGGGCATCGGAGCGGACCACCGGAGCCCGCACCGTGTCGGGGATCGAGGTCTCCCTCTTCTCCCTGTTCTGGGATTTCCGGAGCGCCTGGAGGGCTGCGTTCACGGCGATCCGGTGGAGCCAGGTGGAGAATCGGGCGTCGCCCCGGAAGGTGGGGAGGGCGCGGATGGCCCGGATCCACGCCTCCTGGGCATAGTCCTGCGCCAGTTCGTCATCGGCGGCGATGCGGCGCACCACCGCGTAGATGCGGGGGGCATACCGATCGTAGAGGGTCTTCACCGCCCGGGCGTCGCCTTCGCAGGCAGAGCGGATGAGTTGGGCTTCCGTCATCGGTCTTGCGGGTCTCCGCCTGGGTCCGGGTGCACCCCCTGGGGTGGTCCAACTCGCCGCCCCATCCGATGTCGAACAGGGGGCGAAGGGTTGCCGGGATTGCCAAATGGCCCCGATCCCGGCAGGATCTCCGCTCTGGAGGGACCCCATTCCCTACGTGCACCGGACTCCCGGGGATTCCATCATGCGGTCCACCCGCCACTCCCGCCACGTGCTGCTCCCCTTCGGGCGGTTGGCCGGAACCCCTGTTCCAGGTCCCGGCTCAAGGGTCCGGGGCGACGGCGGTCGCTTCCCCGGGAATCCCGCCTCGTGATCGAACTCCTCGGTCTGGCCAGGAGGTACGGATCGCTGGAGGCCCTCCGGGGGATCTCCCTCACCGTCTCCGCCGGGGAGGTCTACGCCCTCCTGGGACCCAACGGTGCCGGCAAGACCACCGCGCTGCGCTGTCTGGCCGGGCTCCTGAAGCCCTCCGGGGGAACGGCCCGGGTGGACGGGGCGGACGTCCGATCCGACCCCCGGGAGGTGCGCCGGCGGATCGGCTTCCTGTCGGCCTCGATGGGACTCTACGAGCGGCTTACCCCCCGGGAACTGGTGCGTTACTTCGGGCGTCTCCACGGGCTGGATCCGGCGGCGGTGGAATCCCGGGTGCGAACCCTGGTGGAGGCCTTCGCCCTGGATTCCTTCGGCGACCGGCAGTGCGGAGGGCTCTCCACGGGGCAGCGTCAGCGGGTCTCCCTGGCCCGAACGGTGGTCCACGACCCTCCCGCCCTGATCCTGGATGAGCCCACCCTGGGGCTGGACATCCTCAGCGGGCAGGCCATCCACACCTTCGTCCGCTCGGAGCGGGAGCGGGGGAAGGCCATCCTCTTCTCCACCCATCACATGGGGGAGGTGGAGCTGCTGGCGGACCGGGTTGGGATCCTCTCCGACGGGCGCCTGGTGGCGGAGGGCACCGTTCCGGAGCTGCTGGAGCGGACGGGGGAGCGTTCCCTGGCCCGGGCGTTCCTGTCGCTGGTGTCGGAGGCCGACGGATGAGGCCCGAGGTCTGGGTGGTGTTCCGGAAGGAGCTGCTGGAGACGCTCCGGGATCGCCGGACCCTGCTCGTGATGATCCTGGTTCCGGTGCTCCTGTACCCGGGGCTCCTGGTCCTCACGGAGCAGTTGGCCATCTTCGGAGCCCAGCGGCTGGCGGATGAGGAGAGCTCCATCGCCATGGTGGGGGAGCCCTGGCCGGAGCTGGAGGAGTGGCTCTCCGGGAGGGGGGGGCTCCGCCTGGAGTCGGTGGGGGGGGTGGAGGACGCCGGGGCCGCCGTCCGGGAGGACCGGGTGCGGGCGGTGGTGGTGGTGGAGGGTATGGCAGGGGATCGCCCCACCCTCCGGATCCTCCACGACGCCGCCGATGACCGCTCCCGTCGGGCCCTGGGGCTGGTGGGGGAGGGGCTGGCAGAGTGGCGGGATACCCTGGTGGCCCGGCGCCTGGCCACGGCGGGGATCCCCCAGGAGATCCTGAGTCCCATCTCGGTGGAGGACTCCTCGGTGGCCCTCCCCTCCGAGGTGGGGGGATACGCCCTGGGACGGTTCCTCCCCATGCTCCTGGTCTTCATGACGCTCCTGGGCACCTTCTACCCCGCCATCGATATGGCGGCGGGGGAGCGGGAGCGGGGCACCCTGGAGGCGCTCCTCACCGTGCCGGTCCCGCCGGGGGTCATCGTCACGGGGAAGTTCCTGGCGGTGGCGGTGGTGGGGATCACCGCGGCGGCGCTGAACCTGGGAAGCCTCCTCCTCACCTTCCAGACCGGTCTCTTCCGCCTGGGGGATCCGGCGGCGCTGCAGGTGGGGATCACCCCCTGGACCCTCCTGGTCATGGCGCTGGCCATCCTCCCCCTGTCGGTGCTCTTCGGAGCCCTCTTCCTGGGGATCGCGGTGCGGGCCCGCTCCTTCAAGGAGGCCCAGAACACCCTCACCCCCGTGTACATGGCGGCGCTCCTCCCGGCGCTCCTCCCCCTCCTCCCGGGGATCGACCTCACCCCCCTCCTGGCGGCGGTTCCTGTGGCAGGAACCACCCTCCTGATCCGGGATGCCCTGGCGGGGGGGGTGGATCCGGTGGAGGGGGTGGTGGCCGTGGGGTCCTCGATGCTGTGGGCCTGGCTGGGGCTGAGGGTGGCCGCCGGGGCCTTCGGGTCGGAGGGTGTGGTGTTCGGGGTGGCTCCGGCCTCCGGGGACCCCGACGACGAGTGGAGCCCGGAGGGTGGTGGCCCGAACGCAGGGGGCGGGTCCGCTCCCGGCGGATCCCTGGACGGCGGGGCCCACGACCCGGCTCCAGGAGGGGCTCCGTCCCGTCCCCCGGTCCCGCTCCCCAGACAGGTGGCCTTCTTCATCGCCGGGGTGGCGGTCCTCTTCTTCTACGGGAGTCGGCTCCTCCCCGGGGTCCTGGGGGAGTCGGGGATCCTGGTGGCGCAGGTGCTCTTCCTCCTCCTCCCCTCCATCCTCTTCCTCCGTGCCGGGGGGTTCCCCCTGGGGAGTGCACTGGCCCTCCGGCGCCCCTCGGGGCGGGACATGACGGCGGGGCTCATGATCATCCTGGGAGGGCTCCCGGTGGCCTGGGTGCTGGCCTGGCTCCAGGGCTTTGTCATCCCCCTCCCCCGGGAGTTCATGGAGGCCATGGCGGAGCTCCTCCGGGCCGACGAGCCGGGGCGCCTCCTCTGGCTCCTCCTCTTGGTGGCGGTGACTCCGGCCATCTGCGAGGAGGTGGTCTTCCGGGGGGTCCTTCTCCAGGGGACCCGGAGGCTGGGGGCCACCACGGCCATTCTCCTGAACGCCGCCGTTTTCGGGGCCTTCCACCTCTCCTTCGAGACGGTGTACCGCTTCCTCCCCACCTTCTGGCTGGGGCTCCTCCTGGCCACCGTGGCCTGGCACACCCGTTCCCTCTGGGTGGTGATGGTCATGCACGGGGTGAACAACGGCATCGTGGTGCTCCTGGCGGCCCTCCCCTGGCTCCGGGAGAGGATGGGGGATCCCGAGGCCGCACCTCCCCTTCTCCTGATCCCTGTGGGGGTGGCGCTCCTCATCGGGGGGATGCGCCTCCTCCGCTCCAGCGGAGACGGGCCCGCCCCCTCTCCCCGGGGAAGCCCCGGAGGGCTATGATGGACACCGCCGGGCTCCCCGGCTTCCCGCCGCCACTCCACGGGCACCGAGAGGTCGTCCGCTCCGTCCACCGCCCCCTGCACCGGGGCCCTTGAAACCCATCGGAGTTCCTTCATGTCCGTTCCCCTCCGGGCCCGTGGCGCGGCCTTCCTCGAGTGCACGCTCACGGGAGAGACGGTGGAGAGCGAGGTCCTGCAGGGCCTCTCCTCGGCCGGAAAGCCCCTCTTCGCCCGCTACGACCTGGAGGCCATCCGGCCCCATTTCCAGCCCCGGGACATGGAGGGACGCCGGTCGGACCTGTGGCGCTACAGCGAGGTGCTCCCGGTGCGGGATCCGGCCTGCCGGATCACCCTGGGGGAGGGATGGACCCCCCTCCTGGACGCTCCCCGCCTGGCCAGCCGGATGGGTGTGGCCCGGGCCTGGGTGAAGGATGAGGGACAGAATCCCACAGGGAGCTTCAAGGCCCGGGGGATGGCGCTGGCGGTATCCCGGGCCAAGGAGCTGGGGGTCACGGCGCTGGCGGTACCCACGGCGGGGAACGCCGGCGGGGCGGCGGCGGCCTACGGGGCGGCGGCAGGGCTCCCCGTGCATGTGGTGGCTCCGAAGGACACCCCCATCCCCATCGTGGAGGAGATCCGGGCGCTGGGGGCGGAGTTGCGCCTCATCGACGGGCTCATCTCGGACTGTGGCCGGATGGTGCGGGAGGGGGCGGCCCAGCACGGCTGGTGGGACCTTTCCACCCTGAAGGAGCCCTACAGGGTGGAGGGGAAGAAGACCATGGGGTACGAGATCTGGGAGCAACTGGGGGGAAGGCTCCCGGATGTGATCGTGTATCCCACGGGAGGGGGGACCGGCCTGATCGGGATGTGGAAGGCCTTCGACGAGATGCAGGCGCTGGGGTGGATCGGCGCCGAGCGCCCGAAGATGATCGTGGTGCAGGCGGCGGGGTGCGCGCCGATGGTCCGGGCCTGGGAGGCGGGGGTGGAGGACGCCGGGATGTGGGAGAATGCGCAGACGTACGCCTCGGGCCTCCGGGTTCCCGGGGCGGTGGGGGACTTCCTCATCCAGCGGGCCGTGCGGGCCTCCGGGGGTGCGGCCCTGGCCATCACCGACGGGGAGATGGATCGCTGGGTCCGGGCCATGGGCGAGGACACGGGGATCTTCGGGGCGCCGGAAGGGGGTGCGGTGGCGGCGGCGGTCCCCGAGCTTCTCAAGCGGGGGGTCATCACTCCCGACGATGAGGTGGTGCTCTTCAACACCGGAAGCGGACTCAAGTACGTGGGAATGACTCCCCTGGACTGACTCGATGCACGGAACACGGGGCCGCCGCGGTCCCGGGAGGGAGGGATCCGATGTGGGTGGCCGGAGCGATGACGTTCATGGGGATCCTCGCCCTGGTGGCGGGCGTCGTGGCGCGCCTCCGTGCCCGGACCCGGGCCAGGACCCGGACGCCGGGGCTGGACGACGACGCCATCGATGGGATCCTGAATCGAGGCCAGGTCTGGTGGGAGCATGACGAGCCCCTGGACCCCCGGGTGATCCGACAGGAGGAGGACCGGTTCTGGGACGAGGCCCGCTGGGACGGGGCCGAGCAGTGGAACGACGACGGGCGGGGGGAGGACCGGGAACCGTGGCAGGGCGGACGGTGACCCCCGGCGGGTGCGGTCAGGGGGTCCGGCCCACCTTGTAGTACATTCCCGGGAGGGGGACGATGCGCCGGGCCAGGGGGAGGTGGTCCTCCGGGTCCGGGCGGCGGATGGCCAGGGCCCGGGTGAGGCCGATCTCCAGACCGATGGCGTGGTGATCGGCCACCCCCACATCGATCCCCACCGGGGCGCGGAGGAGGAGCGCCAGTCCCGTCCGCTCCCCCGATCCCCCCTCCGGGCCGGCGAGCACGCTCCACAATCCCAATCCGGCGTAGGGGCTCACGGCAGCGCGACCGGCGTAGTACTTTCCGGACAGTGACAGGGAGACGTCCCGGAGCGCCCAGGTGCCGAGCCCCAGTTCGGCGGCGGTGGCATCCCTCCGGTACTCCACCACCAGCCCCACGAAGCTGGCTCCACCCACCGTCACACCCACGCGCCACGATTCGTCCTCCTGGGCGGTCACAGCCTGGGCGCAGACGGCCAGGAGGAGCACTGGGAGGAGAATGGACCGCATGGGCGCGAAGCGGCCCGCTGCACGGAACGAAAGGGAGGAGAAGAGGCTGATCACGGTGGGAAAGGTATCCGACCGCGGGGGCTCCGGCCAAGTGCGTGCTACCGCCCTCGTCCCCCTGGTCTGGCTCATGGGGGCCCTGGCGGCGTGCGGAGGAGAGCCGGCGCCGCCCCTCCCTCAGTCGCTGACGGATCATCTTCGCCCGGCCTCCGTCTCGGCGGATCGGGTCTCCGAAGGGGTCTGGTACCGGGCCATCCGCTCCCCGGTGGGCCCCTGGGCCATCCACCTCCTGGAGGTGGATCTGGGGCGCTGCGAACTGGGGTTCAGTGTGATCCCGGGGGAGCGCTCGGGGTGGGGCCCCCTGAACCGGGTCACCGAGATGCTGAAGGGGGAATCCGATCCCGTGCTGGCGGCCGTCAACGGGGACTTCTTCACCCTGGAGGGGCGGCCCATCGGTCCGGAGATTGCCGAGGGGCGCCTTCGCCTCCGGAGTCCCCGCCCCGTCTTCGCATGGAGGGCCGGAGCGGATCCATGGATCGGCCGTCCGGAGTTCGACGGGGACTCGGTGGCGGAGATGGGGTGGTCGCTGCGACTGTCGGAGCCGGACGGGGCCACCGAGGCCATCGGCGGCTTCCCCCTTCTGCTGGCGGGAGGGGAGACGGTGGGGGACCTGGAGGTGGCGGACCGCCCGGACTTCGCCCGGGAGCGTCACCCCCGGACTGCTGTGGGGCTGGACCTGGAGGCGCAGCGCCTCTGGCTGGTGGTGGTGGACGGTCGCCAGGAGGGGTGGTCCGCCGGGATGAGCCTTCCGGAGCTGGCGGACTTCATGGACGCCCTGGGAGCCCGGGACGCCCTGAACCTGGACGGCGGGGGGTCCTCCGTCATGGTCATCGACGGGCGCCGGGTGAGCCGTCCCTCCGACGCAGGGGGAGAGCGGGCGGTGGTGAACGCCCTCGCCCTGAAGGAAGATCCCCGCTTCTGCGCCCTCCCCCCCGGGTCAGCTCGCCAGGTGCCCTGAGGCCCCCGCCCAGCACATCTCCCAGAAATCCCCTTCGTACCGGGTGGAGAGGAGGAAGATCTCCCGGAGTCGGGCCTCCTTCTCCGGCCCCACACCGGCCCCCACCCGGTCCAGTTCATCCCGGAGCCACTCCGCCGCCTCCAGGAACTCCGGCGAGCTGTACTGGGTGATCCACTCGGCGTAGCGATCGTCCGCCGGGCGCCCCCGCTTCGCCAGTTCCGTTCCGATCCAGGCGTACCCCCACGCGCAGGGGAGGAGAGCGGCCAGGAGGTCGGCCATGTCCCCCTCCGCCGCCGTCCGGACCAGGAAGTCGGTGTAGGCCCGGGTGGTGGGCCAGACGGGCTCCGCCTCCAGCTCCGCCTCCGAGATCCCGAAGCGGGCGGCGTAGTCCCGGTGCAACTGCATCTCGGTGTTCAACGTCAGGTCCAGGACCTTCGCATACCAGGACATGGACTCCAGCCGGTCGGCCCGGGCGGCGGCCCAGGCGAAGATCCGGGCGAAGTCCACCAGGTACCGGTAGTCCTGCCGGACCCAGTGGGCGAATCGCTCCTCCTCCAGGGTGCCGTCTCCCAGTCCCCGGACGAAGGGGTGTTCCAACTGGGCCTCCCACAGTGGCTTCGCCGCCTCCAGGAGCCGCCGGCTCAGCGTCATGGCGACCGCTCCACACCCACGGTGAACCCCAGGTGCAGGGAGCGGCCGGGCCCCGGCTCGAAGAAGCGCCCTCCGAAGGCGTTCACCGCGATGGAGGCGACGTAGCGCTGATCCAGGAGGTTGGTGATCCCCGCAGTGGGGGTGATCCGCCAGGCGTTCCAGCGGAAGGGATCCGACCCCAGCCGGAGGTCCACCACCGTATAGCTGTCGGAGGTGGCGGTGTTGGCATCATTCACCGGGATGGCATCCACCCACTCCCCCCGGAGCTCCGCCCGGACCCCTGCTCCCGGCCGGAGGGTCACCAGCCCCTCCACCCGGTGCGGGGCCTGCCCGGGGATGAGGTTGTCGGAGAAGTCCTGGTCCCCCACCAGGTACTCCCGGAACCGGGCCTCCGTCCAGCTCCAGGTGAGCCGTCCCTCCAGGGGGCCCGCCCCGGTGGAGTGGAGCACCAGCTCCGCGCCGTTGTACAGGGAGGAGCCGGCATTCCGGAAGAAGACCCGCCCCGGCTGCGCCTCGTCCTCGAAGGGGACCAGTTCATTGGACACCGCCGTGGCGAACCCCACCAGCTCCACCCCCACCCCTCCGCCCAGGGTGGTGCGGAGCCCCAACTCCCCCCCGATCCCCCGCTGCGGCTGCAGGTCGGGGTTGAATCCCCCGGAGCCATCCGGGCGGTTGGCCAGCTCGGTGGTGGTGGGGCTCTCGAAGGAGGTGGAGACGTTCATGTACAGGTTCGTGCTCTCCGAGGCGGCCCAGTGGAGCCCCAGGCTGGGGCTCACCGCCTGGATGTCCCGGTCGCCGGAGAAGTCGGAGCCGTCGGCCCGGGGGAAGTTGTCGTCCGCCTGGAAGTGGATCCGGTCGTAGCGGACCCCCCCCATGGCCCAGAAGGTGGGAGTGAAGGGGGCAACCGTCTGGAGGAAGACCCCTGTGGAGACCACCCGCTCATCCTGGTCCAGCGTCAGGTCTCCCCGGTCCCCCCCCTGGTTCCGGAAGTTGGTCCGGTCGTCGAACTGGGTCTCCAGCTCGGCCCCCGCCACCCAGAGGCGGGTCCCCGCGTCCCCCGCAGGCCGGTCCCAGCGGAAGAGGGCCCGCCCCCCCACCGCGTTCCGGTCCAGGTCGATGACCTGCCCCGGGATGGGATTCGAGACCTCCCGCTGGATCCCGAAGGCGGTGAACTCCCCCTGGAATCCTCCCAGGGGCCCGGTCCAGGTCACCCCCGCCTGACTCTGCTTCACGGTCTTTCCGGTCCCCTGGTTCACATTCCCGGACCAGGCGGGCCGATCCGGGTCCTCCAGGGCGGCCAGGGGGAGGGACCCGGGATTCTCCGCATCCAGGTCCACCGCGTTCACAGTGACCATGAGCCGCCCCCCTGCCACTCCCCGGTCCGCCCGGGCATTCAGGTTGAGCCGCTCCGCGGACCCGTAGCTCCCGGAGGCGCCATCCACCGGATTGGCCCGGAACCCGTCGTACTGCATGGAGGCCAGGTTCAGGAGGTAGCCCACTTCCCCGGCATGCCCGGAGGTGCTGCTCTGCATCCGCATGTAGCCGTTGCTCCCGGACACCACCCCGAACTCCTGGCGGATGGGGACCAGCGGCGGCTCCGCGGTCCGGAAGGCCAGCACGCCCCCGGAGGCATTCCCGTAGAGGGCCGAGGATGGTCCCCGGAGCGCCTCCACCCGCCCCAGGGAGCCCAGATCCAGGTGGTCCAGCGAGGACTGGCCATCGGGGAGGGTGGCGGGGATCCCGTCCACCAGCACCCGGATCCCCCGGATCCCGAACTGGGACCGGGCCCCGAACCCCCGGATGGACACCCGCTCCCCCACCGCGAAGTTGAACCGGTTCTGCACCTGGACCCCCGGCATCCCCCGGAGGGCCTCCTCCAGGGAGAGCCCTGAGGTCCCGGTCTGGATCCCCTCCTGGTCCACCACCGAGACGGCAAAGGGGACATTTCCCGCCCCCAGCGGCCGCCGGAAGACCTCCACCTCCACCCCCTGCACCGGGATGACGGTGTCCGGGAGGGGCGGGGTCTGGCCCTCCAGGAGGACCGGGGTGGCCAGGGTGACAACGGCAAGAATCGTTGCGCCAGCAGCCCCGGGGCTCCTGCGGAGGGGTGACGGGGGGATGCGCTGCGGACGATGATGGCTCATGGAGACCGGCTCCGGGTCGGGGACACGGGTTCGCGGGCGTTCTGCAAGATCGGCATACCCGCCTCTTCAGTCGAGGTGCGAGGCCTTGACGCCCCCCCCGGAAACGGCACCTTCCTCCGTCCCCACGTCCCCACAGGAGTGCCTCCATGCAGCCCCACCGCACCCTGGGTGCCCTGACGGTCTCGCTCCTCCTGGCGGCGGCGGCCTACGGGTCTGCCTTCCTCCCGGGGGATCCGCCGGCATGGGCCTCCTGGGCCCTCCTCCTGGGGCTCGCCGGGAGTCTGGTGGCCTTCATGGCGCTGGGGGCTGCCCGGCAGGGGAGGCTGGGGGTGCTGGTCTGGCCCCTGGGCTTCGTCTTCCTGGTGCTGGTGGTGGGCTTCGGGGCGGCCCTTCTCCTTCCTCCGGTGGACCCCCTGGAGCCCTCCCTCTGGATGGGGCTGCCGGTTCCGGCGGCCATCGTCCTCCTGGGGGTGGGGCTCCTCCCCCTGGTGGTGCTCCCCCTGGCGTACGGCCTCACCTTTCCAGGGGCCGGTCTCTCCCGGGCCGAGGTGGATGCGATCCGGGAGGCGGCGGTGGCCGCCCGGGGCGCCGGTGGGGAAGGGGGGACCGGGGGCGGACATGGCACCGGCGAAGGACCGGGCACCGGCGGCGGAGCGTCCCCGCCCCGGACCGGAGCGCCCCCCACGTGATCCCCCTCCTGTCGGCGCTTCAGACCACACCCCTCCCCACGGTGTCCCGTCCGGCCCTCCTGGCGGTGGGGGTGGGGTACTTCCTCATCGTGGCGGCCATCGGGACGTATGCCACCAGCCGCACCCGCACCACCCGGGACTTCTTCGTGGCAGGGCGGGGGATCGGACTCTGGGCGCTGGTTCTCAGCGTGCTGTCCGCCACCCTCTCCGGCTTCGTCTTCATCGGGGGGCCCGGGCTGGTCTACACCCTGGGGATGGGAGCCATGTTCATCGTGCTTCCCATCGCCATCACCAACCCCATGGTGGCCTGGGTGCTGGCCCGGAGGCTGAGGCTCCTGGCGGAGGTCCGGGGGATCCTCACCCTCCCGGAGGCCATCGGGGTGCGCTTCCGCTCCCCCCTGGCCCAGGGGCTCGCAGCGGTGTCGGTGCTCATCGCGGTGGTGGGGTACATGGCCACCAATGTCCTGGCCCTGGGGCTGGTCATCGACG
>CAYQVI010000093.1:0-13422 GCA_964420725.1 uncultured Gemmatimonadaceae bacterium | reverse complement strand
CAGGAAATGGGAAGTATGGAAGGTGGCGACCAGCGGGGCCCCCGTCACCCCCCGGGCGGCCTGGAGGGGGGGGATGGAGGCGAAGGCCTGGGCGTGGAGCACATCGGCCTTCCTCGCGGCCTGGAGCGACCGGGGGAGCGATCCCAGGGCGTGGGCCACCCACCCGGCAGGGGAGCGGGAGGGGAACCAGGTCCGCCAGACCTCCACACCCTCCACCACCTCATGGGACGGAAGACCGGGCCGGGACATGGAGGTGACGATCCCCACCTGGTGCCCCCGGGCGGCCAGGGCGCGGCAGAGGTGGTAGACATGGCTCTCCAGCCCGCCCACCTCCGGTGGGAAGTAGATGCAGTGCATGAGGATCCTCACGTCCCGCTCCAGTCCTGCGTGAGGCGGGGAGCACCGGTCAGCCGATGGATCAGGATGTCGGCGATCCGCTCCCCTGCCCTTCCGTCTCCAAAGGGAGAGGGGCGCAGATCCCCCGGGGCCATGCGACGCTCCCGCCATCCCGCCAGCGCCCGTTCCCCGGCCTCCACGATGGTGGAGGCGTCGGTCCCCACCCGCTCCGCCACCCCGGCCTCCACCGCCTCGGGGCGCTCCGTGACCTCCCGGAGGATCAGGACGGGGACGCCGAAGGTGGGGGCCTCCTCCTGGATGCCGCCGGAGTCGGTGAGGACCAGGTCCACCCGGGAGAGGAGTTGCACCAGGTCGGCGTAGTCCAGGGGGGGCACGAGGTGGATCCGGGGATGCCCCCCCAGGATCCGTGCAGCGGGGCCCGAGACGGCGGGATTGGGATGGACCGGGAAGAGCACCTGGAGCGCCGGGTGCCGATCCGCCAGCGTCCCCACGGCCCGGAAGACCGACTCCAGCGGCGCCCCGTGGGACTCCCGGCGATGGGCGGTAAGGAGGGCCAGGGGCCCCTCATCCCGCCGGGCCAGGAGTGCGGCAGTGGTGGGCTCCGCCACCTCCCCGGACCCGGCGGCCACCGCCAGGAGGGCATCTACCACGGTATTCCCGGTGAGGTGCACCCCCCGGGGTCCGATCCCCTCGTCCGCCAGCGCCCGCATGGCCCGGTGGGTGGGGGCGAAGTGGAGTTCCGAGGCGTGGTCCGTGAGCCGCCTGAACATCTCCTCCGGCCAGGGAGCCCATCGGTCTCCGGTGCGAAGGCCGGCTTCCACGTGGGCCACCGGGATCTTCTCGAAGAAGCCCACCAGGCTGGCAAAGAAGACCGTGGCCGTGTCCCCCTGCACCACCAGGATGGAGGGGCGCTCCCGCTGAACCAGCTCCCGGAGCCCCTCCATCACGGCGTTCCCCACGTCGTAGAGCGACTGGGACTCCCGCATGATGTCCAGGTCGTGGTCCGGGACCATCCCCAGGCTCTCCGCCGCCCGATCCGCCAGGTCGGTGTGCTGGCCGGTGAAGACCACCCGGCACTCCGCCTCGCCGCTGCGGGCCCTGAGGGCGGACACCACCGGAGCGAGCTTGATGGCTTCGGGGCGGGTCCCCACCACCACCATCACCTGCGGCCCGGAAGGCGCCGACTCCCCTCCCGTCACTCCGGACGCCTCCGCCGCAGCCCCTCGACCTCGGCCCGGAGCTGCGCCACCATCTCCGCCAGGAGCCCGAAGCCCAGGAGGATGAAGCCCACCGTCTCCAGCAGGGCCACCAGGGTGAGGAGGGGGCGGAAGCCCTGGTTCATCCCGAAGCGGAGCCAGAGGGCCACCAGTCCCACCAGCAGACCCAGGACCACCAGCACCAGCCCGGAGAACCCGAAGAGGAGGAGCGGCTTCTTCGAGAAGAGGAGGAGGAACCAGACGGATATCAGGTCCATGAGCCCCACCACAACCCGCCATCCCCCCGTGTACTTGGAGGTCCCCGCCCGCCGGGGGTGGAGCTCGATCTCCATCTCGGTGACCGAGGCCCCCCGGTCGTGGGCCAGGACCACGAAGAAGCGGTGCCAGTCGTGGCGGAGGTGGAGCTCCGTGAGGATGGAGCGCCGGAACGCCTTCATGGAGTTCAGGTCCGACACCGGGACCCGGAAGATCCTCCGGGACAACCGGTTGTACACGGACGACACCCCCTGTTTCTGATAGGCACCCACCTTCCGTCCGCAGACGATGTCCCACCCTTCCGCCAACCGCGCCAGGAAGCGGGGGATCTCGTCGGGGGAGTGCTGCAGGTCGGCGTCGAAGAGGACGATGAAGGTCCGCTCGGTGGCCCACCCTGCGGTCACCATGGCCTCGGTCTTCCCCAGGTTCTTCCGGTGTCTCAGGACCCGGAAGTCGCTCCACCCCAGGGCTTCCGCCTCGGCTTCCGCCCGGTCCCCGGTGCCGTCCGTGGACCCGTCGTCCACCAGGAGGACCTCTCCCTGCAGCCCATACCGGACGAAGGCCTCATGGAGCTCCCGGACCAGTGCCGGGACCACCTCCGCCTCGTTGAAGGCCGGGACCACCACAGCGAAGTCCCGCCGCATGTCGGGGGACAGGACCACCGGTGAAGGGGTGGTCACACCCGCTTCCGCATCCGTGCCGGGAGCACCCCCAGCTGATCCCGGTACTTGGCCACGGTCCGGCGGGCGATCTGCACCCCATCGGCGCCCAGAAGCTCCACGATGGCCTGGTCGGTGAGGGGTTTCTTCTCGTCCTCTCCATCCACCAGCTTCTTGATCTTGTCCTTCACCCCACGGGCGGAGATGTCCTCCCCCCCGGCCGTGGAGAGCCCGCTGCTGAAGAAGTACTTGAGGGAGAGAACCCCCCGGGGGGTCTGCACGAACTTCTCGTTGGTCACCCGGGAGATGGTGGACTCGTGCATGTCGATGTGGTCGGCCACCTCCCGGAGGGTCAGGGGCTTCAGGTACTGCACCCCCCGCTCGAAGAAGTCCCGCTGCCGGTCCACGATGAAGTTCATCACTTTCAGCATGGTCTGGCGCCGCTGTTCGATGGCGTGGATCATCCAGTTGGCGGAGTTCAGCTTGGACGCGATGAAGTCCTTGGATTCCCCCTGGTACTTGTTCTTGTCCCGGGCCACCTCCCGGTAGGCACGGGAGAGGCGGAGACGGGGAAGGCTGGTGTCGTTCACGAAGACCAGGTAGTCCCCGTCCACCTGGTCCACCACCATATCGGGGATGATGTACTCCTCCGGGTCGGCGGAGTACTTCAGACCGGGCTTGGGATCCAGCCGGGCCACCGTGTCCGCCGCGTCCTGAACGGCCCTGTGGCTGATCCCCAGCGCCTTGGCGATGTCCGACCAGCGGTGGTTGATGAAGGCGTCGAAGTGGTCGTGGATCAGGGTATAGGCCAGCGTCTCCTCCTCATTCCTCTGCCGGAGCTGGATGAGGATGGACTCCCGCAGGTCCCGGGCGGCCACTCCCGGAGGATCCATCATCTGGACCCGCTCCAGGACCCGCTCCGCCTCCTCCAGGACGTAAGGGGAGTATAGCTCCTCGATCTCCGCCTCCTCCTCCGCACGCTCCTCCGGATCCAGGGCCCGGGCCCGATCCATGGCGATCTCCCGGACCTCGTCCAACCAGCGATTCGCCCCTTCCACCACCTCCTCCAGGGGGCACCCCAGCGCCCCGGAGTCCTCCACGTTCCCGATGATCTCCTCCGCCATCCGCTCGTCCCGCTCGCTCATGTTCAGGAGGCGGAGCTGGTCGATGAGGTGGTCCCTGAGATCGTGGGTGGCCACCGGGGTGGGCTGGTAGAACTCCCGCTCCTCGTACTGCTGCCGGCGTCCCCCCGTGTCGAACCCCTCCAGGAGGATCTCCTCCCAGTCGATCTCGTCCTTCTTCTGCTCCTTCTCCTCCGCCAGCGGGATGTCCTCGATGACGTCGGGTTCGGACAGCTCCAGGAAGGGGTTCTCCGCCAGCTCCCCCTTGAGGTGCTGCTGCAGGTCCATGAGGGGCATGTAGAGCAACTCCATCGCCTGGTAGAGGCGTGGATTGATCTTCAGTTCCTGACGGAGCTGGGTGCTCTGGAAGAGCTTGGTATTGAAGGCGCTCATGCGCTGTCACCGGGACGGGGGTAACGCTGACGCATCCGCTGGGTCAGAGTGGGACCGAGATAGATCTCCGCGGCTTCGTCGTTCCATACGAGTTCGGAGACCGTTCCCGAAAGGCGGATCCTGCCCTCGTACATGATGTAGGCCCGGTCCACGATCTCGAGGGTCTGCTCGACGTTGTGGTCCGAGATGATGACGCCGATCCCCCGGTGCCTGAGCCCCGAGACGATCTGCTGGATATCGTTGACGGCAATGGGATCGATCCCCGCGAAGGGCTCGTCCAGGAGCATGAACTTGGGCCGCTGCACCAGCGCCCGGGTGATCTCCAGGCGGCGCCGCTCCCCTCCGGAGAGGGCGTAGGCCCGGCTCTTCCGGAGGTGGGTGAGGGACAGCTCGTCCAGGAGTTCGTCCAGGCGTCGGGTCCGCTCCTTCCGGGGCATCTTCACGGTCTCGAGGATGGCCATGACATTGTCCTCCACCGTGAGCTTCCGGAACACCGAGGGCTCCTGGGCCAGGTAGCCCACCCCCAGCCGGGCCCGCTTGTACATCGGAACCGTGGTGAGCTTCCGGTCGTCCAGTCCCACCGTCCCCCGGTTGGGAGGGATGAGCCCCACGATCATGTAGAAGGTGGTGGTCTTCCCTGCCCCGTTGGGACCCAGGAGCCCCACGATCTCCCCCTGGCTGACCTGGATGTCCACGTCGTGCACCACCTTGCGGCGCTTGTAGACCTTCTCCAGCCCTTTCGCCCAGAGGCGACTGCCACCGGCCCCGTTGAAGGTGGGGGCCGTCCCCCCCCCGGGGAGTGTCGCAGCCCTGGTGTCCTGCAGCCGGCGGAGAGTCCCCTCCACCTCCTCCAGGTAGACGCTCCGCTCCCCCCCGATGACGGCCCAGAGTTCCGGCATGATGCGGAGGCGTTCCCAGTCGGAGCCCCCCGGCGGATCCCGCCGGACCACGTCGGCCCCCTCCAGCTGGGCCAGGACGTGGTCCCGGAGGTAGGGCCCCACCTCGTCCCCGGGGAGCGGGTCGCTGGAGGTGGTGTTGCGGACTTCTTCCAGCGCCTTTCGCACCGAGGCGATCCAGAGGCCCCGATCCACCACCCCATCCTGGTCCGCCCACCGGAGAAGCTCCTGGAGGGAGAGCACCAGCGACGCATCGTGGGCGTCCAGCCCCATCAGGAAGGCGAGGAACTCCTGGCGCGTCTTCATGCGGCCCGCCTCCGTTGCCGTCGATACCGTCCCTGGGAGCCCACCACCGGTGTGGCTCGCTCCCCCTCCCGGGACGACTCCGGAGTTCCCGGAGACGGGGGGATGGGGACGGAGTCGGGAGGGGGCTGCAGGGAATCGGGCTCAGGGGCCGAGGAGGGCGTTCCCCCGTGCCGGGGCTCCAGGTGCAGTCCCCGGGGACCCTCCACATCCATCCGTTCCACCTCGCCATCGGTCATGATCACCGTGATGACCCGGCCCATCACGTAGTGGATGGCCTTCGGGGCATCGGGAGCGGCGGTGGTATCCGAGGGGGCCACCCGGTAGAGGCTCCGGGCATTCCCCCGGGCGATGAGCCGGTCCAGGCGATAGGCAGCCTCCGTGGTATCGGAGGACGCCGAGGCTGCCGCAGCGAGGGCGGTGTCACCGGGGGACATGGGGGGGACGGGCTCCGCCCCGCCGTCCGACGTCGCACCCATGTCCGTCGGGACGAAGAGGGCCAGGATGGTGTCCCCCTCGATCCAGTCGTTCCGGAGCACCTCGGGGAGGGCCTCCCGGGCCGCCCGCTGGGCCTCGGTGCTGTCCTCCCGGATGGACTGGCCACGCCCCGAGCCCACGGCCAGGACCCTGTCCAGCACCCCTCCGGGAGCAGCGATGTCCAGGGAGTCGCCGGTAAGCACAAAATCCTCCGCCTGCGCCACCGGCCGTTCCCGGGGTGGCAGGGGCAGGGTGTCCCCCGGGGTCGGTTCCGGAAGGGCCTCCGGATCCGGAGGGGGAAACCCAACCGCCACCAACCTCTGGAGCTCCCCATCCAGCAGGTCGATGCGGATCTCCCTGGGGGCGTTGAGGATCAGCCCGTCGGTGGTGAGCACCGGACGCTCGATGGCGATGACCTCCCGGAGTGTATCCCCGGGGACCAGGAGCTCGATGATGGCCGCCCGAAGGTCGTAGTTCGCCCCCTCGATGCGGGCCAGCCCCCCCAGTCGAAGGCGGTCGGAATCGGGATTGAAGGTCATGGTGTCCCCCCAGGCCCGGAGGGAGTCCCGGACCACGGAGACCATTCCCACTGCGGTCACCCGGTCCTCTCCCTGGATGGTGAGGCGGTCGGACTCCACGTCGTAGGGGGAGCCGGTGCCGCTCCGCGGGGGGAGGGAGGATTCCACCCGTCCCCCACGCATGGACAGGAGGTCCTCCGGCTGGAAATCGGAGGCTCGGTAGTATTCCAGGGTATCGCCCCGCATCACCGTCCCCTCGTCGGTCTGGGTGAGGACCACACCGTTCCAGGCAAAGAGGCGATCCTGCCGATCATAGAACTCGGCGAACTCCGAGGTGAGGGTCCGGGTGGGATCCTCGAACTGTACATTCCCGAAGAACCGCGTCACTCCCGCGGCCTCGTTCACCTCCGCGGAGTCCGCCTGGACCCGGGTCCCGTCGTCGCACTCCACCACCGGCTGGGACGCAAAGACCAATCGAGTCCCGGAGAAGAGAAGGACCGACGAGACCACGTCGCTCTCGGTGACCTGGCACACCGCCTGACCCGGAAGTCCTCCGTGGAAGAGGAGCAGGGGGAACAAGGCGATACAGAGCCCCAGAACGACGAAGTGGGGCCTCATGGCGCCCCTCCCCCGGAGGTGTTGGCGTCCCTGGAAGTATCGGGGACCGGGGGCGGGGGATCCTCCACCTGCTCCCCGGACGCCCCGTCCGGATCCGGAAGGGGGGCGGCGGTGGGTTCGGGGACCCCCGGAGGCACTGCCGGCCCTGGTCGGGTCCGGAACTGGCGGATCGTGGGATTCTCGAACGAGAGGTCCGATTCGAATCCGGAGCCCTCCACGATCCGCCCCTCCAGGTACATGGTGGTGGCCGAGTCGCTGTACATGCGGTTGGCCTGGGGATCATAGAAGAGTTCCTCGCTCTCGATCCGCCGGCCCTGGGCAGGGATGAAGAGAACGGCGTTTCCGTTGGCCCGCATCCGCTCGGTGACGGTGTTGAGCACCCCCCGTTCCCCGGTGACCACCGCCTGTTCGATCCCGGTCTCGTCCTGGTAGACCGTGAGGCGGAAGCCCTCCACCACGATGGTGTCGGAGTTCTGCCAGAGGCATCCCCGGTCGGCCTGGAGGAAGGCGGTCCGGATCCCCTCGCTGGTGAGGTACTGGGTGAGGCCGTCGATCTCGTTGTCACATGCAGGGAGGGCCACATCCGCCGACGCCGGGATGGCACCCTCCTCCCCACAGGCCGCCAGCACCAGGCCCAGCAGGCAGGCAAGGAGGGACAGCATCGGCAGCGGCATCTGCTTTCTGGAAATCATCATACAGCTCCTGACCTGAGAAGGTCATGGAGGTGTACGATCCCCTTCAACCGGCCTTCCTCGTCCACCACGGGGAGCGCCATGATCCCGTGGGTCTCCATCTGATGCACGGCCCCCGAGGCCAGCTCCCCCACCCGGGAGAGTCTGGGCTCCCGGGTCATCACGCTGGAGACCTCAACCTCAAGGAAGTCGGGATCCCGCTGCATGAGGCGGGTCAGGTCGCCGGTGGTGATGACCCCCACCACCCGTCCATCGACCCCCACCACCGGAACGGTTCCCCGGAGGCGAGCCAGGGGCACGATGCACTCCCGGACGGCAACGTCGGGAGCCACCGCCGGATACCCCTCTGCCACCATCACGTCCTCCACCCGCAGGGTGAGCTTCCTCCCCAGGGCGCCCCCGGGATGCAGATGGGCGAAGTCCTCCTCCCGGAAGCCTTTCCGCTGCAGGAGCGCCACCGCCAGGGCGTCGCCCATGGCCAGCGCAGCCGTGGTGGAGGTGGTGGGGGCCAGACCCATGGGACAGGCCTCCGACTCCACCGAGCAATCCAGGACCAGAAGGGCGTTCCGCCCCAGGGGGGAGTCCGCCCGCCCGGTAAGGGCCAGGACCGGGACTCCCACCCGGAGCAGGTACTCCAGGAGCACGGTGAGTTCGGAGGTCTCCCCGCTCCGGGAGATGAGGATGGCCACGTCATCCCGGGACACGATTCCCAGATCCCCGTGCATCCCCTCCACGGGGTGCAGGAAGATGGCGGGAGTCCCGGTGGAGGTGAGTGTGGCGGCGATCTTCCGTCCCACGATCCCGCTCTTCCCCACCCCGGAGACGATGACCCGTCCGGAGGTGGCGGCGATCCGCTCCACGGCCGCCACGAAGGACTGGTCCAGCCGCTCCGCCAGCGTCAGCAGCGCCCCGGCCTCCTCCCGGAGCACGCGGCGACCCTCGGCCAGGAGGGTCGTGCCGTCCAGCGCGGCGGGGGCACTCACGAGGTCCCCTCCTTCTCGGCCACATACCGGTCCACCACCTGATCCCACTCCCCCCGGGCCAGGAGGAGAGCCCGGACGAACTCCCGCACCGCCCCGCGACCGCCCTCCCGGCTCGTCTGCCAGGTGCAGATCCGGGCCACCTCCGGCACGGCATTCCCCACGGCCACCGGGAGGCCGCACCGGGAGAGCAGGGGCATGTCCGGGAGATCGTCGCCCATCATGGCCACCTGATTCCACTCGATCCCCCGTTCCTCCATCAGCCGCTCCACCAGCGGGAGCTTCCGGGCATCGGGGTCCTGATGGATCTCCACCCCCAGTTCCCGCATCCGGATGTCGGTGGCGGCGGACACGCGCCCGGAGACCACCACGGGGGTGATCCCGGAACCGGCCAGGAGCTTCACCGCCAGTCCGTCCTGGATGTCGAAACGCTTCAGCTCCAGGGTCTCGCCTGAGGGAAGTCGACCCAGGTAGACTCCGGCGTCGGTGAGGACGCCGTCCACGTCCAGGATCACCAGGCGGATGGCCCGGGCCACATCCACGGGGATGCCTCCGCCGGCCACTCCGGCCTCCGGATCGTCCAGGAACGACCCCCGGGCCGAGACCCTGGATTCCCCGGTCACGCCGGCTCCTCCTCCGTGGAGGCCAGCGCCTGGCGGATGGCCAGCACCCGTCGGATCAACCCCGGGAGTCGATCCAGGGGGAGCATGTTGGAGCCGTCCGAGGGGGCGGTGAGGGGTTCGGGGTGGACCTCCAGGAAGAGCCCGTCGCACCCCCCGGCCACGGCGGCCTGCACCAACCCCGGAATGAAGCGGGGGTCGCCGCCGCTGGCGCCATCCGCCTGCCCGGGACGTTGAACCGAGTGGGTGCCGTCGAAGATGGCCGGGGCTCCCGTGGCGTCCCTGAGCCTGGGGAAGCTCCGCATGTCCACCACCAGGTTCCCGTAGCCGAAGAAGGTCCCCCGCTCGGTGACGGCGATCCCTCCGGCGCCGGCGCCCCGGGCCTTCTCCACCACGGCCTTCATCTCCTCGGGGGCCATCCACTGCCCCTTCTTGGCGTTCACCACCTTCCCCGTGCTCCCGGCCGCCTCCACCAGGTCGGTCTGGCGGCAGAGGAAGGCGGGGATCTGCAGGACGTCCACCACCTGGGCGGCGGGCGCCGCCTGCCACGGCTCGTGGATGTCCGTCAGCAGAGGGAGACCGGTGGCCGCCTTCACCCGGGCCAGCCGCTCCAGCCCCTCCTCCAGGCCGGGGCCCCTGGGGGCATCGGCCTTGGAGCGGTTCGCCTTGTCGAAGGATGACTTGAAGATCACCGGCAGGCCGGTGTCGGCGGCCAGCCTGGCAAGCGCCTCCCCCACCCGGAGGTTGAGATCGTCCCCCTCCAGGAGGCAGGGACCGGCGATGAGGGTGAACCCCTCGAAGAGACGGGGATCGCTCACGGCGAACTCCCCACCCGGTCCGGAGTCTCCAGGTCCGACTCCCGCTCCAGGAGACCGCCAAATCGGCCGGCGGCCCGGATGAACCCCGCAAAGAGGGGGTGGGGCCGGGTGGGTCGGCTCTTCAGCTCGGGGTGGAACTGGCACCCCAGGAAGTATGGGTGCCCCGGGAGCTCGATCATTTCCACCAGGTTGCCGTCGGGGGAGAGCCCCGAGAAGCGGAGTCCATGCTCCACGAGGACATCCCGGTAGGCGTTGTTCACCTCGTACCGGTGACGGTGACGCTCACTGATCTCCTCGGCGCCGTACACCTCTGCCGCCAGACTTCCCGGGCGGAGGCGGGCGGGGTAGGCCCCCAGCCGCATGGTTCCTCCCTTCTGCGTCACCTGCCGCTGGGAGTCCATGAGGCAGATCACCGGGTGCTCCGTCTCCCGGTCGAACTCGAAGGAATGGGCCCCCTCCATGCCGCAGACGTTCCGGGCGTACTCGATCACCGCGCACTGGAGACCCAGGCAGATCCCGAAGAATGGGACCCCCTGGGTGCGGGCCCACTGGATGGCCCGGAGCATCCCCTCCACCCCCCTGGGCCCGAAGCCCCCCGGGACGAGGACGCCATGATAGCACGTGAGTTCGTCCAGCCCCTCCCCCCGGTCGTAGCGCTCCGAGGAGATCCAGTCGATCTCCACCTTCACGTCGTGGGCGATCCCCCCGTGGATCAGCCCCTCCTGCACCGACTTGTAGGAATCCACCAGTTCCGTGTACTTCCCCACCACCGCCACCCGGACCGTTCCTTTCGAGGGGTGGAGCGCCCGGTGCAGCATCTCGGACCAGGCCCGGAGATTCGGCTGTGGCGCCTCGATCCCCAGGCGGGCCAGGACCACATCGTCCAGCTTCTGCCGGTGGAGGTCCAGGGGCACCCCGTAGATGCTCTCCGCGTCCGCTGCCTCGATCACCGCATCCGGAGAGACGTTGGTGAAGAGGGCGATCTTCCGGCGGATGTCGGCATCCAGGGGGTGTTCGGTACGGCAGACCACGATGTCCGGCTGGATTCCGATCTGCATCAACTCCCGCACCGAGTGCTGCGTCGGCTTGGTCTTCAGCTCTCCGGCCGCGGCGATGTACGGCACCAGCGTGAGGTGCATGAACAGGACATTCTCCCGCCCCACATCCTGCCGGAACTGACGGATGGCCTCCAGGAAGGGGAGGGACTCGATGTCCCCCACCGTCCCGCCGATCTCGGTGATGACGATGTCGTGACCCGGAGCCAGCCGCCGGATCGCCGACTTGATTTCGTCGGTGATGTGGGGGATCACCTGCACCGTGGAGCCCAGATAGTCCCCCCGGCGCTCCTTCCGGATGACGTCGGAGTAGATCCGCCCGGTGGTGATGTTGTTGGCCTGGGAGAGCGACTCGTCGATGAAGCGCTCGTAGTGCCCCAGGTCCAGGTCGGTCTCGGCTCCGTCGTCGGTGACGAACACCTCGCCGTGCTGGAAGGGCGACAGGGTCCCGGGATCCACATTGATGTAGGGATCGAACTTCTGGAGGGTCACCCGGAGCCCCCTCTCCTTGAGGAGACGGCCCAGGGAGGCCCCGGCAATGCCCTTGCCCAGGGAAGAGACGACCCCTCCGGTGACGAAGATGTACCGGGTGGTCCGGGGAGTGGTTTCGTCCGTCATCGACCGCTTCGTGGGTGGGTGAACGTGCTTGCGACGTTGTCCAGCAGGATCTCCATGCGGGCGGCGTCCTCGGGGGTGTCCACTCCCGGGGCTGCCGCTTCCACCACTGCCACTCCGATCCCGATGCCGGCTTCCAGCGCCCGGAGCTGCTCCAGCTTCTCGATCTCCTCCAGGGGGGACGGGGGGAGGCCCACCCATCGGAAGAGCGCCTCCCGCCTGTAGACATAGAGCCCCAGGTGCCTGAGGAAGGGCTCCCCTCCCAGTCTCGCCTCGTCCGGGGTACCGTCCCGCAGGAAGGGGATGGGAGCCCGGGAGAAGTAGAGCGCCCTCCCCTCCCGGGTCCGGGCCACCTTCACCACTCCCGGGTCACGCCAGGACAGGAGGTCCCGGACCGGGGTGGCACAGGTGCCGACATCCCATTCCTCCCCGGCGACCAGGGCCACTGCCGCCTCCACATGGGACGCGTCCAGAAGCGGCTCGTCCCCCTGCAGGTTCACCACCACGTCGTGACCGCTCCACTCCGGGAGTCGGGCGACTTCCGCAACCCGGTCTGTGCCGGAGGGGTGGCCCGGATCCGTGAGCACCACCGGAGCCCCCAGGGAGCGGCACAGATCCCGGATCCCCTCGTCATCGGTGGCCACCACCAGGGCGTCGAAGCAGGGTATGCCCGCCGCCCGGCGCCACACCCACTCCAGCAGGGGGCGACCCAGGATCGGGTGCAGTGGCTTGTGGTGGAGACGGGAGGAGGACAACCTCGCGGGAATGACCCCGAGGATGCGATCGTTCATGGGCGCTCTCCAGCGCCGGGCGGGACCCTCTCGATAGCAAGTTTCACGCCAGCAAACCTACCCCACCGGGGCGTGGGATGCAAGCCACCCGGGAACAACCGTTCCCGGGGCCTCCTCAACTCCGGAGGAAGTTTGCCAGCAGTTGGGAGCCCCCTTCCGAGAAGAGGGATTCCGGGTGGAACTGGACCCCCCACACCGGAAATTCCCGGTGTCGAAGGGCCTGGATGATCCTCCCGTCCTCCCCTTCCCCGTCCGGGGACCACGCCACCGGCTCCAGTTCGGCAGGCAGGCGCTCCGGATCCGTGACCAGCGAATGGTAGCGGGTCACCACCAGAGGATCCGGGAGTCCCTGGAAGAGTCCCTCCCCGGTGTGGTGGATGGGGGTGGTCTTCCCGTGCATGGGGCGGGGAGCCCGGACGGTGGCGCCGCCGAAGGCCTCGCCGATGGCCTGATGCCCCAGGCAGACGCCCAGGAGGGGGATCGACGGCCCCAGGGTCCGGATCACGTCGACGGAGATCCCAGCCTCCCTGGGGGTACAGGGGCCCGGCGAGATGACGAGGCGGTCCGGGGCCAGATCCCGGATCTCCTCCACCGTCATCGCGTCATTGCGGACCACCTCCAACTCCGCCCCCATCCCGCCCAGGAGCTGGACCAGGTTGAAGGTGAACGAGTCGTAGTTGTCCAGGACCAGGATCATCGTCGCCTCGCCTCGGGGTGCGTCGGACACGAGCTTGCAGCAAGCTCTCGTCGCCGCTTCCCGGGGACAAGCCCTGGGCGGGGTGGCGGGGGGGCGGCGGTCCGGGTAGCGTCCATGCGGGCCACCCGGTTCCGGGGATGCGCCCCCGGTCCCACTCCAGGAGAGTTGCCGTCCGTGGATTGCCATACCTCGCCCCCCTCCCCCTCCCCCTCTCCCTCCCCGTCCGGAGTGGTTGCTCCAGCACCGAAGGGTGCGCCCGGGGGCTGGAGGGTCCTCGTGCTCCTCCTCCTCATGGGGACCGGCTGCCCCTCCGGGGCCTCCGCCCCCCCCCCAACCCCCC
>CAYQVI010000092.1:0-13446 GCA_964420725.1 uncultured Gemmatimonadaceae bacterium | reverse complement strand
CAGGCCATCCCTGCGTCCCAGAGGGTCTGCGCCCAGAGGCCGTTGCTGATGCCGTTCTCCGGGACACCATGGCGGGGAACTCCACCCGCAGGCTGTCCTGGTGTGCCGCCCATTCCCGCACCCCCCATCAGGGAGTCCCACTGCGCCCTGTAGCGGTCGGTGGGAGGGGAGAGGGGAAGGGGGGGAAGGATGGCCTTTGCCGCGTCCGAAAGCCGGGTCAGGGCAGCCGGGCCCTCCCGGGACACCAGATTCACGTAGCGTCGGGGGGGATTCGCCGCCACCACCTGGAGCCCCTCCGTCCGGGCGAACTCCACCATGGGACGGTAGTGATCGGCGTAGCGGGGCCAGGGGCGGCTGGAGCGGAGGAAGTGGTCTTCGGTGATGAGTCCCGCCCGGTACTCGTCCACCACACCCTGCACGTCGGACTCGAACATCTCCATGGAGAGGACCACGGCGCGGGAACCCCCCACGGTCCCCTGCATGGCCTCCAGGATGGTGGCCTGAAGGCGATGCGCCACCTCGTCGTCGTGGAACTCCCCCAGGAACACCACATCCGCTGCGGCCATCTCCTCCAGCGCCTCATCCAGGGTCAGGGGCGTGCCGTCTCCCCGGAAGACCTGATGGTCCGGCAGATCAGTGGGAGCCCCCGGACCGGAGCACTCCACACCCAGCATGCGGTACTGAAAGCCCTCCCCCTCCGCCCCCACCACCTGGACATCCAGGGTGGGTTTGCCGCCGGCACCCTCCCGGGGGTCCGGATGGGTGCGTGTGTAGTCGATCCTGGTGGGGAAGTCATGGGACGGGTTCTCGAACCGCAGGCGATCCGGGCCCACCTCGGTGAGGCGCAGTCCCACCGCAGAGCGGGTTCCCCCGGGGTACGGCACCAGCACCACCCCCCCTCCGCCCTCCACGATCCGACTGAACTCGAAGGAGGCCAACTCGCCTCCCCTCAGGTAGCGGCTGCTGCCCAGCATGACTCCGCCCCGAGCGGGGGAGTAGCGCTCTTCCAGCACAAGACCCCCCTCCTCCTCCCCACTCTCCCAGCAACCGGCCAGGAAGGCCACGGAAGAAAGCGTCCACCCGGTACCCGCCGGAGCGGGGGGCGTGGGAGGGAGCGGCTGCTGGCCGGCCGCTTCACCGGTGAGGAGCAACCCCAGAAGGAGGAGTGAGGTGGGCGGGGTCAGGTGCATGGGGATTTCCATCCTGCAAGGATGCTCTGTTCCACCCATCCTCGCCAGCGGGGAGGGGACGGACGGCGGGGATTCCACCGTTCCTGAGCAGGTTCGCGGGAGGGGCACGGGGAATTTCCTTGACCTGTCGCGATGCCACACCTATGTATGGAATAATTCGTTTCAGCGTGCGACGCGGGAATCTTCGCAGGGTCGGTGCCATCCGGCATCCCCCCACATCCGTTTGGATGTCCCCGGTGCATCGAAGTGGCCCCGGTTCCTCTCCGGCTCCATTTCGATCCTTTCGCCGCCCCCCTTGCTGCAGGAGGTGGTGCCATGTTCGACTCTCCAGAATCGGTGCCCCCGGTGGATTCGCCGGACCGTGATGCTGCGCCCTCCGCTCCCTCGTGGACCAGCGCCACACGGTCCAGGAGGCTGGATGTGCCGGTCCGGGATCTGGTCCCCGGGGACCAGATCCCCCGGGCCGGATCGGTGGAGCTCCGGTCCGGTGCATGGCGTTGGACCCTTCTCGAACCCGAGGACGGGGATACGTTGGAGGGGTGCACCCTCCGCCTGGTGGACCCCTCGGATCCCCGTCGGAGGATGGACGTTCCCGGCCTTCCCCGGGTGGGCGTCGAGGTGGAGGAGGTGGCATACTTCGCCCGACGTGCGGAGACCCGTTGGATTCCCTGTGGTCCCGGCGAGTACCAGATCCGGACCCTGCGCCTCCGGACCGAGATGGGCACCCCTTTCGGAACCCGGGTGGGTGTCCGGATCCGGGTCCTCACCCCCTCCGGCTCATGGCGGGAGGGGTCGCTGGCACCCGGGGTGCGGATGGGCGACCTGACGGATGATGAGCTCCGGCAACTGGCGGACCGAGCCCGGGCGGTTCCGGCTACGCGTTTCAACAGCTGAACTCCGATGGTGTAGGGCAGAATGGAAACGACCCCCCCGGAGAGTCTCCGGGGGGGTCGTTCTGTCCAACAGGTCAGGTTGGCGTACCCGGAGGCAACACCAGCCCAACCACCTCAGGCAGAAAGAATCAGCCGAGGCGCGTGACGTTCTCCGCCGCAGGACCCTTCTGGCCCTGAACGATGTCGAACTCGACCCGCTCACCCTCGGCGAGGGTCTTGAAGCCGCTGCCCTGGATGGCGCTGTGGTGGACGAAGCAGTCCTTCTGACCGCCCTCGGGCGTGATGAACCCGAAGCCCTTCTGGTCGTTGAACCACTTCACCGTGCCGGTGGTACGCATTGACCGTACTCCCTGTGACTGTGTGGTGACATCGGGGTCCGGTACAACCGTGCCGACCGATCACCTGTGTTCGCGGGGGACCATCCCCCGCCCACGGCAGAAAGTAGAAACGAAGCCCTGAAGTCGCTGGGCGACCCAGGATTCGCTCATCCTCCAGGTCCCGGGGTATCCGCTCCGGAACTTCCGCCGCAGCGAAGATGGTGGTCCACCGTTGTGGTGTCAACAGAAATCGGTCGGATTGAAATGGATGGGCGGAATCGTATACAACAGGCCGTGCCCCTGTGCAGTGACCCGCCAGTCTCTGCGGGGGATGGAGGGGTGACTCTGCACTCCTTGGTCGCCGCACATCGGTGTTATTATTGAGGGCTAGACCGGAACGACTCGTTCCGGCCGGCCGGCTGGCCTTCCGCCCCCGGTCCTCGTGTCGTGCCTTTCCCGCGCCCTGACTGCGCGTTGCCTATCATGGACATCCGAAACGTCGCCATCATCGCCCACGTCGACCACGGGAAGACCACCCTCGTCGATCAGATGCTCCGGCAGGCCGGGGTCTTCCGGGACAATCAGCAGGTCCAGGAGCGCGTGATGGACTCCAATCCCCTGGAGCGGGAGCGGGGGATCACCATCCTGGCCAAGAACACCTCCGTCCGCTGGGGCGACCTGAAGCTGAACATCGTGGACACCCCCGGACACGCGGACTTCGGAGGGGAGGTGGAGCGGATCCTCCGGATGGTGGAGGGTGTGATCCTCCTGGTGGACGCCGCCGAGGGCCCCATGCCCCAGACCCGCTTCGTCACCCGCAAGGCCCTGGAGTTGGGACTGCAGCCGGTGGTGGTGGTCAACAAGGTGGACCGCTCGGACGCCCGCTCCGAGGAGGTCCACGACGAGGTCCTGGAACTCTTCATGGAGTTGGACGCCGCCGATCACCAGCTGGATGCTCCCTTCCTCTACGCCTCGGGGCGCGCTGGATGGGCCGCCCGTTCCCTGGAGGATCCCCGGGAGGACCTGAGTGCCCTCTTCGACACCATCGTCCAGCGGGTGCCTCCCCCCCGGGTGGACCGGGAGGGGACCTTCCAGATGCTGGTCTCCACCCTGGACCACTCCCCCTACGTGGGTCGGATCGCCATCGGCCGGGTGGAGCGGGGCAAGGTGCGTGTGGGGCAGCAGGTGGCCCTCCTCCCCTTCGGTGAGCCGGGGCTTCTGGGCTCCGGCGAGGGGACCCAGGCCCGGGTGACCAAGCTGTTCGGCTTCGAGGGTCTCCAGAGGGTGGATATCGAGGAGGCGCAGGCGGGGGACATCGTGGCGCTGGCCGGGATCGAGTCAGTGGACATCGGCCAGACCCTCACCGACCCCACCCACCGGGAGCGGATGAAGGGGATCGCGGTGGAGGAGCCCACCCTGTCGGTGGACATCTCCGTGAACAACTCCCCCTTTGCAGGGCTGGTGGGGAAGTTCATCACCACCCGGCAGGTGCGGGATCGCCTCTTCAAGGAGTTGGAGCGGAACGTTGCCCTCCGGGTGGAGGAGACCGAGCAGCCGGACACGCTCCAGGTCTCCGGCCGGGGGGAGTTGCACCTCTCCATCCTGATGGAGACCATGCGCCGGGAAGGCTTCGAGTTCCAGGTATCCCGCCCACGGGTCATCACGAAGAAGGTGGATGGAGAGACGCTGGAGCCGTACGAGGACCTGGTGATCGAGGTGCCGGAGGAGTACGTGGGGGTGGTGATGGAGAAGATGGGGCCCCGGAAGGCGGAGATGCAGGAGATGCGTCCCACCGGGCGGGGAACCACCCGCCTCAACTTCAAGATCCCGGCCCGGGGGCTCTTCGGTTACCGCTCCGACTTCCTCACCGACACCCGTGGGGAGGGGCTCATGACCCACCGGTTCCTGGAGTACGGCCCCTGGGCGGGTCCGCTGCAGGGGCGGAAGCGGGGGGTCCTGGTGGCGGACCGTCAGGGGGAGACCGTGGGATTCGCCCTCTACAACCTCCAGGAGCGGTCCACCCTCTTCGTGTCGCCGGGGGTGCCGGTCTACGAGGGGATGGTGGTGGGGGAGAACTCCCGGTCCGACGACATGGACGTGAACGTGTGCAAGGAAAAGAAGCTCACGAACATGCGCACCACCTCGTCGGATGAGGCCATCCGGCTGGAGCCGCCCCGGCTGATCACCCTGGAGTCGGCCCTGGAGTACATCGAAGAGGATGAACTCATCGAGGTGACCCCGGAGGCGATCCGGATCCGGAAGCGGGCCCTGGACGTCAACGCCCGGAAGAAGCTGGCAAAGCAGTTGGCCAGCCGCTGACACCAGGGGTCAGTCACCCCCTCCGCTGACGGTGAGGCGGTAGCTGCCTGTGCGGCTGCCCACCGAGGTCACCACGACACGGTATTCACCGTCGGCGGGGAGGGTGACCGAGATCCGGGAGTCGAACCCCGTGCCGCCGTCGTCGTCGGTGATGGGGTCGATGTTGGTGCCCGCCAGCGCCATGAAGGGATCGAAGTCGGTGGAGTGGAGCTCCACGGTGACCTGCTGACCGGCGGTCCCCCGGAGGAGCCACGCCTGCATGGGACCACCCCCCCCGGGAAAGAAGGGATCGGACTCCAGGAGCTGCCCCTCCACCACGCCCTCGGCGGGGAGCACACGATCCCCGGTGTCCAGGTCGGCCAACACCTCCAGCCCGGGGCCTCCCAGCGTCCCCAGGATGGCGTCGTAGGTGCCGCAGGTCCCCTCTGCCACCGGTCCCGGCTCAGCGGTGGTGCGGAGGGTGAACGTCCCCTCGCCTGCGTCTCCCACCGAACTCACCACGATGCGGTAGGTGCCGCTCTCCGGAAGCTCCAGGATGAGCCGGGCGTTGCATGCCCCCCCGGAGTCGTCGTCGCTCTGGACTTCCATGAGCCCCGGCCCGGCCAGGAGGAGGAAGGCGTCGAAGTCGTCCGAGATCAGGTCGATGACTACGGTTTCCCCCCCCTGACCCACCAGGTCCCACCCCTGGCCGAAGGTGCCCTCGTCCCCGATGTCCTCTGCGGTGAGCCGGCCCATGGCCTCTCCCCGGCTGGGGACGCTGCGCCCCGCGGCATCCAGGGCCCCAAGCACCGCAGGGTCCCAGGCCGACCCCGCCCCACAGCCACCGGCTCCGGTGAGGGGCCCGGGCTGCGCCGAGGCGGCGAGGGTGAAGTCGCTGGCGCCGGGGATCCCCAGGGCACTCACCACCAGGGTGTAGGTGCCGGCGAAGGGGAGGGTGGTGGTGATGCGGCTGTGGCACGCCCCACCGCTGTCGTCGTCGCTGAGGGGGAAGACCAATCCGGGCCCCAGCAGGTAGAGGAAGGCGTCGAAGTCGGTGGACACCAGATCGAACGTCACGGACTCGTTTGCCTCACCCTGGTAGCTCCAGGCCTGCACCGGACGACCATCCGTGGTGAGGTGGATGTTCGCCTCCAGATTCCCCTGGACTGTGCCCCCCGGGGCCAGCGTGCGGTTCCCCGCCTCCAGCAGCGTGAGGATCGAAGGGGGGGGCTCCTGTCCGGAGAGGGGAGGGGAGCCCGCAGCCAGTGCCAGCAGGAGCAGCAGCCCCCATGGTCCGCTCCTCCGGAGGGAGGAGAGGCGGAGCCAGAGTGCGAACCGGATGATGGGCATGGGACCGGGGGTGACAGGAAGGGAAGGGGCCTGCTCCGTCCGGAGGGCCGGACGGCGGGGGCCGATGATTGCGGAGAAAGGTAATGACGGGAGCCGGGAGTGGCACAGGCGGGGGCCGGGGGGCTCCATCGACCGGGCCGTGGCTGCACCGTGGACGGGAACCGGGGCCGGCCCCGGGTTCGTGCCTCCGCCAGCGCCCCGGAACTCCCCGGGGGAACCGGGGCGCCGATGCGGTTATTTTGATGTACGGAGCCCCCGTCGGGGTGGGCTGACGAGGTCGGCGGGGCACCGGGACGCCTTCGAGGAAGGATTGAACGATATGATGACCAGGGATCGATTCGAGTCGGGCTCCGACTTCGAGCAGTATCTGACCATGGTGGAGAAGAACCGGGAACTCTGGAGGGGGGTGTGGGACCGGGTTGTGGTTCCCCCGGACATCGCCCGGCGGGTGGGGGAGCTGGGAGGGACATGGCATCTCCTGGCCCTCTCCGAGGACTGGTGTGGGGATGCCGTGAACCTGCTCCCCCTGGTGGCCCGGCTGGTCCAGGGGGTGCCGGGGCTCTCCTTCCGGGTGCTGGGGCGGGACGACAACCTGGACCTCATGGATGCCCACCTGACGGGGACCAGCCGGTCAATCCCGGTGGTCATCATCTACGACGAGACCTTTCAGGAGCGGGGGTGGTGGGGTCCCCGTCCGGCCCCCATCCAGCGGTGGGTCAAGGAGGAGGGGCTGAAGCTCCCCTCCGAGGAGCGCTACCGGGAGATCCGCCGGTGGTATGCCCGGGACCGGGGCCGGACCACGCTGGAGGAGATCGCCACCCTCCTGGAGTCGGCGGCGGGGTTGCCGGTGGTCCCCTCCGGGCCGCCAGCGATGGAGGGGGGAGAGCTGGCCGCCGACCCGGTGCCTGCCGCGGGTTCCGGCTCATCCCGGGCATCCGGAGGGGACCCGGCGTGACGGGGGCGGGTCCCACCGCGTTGCCCCTGCACCCCCGGGACGGTGTTGAGGCGAACCGGCATCCGCTGAACCTGGAGCCCGGGGTGGAGGCCCCAGCCCCTCCGGACCGCCTCCCCATCTTCGAGGTCTACATGAGGATGGCGGAAGAGCTGGCCAAGCGGAGCACCTGCGCCCGTCTTCAGGTGGGGACCGTCATCACCGACCGGTTCCTTGAGAACGTGGTGGCCATCGGCTACAACGGGAACGCCCGCGGGCTTCCCAACCGCTGCGACGACCCGGAGACGCCGGGGCGGTGCGGGTGCATCCATTCCGAGATGAACGCCCTGGTGAAGGCCCCCGGGAGGCTCCGGGGAAAGGTGGCCTTCATCACGGCCAGCCCCTGTGTGATGTGTGCCAAGCTGATGGTGCAGGCCCGGGTGGCGTGGGTGTTCTACCGGGAGGCGTACCGGGACCCCGCCGGCCTCGACCTGCTCCGGGCCGCCGGGGTGGGGGTGGTGGAGTACAGCCGGTGGAAGGACGCCTGGCGCTGAGGGGGGCGGAGCGAGCGCCGTCCCCGGGTGGCGTCAGTCCCCGTCGGGGATCATGCCGTGGCGCCGGAGGATCTCCAGGGTCTCCTCCAGGGGGAGGGCCTCGGCGGTGCGCCCCATCCCCGTCACCGTGGTGGCCCGGAAGAGGGAGTTGAGGATGGCCTCCTCGGTGGACTCCACCACGGCCTGGAAGAGCCCCGACATCCGGTCGTTGGGGAGATCCTGGATGGCCCGGGGTCCGGCACCCGCCTCCATTCGCACCCCCTCGTGGGTGGAGAAGGCCAGGACGTAGTCTCCGGAGCCATTCCCGGCAAAGGAGCCGGTCCGGGCCAGCCCCATGATGGACCGGGCCGCCAGTCGCTCCAGGTTCCGGGCGGAGAGGGGAGCATCGGTGGCCACCACGATCATCACCGACCCCTGTCCCTCGTCCGGCCACTCCAGCGGCCCGAAGGCCGTCCGACCTGGCCCGGAGGGGGACCCTCTACCTGCATCCCGCCCCGCCTCCACGTCCGCCTGGAAGCTGTAGCGGCCCAGCGCCTGCCCCACCGGAGCCCCGGCCACCGTGAGGATCCCCCCGAAGTTGGACTGGACCAGGACCCCCACCGTCCACCCCCCCTGGGTCTCCGGCAGGATCCGGCTGGCGGTGCCGATCCCCCCCTTCCACCCGAAGGCCCGGGTCCCGGTCCCGGCCCCCACGGACCCCTCCTCCACCGGTCCCGTGGAGGCGCCCTCCAGGGCGGAGACCACATGCTCGGGGCGGATCGGGCGACTCCGGATGTCGTTCAGGCCGCCGTCGTTGGTCTCTCCCACCACGGGATTGATGGATCCCACCCCTTCCATGCCAGGCTGCCCCAGCATCCAGGACGCCATGGCATCGGCGGCACGCCAGACGCAGAGGGTGCAGGTCAGGAGGATGGGGGTTTCCAACTCCCCCAGCTCCCGGAGCTGCGTCACCCCCACCAGCTTCCCGAACCCGTTCCCCACGTGCAGCGCCGCAGGGACCCGCTCCCGGAAGAGATTCCCTCCGTGGGGAAGGATCGCCGTGATGCCGGTGCGAACCGAGTCCCCCTCCATCACCGTGGTCTGCCCCACCCGCACCCCGGACACATCCGTGATGGCGTTCTGCGCCCCCGGGTCGAAGATCCCGATGCGGACGCCCACATCCCGGACGCGGGGTCGATTCTCCTGGGCCACGGTCGGCTCCGGAGGGAAGGCGGAAAGGAGGAGCCCCAGAAGGAGCCAGGGGGCCGAACGCCGCCGGCCCATCCTCATCGCACGATGTCCAGCAGCATCACGGTGAGGAGCAGGGGGTGGTAGACCAGCGAGCCGAAGAACACCCTGCGCACCCGATCCCGGGTCATCCCGAAGAGCGTCACCACCGACCACCAGAGCATGATCCCTCCCAGGACCAGCGCTCCGGCGAAGTAGATCCACCCGGTGATCCCAAGGGGGGTCAACGCCAGGCTCATGGGGAGGAGGACGGCGGAGTAGAGGACCAGTTGGCGCCCGGTCCAGGCATCGCCGCCGTCCGGGAGATTCGAGGGGATCAGGTGGAAGCCCGCCAGGGCGTAGTCGTCCTTCAGCAGCCAGGCCAGCGCCACCACATGGGGGAGCTGCCAGACGAACATGGTGCCGAAGAGGACCATGGCGGGAAGGCTCAGGTCCCCGGTGGCGGCGCTCCAGCCGATGAGGGCGGGGGCGGAGCCCGGGAAGGCGCCGGCCAGGGTGGCGGTGTACGAGCGGGACTTCAGGGGCGTGTAGACGCCGATGTACACCACGGCAGAGAGGAGGGTGAGGACCGCCGGCATCCATCCGATCCAGAACCAGAGGTGACCCACACCCGCCGCCACCAGGAAGACCCCGAAGGCCAGCGCCTCCACCGGGCGGAGGCGTCCCGACGGAACGGGCCGACCCCGGGTGCGCTTCATGATGGCGTCCACATCCCGCTCGACGTACTGGTTCAAGGCCAGCGCTCCTGCGGTGGCCAGGAGGGTCCCCAGGAGGGTGTGGAGGACCGCCACGAAGGCGGCGTCGCCACGGGATGCCACCACGTAGGCGGCACCGGCGGTGACCATCACGAAGCCGGCGATCCCCGGCTTCGTGAGCTCATAGTAGGCCCGGAGGCGCAGGCGGGCAGCGCCGGACGACGACTCCTTCCGGAGGCCCCGGGGGGAGGACCGGGCTGATGCATCCCCCTCCGTCGCAGCGGTGGGAGGGTGGGTCGCGCCGGGGGGCATGGCCACGTGTCTTCCCGGGGAATGGCGGATGGAAGGAGGCCCCCCGGACCCGCGGGACCGGAGCCTGCCAGGCCCCCGGAAACCACCGGAACGGTGCGAGGCCGGAGGGATTACGCAGGGTCGACCCACGGTGGTCGGGGGTGACCCATGGAACACCGAAAGTTCATCACGGGGGAGTGCCGACGCAAGCCGTCCCCACCCCGCCGCCCCCCCCTCCACACGCTCCGTCTCGATGCATTGGGAACCCTTTCCCCCCTCCCGGTCGTACTAGACAAGGGACCTGGCCATCCGCTCAGTCCGGAGCGGCCCCATTCGAGGCCCATGTCCGTTTCCCGCACCCCTCCGCCGCCGATGAGACCAGGGGACGAACGCATCTCGATCAGCCAGCGTCGCCGGAGGGAGTGGATCTTCTGGCGCCGAGGCTTCGTCGCGTCCGTCGTCATCCACGTCATCATCTTCTTCCTGCTCCATCTGGACGTCCCCCCGGTGTCTCCCTTCTCGGCAGCAGGGCCCCGGGCCGGCGATGACCGGGCCGCCGCCGGGGGAGGAATGGAGGCGGTGACGCTGAACATCGCGGAGGCCCGCCCGATTCCCCGCCCCCCACCCCCCCTCTTCTCCCCCGATGGGGTGGTGGTGGAGGAGATCGTCCTGGACCCCATGACCGAGGCTGCGGATATGGCTGGGCTCATGGCCACCATGGGAGGGCCCCCCGGGTTGGGTCCGCCTGGACCGGGTCTGGAAAATGGAACGGGTGCCGGGGACGGCGGGAATGCCGAAGAGGGTCGCTTCCGCATCACGCCCCCGTCCCCAAGGGGGATGATCATCCCCCCCACCAACCGGAACCTCCGGGGTCGGGAGGTGGAGGTCTGGGTCTGGGTGGGGGAGAATGGCCGGGTGGTGGCGGACTCCACCCACCTGCGCCCTCCCACGTCGGACCGGGATTTCAACCGCCGTCTCATCGAAGAGGCGGCCCGCTGGGTCTTCGAGCCGGCGAAGCGAGGAGGGGTCCCCGTCGCCGCCTGGTTCCCCTACACTGTGAGTATGTGAGCCCTTCCGGGCCGCCCCGCCGGTTGGACCCTCTCGCCGATGCACCCGGCATCGCCTTCGAGAATCCGCCTACCGGTGACCCCCGTGGCGCTCGTGACGCGGGCCTCCCCTTCTCTTCAACAGGCTTCTAGCTTCCCACCATGAGCCGGAGCGCCAAGCGGATCCTCTGGGTCGACGACGAGATCGACCTCCTCAGGCCCCATCTCCTCTTCCTGCAGCAGCGGGGCTACCACGTGGACGCCATTTCCAACGGGGATGACGCCCTTGAACTGCTGCGCAGCGATCGGTACGACCTGGTTCTCCTGGACGAGCAGATGCCGGGCCGCCGGGGGCTCGAGGTGCTGGAGATCCTCCGCCGGGAGGACCCCCACGCCCGGGTGGTCATGGTCACCAAGTCCGAGGAGGACCGGACCATGACCGAGGCCATCGGCCGCCGGGTGGACGACTACCTGGTGAAGCCCACCTCCCCCCGGCAGGTCCTGTCGGTGGTGACCCGGATCCTGGAAGGATCGTCCATTCGGCAGCAGCAGGTGGCCCAGGACTTCGCCGCCCGCTTTCCCCACCTGCAGCGCTTCCGCCAGGACGCCCGCTCCGCCGACGACTACGCGGACCTCTACGCCGAACTGGTGGACTGGCACGTCTCGCTGGAGGCCGCGGGGGAGCGGGGGCTGCTGGACTCCGTGGAGTCGCTCTCGTCCGAGCTGCGCCGGGACTTCGGGAGCTTCATCACCCGGGAGTATGCCGGGTGGGTGCGGGAGGAGGGGAATCCGGGGCGCCCGGAGCTGAGTGTGGACCTGGTGAGGGACCATGTGGTGCCTCTCCTGGGCGAGAAGCCGGTCTTCCTGGTGGTGCTGGACTGCATGCGGCTGGACCAGTGGCGGGTGATGGCCCCCCTCCTCTCTCCGTACTTCGAGATCGAGGAGTGGCTGCACTACTCCATCCTTCCCACCGCCACCCCGTACGCCCGGAACGCCATCTTCTCCGGTCGTTTCCCCGATGATATCGCGAAGGAGTATCCGGAGTGGTGGGACTCCTCCGACGAGGAGGGGAGCCTGAATGCCTTCGAGGACCGCCTCCTGGAGAGTCAGCTCCGGCGCATCACCGGGCGGGATGTCCCGGTCCACTACGAGAAGATCTTCACCGACCGGGATTCGGATCAGGTCCGGGGGCGGATCCGTTCGGCCCTCAAGGCTCCGGGATCGGTGGTGGCGCTGGTGTTCAACTTCGTGGATCTCATGACCCACGGGCGGTCGGAGTCGCCGATCTTCCTGGAGGTGGCCCGGGATGCCGCCTCGCTCCGGGACGTGACCCGCTCCTGGTTCGAGCGCTCCACCGCGCTGGCGGTGCTCCGGGAGGCGGCGGCCCGGGGGTGCAAGGTGGTCCTCACCACCGACCACGGCTCCATCCACTGCCACCGCCCCACGACCGTGTTCGCCCGTCGGGACGCCACATCCAACCTCCGCTACAAATTCGGCGGGGACCTCCGGGCCGAGGAGGCCCGGATGGTCTTCTCCACCTCCGACCCCCGGGATCTCCGGCTTCCCCCCGGGAAGCTGGGGACCACCTATCTGGTGGCGCTGGAGGACTCCTTCATGGTCTATCCCACGAAGCTGCGGGAGTACCAGGCCCGCTATCGGGGATCCTTCCTCCATGGTGGCATCTCTCCCGAGGAGATGATCGTCCCCATCTCGCTGCTGACGCCGCGGGCCCGGGGCACCACGGGGAGCTGACAGAGCAGCGGTGCGCCACTACCTCCGGATCCTGGGCTATCTCCGCCCGCACCTCCCCCTCTTCCTCCTGTCGGTGGTGGCGACCTTCGCCTTCGCCGGGCTGGACGCCCTGACCTTCGTCCTCCTCATCCCCTTTGTGGAGACGCTCTTCCTGGGGGACGGGGCCGGGGGGGGAGGGGCTGCCGCCACCCCTGCACCCGCCGGCGATCCCAACCCGCTGGAGCGCTTCCTGGAGGCCACGGTCTATCGTCTTGTGGATCTGGGCGGGGACCCGCTGGAGGCGGTGCAGGGGATCATCCTGCTCCTGCTGGTCACCTTCATCCTCAAGAATGTCTTCGACTTCCTGAAGACCTGGCTGGTGGCCCGGGTGGAGCAGGGGGTGACCCGGGACCTGCGGAACCAGGTGTACGATCACCTTCTGGAGCTGGACCTGGCCTTCTTCGGCCGGACCCGGATGGGGCAGATCGTGTCCCGGCTGACCCACGACGTGGAGCAGCTCCGGACGCTGGTCACCCGGGAGCTGGCCCGGATCCTCTCGGCGGTGGTGGAGTTCGCGGTCTTCCTCACGGTGATGATGGCGCTGTCGTGGAAGCTCACGCTGGCCGCCTGCATCGTCATCCCCGGCACCATGGCGGTGTGGGGGCCGCTGGTGAAGAAGCTCCGCCGGGGCGACCGGCGGGTCCTGAACCTGGCAGGCGAGGTGAATGCCCACATCCTGGAGACCCTCTCGGGGATCCGGCTGGTGAAGTCCTCCGGGGCGGAGGGGCGGGAGCGGGACCGGTTCCACGGACTCACCCAGGACTACTTCCGGACCTTCGTCCGCACCGAGCGGTGGCGGGCGCTGGCAGGCCCCCTCACCGAGATGCTGGTGGCGGTGGGGACCATGGTGATCCTCTGGTATG
>CAYQVI010000091.1:0-13503 GCA_964420725.1 uncultured Gemmatimonadaceae bacterium | reverse complement strand
TCCACCACCGTGGAGGCCCGGACGAACTCGTCCAGGAAGAGGTTCCCCTGCTCCACCCTGAGGTCTCCGGTGATGAGGGGGTCCCGGAAGCTGCCCGCCAGGTTCGCCGTCCCTCCGAAGCGCCCCTCCACGTCCCGCCGGGAGGCGGCCTGGAAGCCGGAGGCGGTGATGGCCAGGTCGAAGGCCGGGTTGGTGAGGTCGCTGACATCCACGGTTCCCGCCACCCTGGCCCCGCCACCGGCCCGGGCGCTCCCCTCCACCTGGATCACCCCTCCCTCCTGGAGGGTGCCCTCCATCCCGACCTCCGTATAGCGCACCCCCACCGCCTCCAGGGTTGCGGCCCCGCCCACCAGGGTGATCCGTCCAGTGGGGGAGAGGTCCTCCAGCGTCCCCGCCAGGAGGATGTTCCCGCTGAAGGCCCCCTCCACCTCCTGGAACAGGTCCAGGATGCTGAGGGCGATGGCTGCGGGGAACTCCCGGACGACGATCTCGCCGTCCAATTCGTCTCTGGGAAAGCGCTCCTCCACCTCTCCGAAGGCCAGGTCCGCTGGAATGGAGAGATCGGCCGTGAGAACGCGGCGCCCCTCCTCGTCCACCAACACCTCCATGCTGATCCGACGATCTGCATAGGTGAACCCACCCTCCACCCGCTCCAGGGGCACATTCGCCCACCGGAGGTCGTTGGCCTCCAGACTCCCCTCCATGAGGGGGGCCGCCGCCGTGCCGGTGACCCGGGACTGGAGGTCCACCACCCCCTCCAGCTCCAGGTCGAGCTGCAGGAGGCTCACCAGGCGGGAGAGGTCGAGATCCTCGACGGAGAGGGTGAAGTCCGCCTCCCCCTGCACCGGAAGGCGTCCATCCGCCTGGATCCTCACCCCACCGGGCTCCGGACGGCGGAGGTGGAAGTGCTCGATGCGGATCCCCATGGAATCCCGCTGGAAGAGGGCCGGGTTGGCCAGCGACCAGTCCACGTCCCGGGAGGACACCACCAGCTCCTCCAGTCGGGCCTCCAGCGTCCCCACGGAGTCCAGAGTGAACGGGGCGTGGAAGCGGATCTCCTCGGCAGGGGCCGGGGGGACGGTGGTGTCCGGAACGGGGCGGAGGGGTCGGTCCTCCCCCCGGTCACCTCCCGGAGGAGGTGGGGTGCGGGAGACCCGGGCAGCGGCCACCCCCGCCCCGTCCACCAGCCCCAGGAAGGCCACCACCGAGTCGAAGCGACGCTCCCCGAGGGACACGTCCCGGGTGGTGATGCGCCCCGCCAGGGGAGACCCGGGGTGGAGGGGGTCCCGGAGGGAGAGGTGCACGGTCCCCTCCTCCAGGGAGGAGAGGCCCCAGGCCAGCTCCTGGAACGCAAGCGACCCGTCCAGCCGGAAGCGGGTCAATGCCCCCCGGAGGACCACCTCACCCTGCAGATCCCCCCCAAGGGCCAGCTCCGCCCGGGAGGGAAGGGTGTCGGGATCCACCCCCTCCAGGCGCAACACCTCCAGGTCCAGGGGGGAGAGCTCGTCCCGGGCGATGGTGGCCCCGGGCATGAGCCAGGGACGCAGCGCCTCGAGGTCCGTCTCCTGGATCTCCAGGCGGAGGGCGGGAATCGTGTCGGCGGCTCCCGGCAGGGCCAGGGGGGGAAGGGTCGGAATTCCCCCCTCCCCCTGGTCCAGCCAGAGGGGATCCCCCGCCACCTCGCCGGGGAGGAGGATGGGACCCGCCCATTCTTCCAGCGCCAGGACTCCCGCCCCGGACAGCCGGATCGCCGGGCTCCGGACCTCCAGGGCGGCCACCGTCACATGCCCCTCGCCCACACGGGCCGTGAGGGACGCCCCGTCCAGGGGGAGCCCCGCCACCCGGGAGGGCTCCAGCGCCAGCCGCACCGAGGCCACCAGGCTCTCCGGGTCCATCCCCTCTCCCTCGACGGCCAGGATCCCCGTGATCAGGGTGGAGTCCGGCACCCCGTCCACCATCCGGGCCACGTCGAAGGCCTCCAGCTCTACCTCGCCGGAGTATCCCGCCGCCGGGTTCCGGGCGTCCAGGCGGGCCATCCCGGTGACGGGACCTCCGGGAGTATCCAGCGCCAGCTCCAGCCCCAGGTTGGAGAGGGGGCCCCGGGCCGTGACCGACCCCTGGACCAGCCCGGACACCGGCAGCGCCGGCCAGTCCCGGGCCAGGGCGTCCAGGGAGAGGGGTTGGACCAGTCCCTCCAGCTCCACCGAGAGCTCCTCCTCCCGACCCCGCACCATCCCCCGCACCTCCACATTGGAGTCCGGGAGCCCCGGCGCCTGATGGAGGGCGATGAGGTCCACCATCAGCTCCTGGCCGAAGCGCCCGTCCAGGGTCCCCGTCACCCGCCCCGTTCCGGTGAGGGGGAGTCCGCCGGGGATCAGGTCCCCCAGGAGGGCATAGTCCAGCGGTTCCGCCACCACCGAGAGCCCGGTGCCACCGAGGTCCCCGTCGGCATGGAGGGTGCCCTCCACCTGGACCGCGGTGGGTTCGCGCCCCACCCCGGTGAGGGTGAGCTGACCGGCAAGGCGAAGGGCGTCCAGCCTTCCGTCGGCCCGGACCCGCCCCCGGATCAGCCCCTCCTCCGGGAGGGGGAGCGTGTCGACTGCGAATCGCTGAACCAGGTCCAGCCCGAGGGGAAGGAACTCCACGTCGACGCCGGTCAGCCGCGGGCCACCACGGGCCGGGAGGGTCACCTCCCCACCCCCCCGGACCCGGCTCCGGCCGCTCACCACCTCCACCCCTGAGGCGGCGACGCGTGTCTCCCCCTCCAGGATCCGCACCTGGACATCTCCGCTCCCGGTGCCGTCCGGAAGGTCAGGCAGAAGCCAGCGGAAGTCCGCCAGCCTCAGCACGGTGGCCTCCAGCTCCACCGCCAGGTCCAGCTCCTCCCCACCCAGCGCAAGCGCCAGCCGCCCCGCCGTCTCCGTCTCCGTGAGCCAGAAGCGTTCGGCCTTCAGGAGGACAGAATCCCCCGTCACCGCCAGCTCCCCCCGGACGTCCGCCACCCGCACCGGCTCGTCGAAGATCCGCACCAGCCCCTGGAGGGTGCGGATGTCCATCTGCTGCCCCGGAGACCCGGGGTCCAGGATCCGCAGATCCTCCACCCGCCCCGACAGCTCCTGCGCGGAGATCTCCAGCACCTCTCCCACCCCGGGGACCTCCAGCCTGGGAATCACGAGCCCTTCGTCCCCGGGGTCGGGGGCCGGCGCATCCGGGGAGACCGGGACCCGGACCGCCACGGAGCCCTGCTCCACCAGCAGCTCCCGGACGGCGATGAGGCGACCGGGGGGCGCCGGCTCCCCTCCCTCCGGCACCTCCACCCCCTCCGACGCCTCCGGGGCCAGGGTGTCGGGCTCCACCCGGAAGATCCCCAGGACATTGAGCCGGTTGTCCCCAGGCTGCGGCTCCAGCACCACCGCCGGGTTCCACAGGCGGACCCGGTTGAGGATCACGTCGCCGGCCAGGAGGGAACCCAGGGCGTACCGCACCTCCGCCGAATCGGCGGTGACGAAGGGGCGACCCGCCTCATCGGTGAGGGAGATCCCCCGGAGGGTGAACCCCCCCAGGAGTCCCGAGGAGTGGATCCCCTCGACCCGGAGATCTCCGTCGATCCTCCCCTGGACGAAGCTGATGGCCCGGGAGAGGACAAAGGTCTGCCCCCGCTGCGTCCGGTTCAGGACGAAGACCAGCGAGGAGAGGCCCAGCGCAAGGAGCGCCAGCACCGCACCGCCCCGGAGGGTCCAGCGGGCCACCTTCGCCATCAGAAGGCCTGGCCGATGGAGAGGTGGACCTGGAAGCGGCTCCAGGAGAAGGGGGCGGAGCTGCCGAAGGCCACCGGGGGGCGGAGGAAGGCCAGTTCGTTGAGGACCACCCAATCCCCATCCAGGATCGTCTCCTGGTCCTCCAGGGTCCGGGGGCGGATCCGGGAGGTGATCACCCGGAGGTCCTCACCCCCCACCGGGCGGTAGGCCACATCCACCCGGAGGGGGCCAATGGGGCTGAGGTACCGGAGTCCCAGCCCAGGGGTCACCTCCAACCGGTTCAGGTCAAGTTCCGAGTTCTCGCTGAACACCTGGCCGAAGTCCACGAAGGCGGCCCCCTGCAGGAAGTCCCGGACCACGGGGAACCGCACCTCCACCCCTCCGTCCACCACCCGGGTTCCTCCGGTGGCCCGGGGATCGAAGGCCCCATCCGCCAGTTCCGACGCATCACAGCGGAGGGAGAACACCGCCAGCGGGGTGCAGATGGGGGGCAGGATGTCACCCTCCTCGGACACCCGGGGGTCCAGCAGCCGGCGCACGTCCACCGTGAGGACCCGGGGGCCCAGCTGGTTCTGGGCAAACCCCCGGACGGAGTTGGCCCCTCCGGCGTAGAAGCGCTTCTGCGGGTGGGCGATATCCCGGGCCGCCCCGGCTCCCAGGCTCCCACGGAAGGGGCGGGGATTGAGCCACCCCCCCCGGAGCCGGCCGGCCACCACGGTGGACCCCACCCCCCAGTAGCCCACCATCTCGCCGATCACCCGGTCGTACCCGTAGTCGGAGCCGGTGGCGGCAGAGGCATGCTCGATCTCCAGGAGGAGTCGTCGCCCGGAGGTGGGGTTCAGGAGTTGGTTCACCAGGTCCTGGGTGACCCCGATCCCCACCGGAGAGAGGGTGTTGGTGCCCTGGAGCGCCTCGATGTCGTCGGGCTCGCAGACCGCGTAGCTGGTGCAGAAGAAGACCTCGGCGGCATCCAACTGCCCCACCTGCGGCCGGAACGAGGCGGAGAGGAAGGACCCCCGACCGATGCTGCGGTTCACCAGCAGGTTGAGCCCCAGCGCCTGACGCACGAACACATCCTGCAGGCTCTGCCGCTCCGCATAGAGCCCCGCCGAGAGGGAATTCCGGGAGGAGAAGAGGAACGGCTGTGTGAAGTCGGCCCCCACCAACCAGTTGAGCTCCCCGTATTCCTCCGTGCCCGCCTGGTCGCACAGGGTGCTCCGGAGGTTCTCCGCCAGGAGGTTCGCCACCCTCCCCTGGAACTGCATGCGCCGGGCCCCTCCCAGGAAGTTCCGGCTGGACCAGCGGGCTTCGGCGGTGAGGCACTCGGCCGAGGTCCAGCCGAGGCCGGTCCGGACCCGGTGGGTGTTCCCCTCCGCCACCCGCACCGTCACCGGCACCAGCGAGTCCGGCTGGTTGTCCAGGTCCTGGGTGATGTCTGCCAACCGGAGCAGTTCCAGGGAGAAGAGGTTCCGCTGCCCCTGGAAGATCAACTCCTGACGGTACCGACTCCCCTCCCGGAAGGGGAGCATGCGCCGGATCACGGTCTCATCCAGCTTCTCGTTTCCTTCCACCGTGATGCTGCCGAAACGGGCCAGGGGACCGGGATACACGTCCACGGTGAGGCGGGCGCCCAGTGTCCCCTGCGGGGCGAAGTAGCCCCGGAGCACGTCCGCGTGGGCGTACCCGCTCTCCCGGAGGAGCGCCTGCACCTCGTCCCGGACCAGATCGATGGCCGCCAGGTCCAGCGGATCTCCCTGCCATCGCCGGAAGACCGTCTGGATCCGGCCCCCGAGCTCCGGCTCCAACTCCTCCAGGCCGAAGACCTCGACGGAGTCGATGACCGTGGGGGGGCCTTCCACGATGAGGAACTCCACCTCCACCTGATCCGGGCCCACGGTCTCCACCACCCGATCCACCTCCGCCTGGCGATAGCCGCGGATGTAGTAGTAGAGGGCGAGGCGGGCCAGGTCCTCCTGGAAGGCCCGGGGGCTCCGGAAATAGCGGTCCTGGGCGAACCCGGCCCCCAGCCAGCAGAAGGGGAGGAGTGCAGCGGAGAGACAGCCGGTTTCCCGGGTGACGATGGCCGAGGAGAGCTCCGAGGAGGGGATCACCCGGTTCCCGGAGAACTCCAGCGACACCACCTCCTCCCGCCCGACCTGCCCGACGGCCGGAAGGGGGGCCACCACCATGAGGAAAAGGGCCAGAAGAGGTGGAAGGCACGTCCGGAGGGGCGTGGGAAACGACCCGCCGGCATCCCTGGGTCTCATCCCTCGTCCCCCTCTGTCACGTAGGCTTCGTGGAAGGGATCCCCTTCAAACCAGCGGCCGGGGGTGCGGGGAAACACGTGGGCGGAGAAGGGGGCGAAGCCGCCGGCCTTCTCGAAGTGCATGTGGTGGACCACTTCCAGCCGGGACTGGAAGATCCGCACCTGGTTGAAGCTCTGCTTCGCCCGCTCCCGGGCCCGCCCCCGTCGGGAGGTGGTGGTGCCGCTCTGGACAATGACCACGCCCCGATCCCGGTTCTCTCCCTGGAAGACATCCAGGGAGTTCCCGATGTAGGCCCGATGAAGATGGCCGGAGAGGATCATGTCCACCTGCATCTCCTCGAAGGCTCCCAGGATCCGGCGGGCGCCGGGGAGGGGGTTGTCACTCTCGTAGTCCGGCGCCGGTGCCAGGTGGTGATGCAACACCACCAGCCGCGCATCCCCCTTCTCCGCCGAGGCAAAGGCCCTCCGGGCGAAGGAGAGTTGATCCGGGTCCAACCTCCCGTTGGTGATGGCCCGACGTGGGGCTGCCGAATTGAGAGACACCACCACCGCCCCGGGGATCCGGGTGACTGAATCCAGCTCCTGCGAGATCCACCGCCGGTAGTTCCCGAACGGGTTCGTCAGGCGCTCCCAGACCCGGTAGAGAGGGACGTCATGGTTTCCCGGGGTCACCACCACCGGCAGCCCATCCGGCAGTGCGTCAAGCCACGCCCGGGCCGCCTGGTATTCCTCCACCTTCGCCCGCTGGGTGAAATCCCCGGAGAGCACCAGCAGGTCCGGGCAACGGGCGTGGATGACCCGCATGAAGTCCTCCGCCGCCCCTGCGTCGTGGGGACGACCGAAGTGCAGATCCGAACCGTGGACGATGGTGAGCATGGACGCCTCCCGGCCTCAGCGACCTCCGGAGCGGCAGCCCTTCCGCCCACCCCGCGCCGTGCCGGCGGGGGTTGCACCCGAGAGGACCGGAGCGCCGTCGGCTCCCGCCGGGGTGGCGTTTCCAACCCGTCCCGATAGCCGCTGCGCCAGGATGAGCCCTGCGATCACCAGCCCCACGCTGATGAGCTGGGCAATGGTGAAGATCCCCAGGAAGCGGTCGTCCTTCGCCCGGAAGATCTCCACGATGAAGCGCTCCACCCCCGCCAGCGCCAGCCAGAGGGCGAAGATCCACCCGGGGTGACGATCATGCCGCCGGATCCGCCAGAGGAGGAAGAAGATGAGGGTGGACATCCCCACCTCGTAGAGCTGGGTGGGATGCACCGGCACGATGTCGCCGTACTTCTCGATCAGTGCCGGATCCACCGTGATCCCGAAGCTCCGCTCCAGGATGTCCACCCGGGTGGGGGGAGCCCCCTCGGGGAAGGCGATTCCCACCCAGGAGTCGGTGGGACGGCCGTAGTCATCCCCCACCAGGAAGCACCCCATCCGCCCCACCGCATACCCGGCAGCCAGGGCCGGGGCCACATAGTCCGCCATGGTCCCCAGGGGGAGCTTCATCCGCCGGATCTGCCAGATGACCAGGAGGGTGGCCAGGATGAAGCCCCCGTACCAGACCAGCCCCCCCCGGGAGAGGAGCATCCCCGCGGGGTCCGACAGCGTGTCTTCCCAGTTCAGGAGCAGGTAATAGACCCTCGCTCCCACGATCCCCCCCAGGACGGCCACGAAGACCAGGTCCCAGGCCTTCTCCGGGTCGAAGCCCCCCTCCTCCATCTGGCGGCGGATGATCATCCCTCCCACCACGAAGGAGAGGAACATCATGACCCCGAAGGAGGTGATGGCGGCACCCCCCATGATGGGGAGCCACTCGGGAAGTCGGAACAGGACGGGGAGCACGGCGGCCTCGGGGTCGCTGGGGAATCAGAGTGGAGGAACGGGGACGGAGGAGGCGTTCCCCTCCGCCCGTGCGGACCGGCGGACCCGCCCGGTGCCGCTGCGTTGGAGTTCCGGGCGGAGGAGACCCGGGAACGGCATCGCCGCGTCGGCGGTGACCTCCAGGGGGGAGGGCCCGTCCCGATCCAGCCGGAAGGCCCCGGCCCGGGCCACCATCGCCCCGTTGTCCAGGGAGATGCGGGGCGAACCCAGGAAGAGGCGCCCCCCCTTCCGGGATGCCAGGGCGCTTCGGAAGGCCTCCCGCAGGGGACCGTTCGCCGAGACGCCGCCCCCCACCAGGACCTGGGGACAGCCGGTCTCCTCCACCACCCGCAGGGTCTTGGCCACCAGGACGTCCACCACCGCCTCCTGGAAGGCGGCGGCCACGTGGGGGCGCTCCTCCAGCAGGCGCCCCGCCTCCGACAGCTCCGCCACCCGCTGGGACACCGCAGTCTTCAGGCCGCTGAAGGAGAAGTCCCGGTAGTCGGCATCCCCGGGGACGGCGTTCCCCCGGAGCATGGGGCGGGGGAAGGGGTGACGGGTGGGGTCACCCTCCCGGGCCACCCGCTGGATCTCGGGGCCCCCGGGGTAGGGGAGGTCCATGAGACGGGCCACCTTGTCGAAGGCCTCCCCGGCGGCGTCGTCCCGGGTCTCACCCACCAGATGGTACTCTCCCCATTCCGGGACCCAGAGGAGGAGGGTGTGTCCCCCGGAGACCAGGAGGGCCACGAAGGGGGGGCGGGCCTCGGGATCCTCAAGGGAGGGGGCGAAGAGGTGGGCTTCCAGATGGTGCACCGCCACCATGGGGATCCCCCGGGCGAAGGCCAGCGCCTTTCCCCACGTCACTCCCACCAGGAGGGCTCCGATCAGGCCGGGACCGGCGGTGACGGCCACGGCATCCACGGCGTCCAGGGAGAGTCCCGCCTCCCTGAGGACCTCGTCCAGGACCCTGTCCATGACCCGGAGGTGCTCCCGGGCCGCCAGTTCCGGCACCACGCCGCCGTAGACCCGGTGCACATCCTGCGAGAGGATGACATGGGCCAGGAGTTGGTCCTCCCCCCGGAGCAGCGCCGCGGACGTCTCGTCGCAACTGGTCTCGATCCCCAGGATGAGCCGGTGGGCGGAGTTGCCGTTCATCGGAGCCCCTCCGGTCCATCGGAGTCGGCACCGGCATCAGCGGCCGCCTGGGCGGCGGACTCCTGGGAGGTGCGGCGCCGGACGGTCACCCGCAGCGGATTGCTCCGCCCGGTGACCAGCGCCGGGAGCCCCTCGATCCGCACCGGCACCTCCATCTCCTCACCGGGCTCCAGCTCCAGGAGTCCCACCACATCCACCACCGCCCGGATGTCGCCGCGGGTCACCGACTCCACCGCTTCACGGGCTCCCCGGAGCACCACCGAGATGGCGGTTTCCGGAAGCTCCACATCGCTGAGCACCCCCTCGGGGAGCAGCTCCAGGGGCACGTTCGTGAGGATCCGCTCCGCGGGGGTCTCCACAGGGAAGCGGAGTGTCACGGTATCCGGAGAGACCCTCACCCGACCAAAGCCGGAGGTGTCCACGGCAACCCGCACCGCCTGGTCACCCCGCACCCGTCCCAGATCCACGGGGAGGAGGCGGATGGAGTCCATTTCCTGCACCCGCCCGGCAGGGCCCAGGATCCGGACGCTGGAGGGCTCCGGGGTGGGATCCCGGGCCAGCACCAGGTCGGAGGGGAGATCCCCCTGGATCCGGGGGGCCACCGGACGCCACGCCGAGGCGACGCGGTCCAGGGAGATCCGGATACTGCTGGGCTGGATGTCGTCGATGCTGACGCCGGGGTGGCTCCCCATGCGGACCCACTCCCGACTGAGGACGATGGCCGTGTCCCCTGCGGCCACCTGGTCCACCGGAACCACCACCACGGGTCGCTCCAGCGCCAGCTGGAAGAGCTCCCGGGCGGGCCCGCTCACCCGGATCTCCACCGTGGCCGGAAGGGGATCCCCCCGGAGGGTCCAGTCGCTGTCGGACAACTCCACCTGCACCGGAACGGAGGGGATGGTCCTCCGATCCTGGCGCTCCGCCCGCACCGACACCCACAGCAGGAGGGCCATCCCGAAGGCCGCCACCTTGAGCATCAGGTTCCGGGTAAGGAGTTCCAGCAGCGTCCCTCCCACTGGGCTAACCGTCCACCAGTCGCTCGATCTGCTCCAGCCAGATCGGATAGTCCCACTCGGTGGACCCGATGACCTTCCGGAAGATGGTCCCGTCCTTTCCGATGAGGAAACTCTCCGGCACGCCCGTGGTCTGGTAGTCCCGTTGGATCAGCCCCTGGGGGTCATGGAGGATGGGAAAGGTGAGCCCCAGGGAGTCGGCAAAGGAGGCCAGGTCCCCGCCGGGGCGACCGAAGGCATCGGTGATCCCATTGGGGGCGTCGATGCTCACCGCCAGGATCTCGAAGGGCTCCCCCTCCATCATCTCGTAGAGCCGCTGCATGGAGGGCATCTCCACCCGACACGGGGCGCACCAGGTGGCCCACACATTCAACAGCACCACCTTCCCCCGGAGATCCTCCAGCGACACCGGGGTGCCGGAGAGGTCCGGGTAGGTGAAGTGGGGTGCACGGTCTCCCGGACCCAGCGGCCTGAACCGGTCCCGGGACATCCACGCCGTCCCCACGATGGCCAATGACACCACCACGGCCGCCAGATACGTCATCCTTGGACTCATCGCCGCCCCACGACAAGAGTGACCTGCGCCCCCCGGTCCACCTGCAGCCCCGGTGCGGGCTCCTGCTCCACCACCAGCCCCCGATCCCGTCCGAACCGGAAGGTGGTGCGGATCTCCGCAACCTCCAGCCCCAGTTCCCGGATCCGGGCCACCGCCTCCTCCTCCGGAAGCCCGGCCAGATCGGGCATCTCCACGGAGGGGGGGCCTTCGCTGATCTCCAGCCGGATGCTCCCGGCCAACATCACCGGGGTTCCGGCGCCGGGCTCCTGGGCCAGCACGGCCCCCGCCGGCTCGCCGGACTCCACCGTATCCACCGTCACCGCGAATCCGATGGCCTCCAGGAGGCTCACCGCCCGATCTGCCTGCAGCCCGGTGACGTCCGGGAGGGGACGACGCTCCACACCCTGACTCACCGTGAGGAGGACCTCGCCTCCAGGGACCGCCATCTGCCCCGCCAGCGGCGACTGCCCCAGGACCCTTCCCTCCTCGATGGAGGGGTGGCGGATGCTGTCCACCCCCGCCAGCACCAGTCCGGCGGACTCCAGCGCCTCCCGGGCCTGGCCGGTTCCCATTCCGCTCAGGTCGGGGACCTCTACCAACTCCCCCGCCACCTCGGGCACGGGGAAGAGGACGCGGGTGGCGAAGAGGTACCCGCTCCCCCCTCCCAGCAGGACCATGAGGAAGGCCAACCCCACGAGACGCAGGAAGCGGTCCCCGGGGAGGAAGGGTAGCACCCCCCCTCCGCCACGGCGCCGCCCGCCCCCGGAGCCGGAGCCCCCCTTGCCGCCTCCCGATGCGCCCCCCTGGGTGGACGGAGGGGAGTCCTTCCCCCCGGTCCCACCTCCCCGGCGGCGCCGCATGGAATCACCTACCTTCACCGTGACCTCTTCATCCGGGCCGCGAAGGCCCCGTCAAATCCGTCGTTGCGGGGGAGGATCCTGAGGAATCCCTCCCCGTCCAGGACACCGGCCAGCTCCGGATCCCCGGGAGGCTCCACCTGGAATCCCGGATGCCGCAGGAGGAAGGCCCGGACCCGCTCCTCGTTCTCCTCCGGCTCCAGCGTACAGGTGGAGTACACCAGGATCCCCCCGATGGGCACCACCCCCGCCGCCCCCTCCAGGATCCGGTCCTGCACCAGGGTGAGCGCCGGGATGTCCTCCGGCCTGAGCCTCCACCGGGCATCGGGGTGCCGCCGCAGCGTACCCGTGCCGCTGCACGGGACATCCACCAGGACCAGCTCCGCGTGTCCCAGGGCAGGCTCCTCCGCCCGGGCGGCCACCACTCCCAGACGCCCCGGATCCACCCGGAGCCGCCGGGCATTCTCCTGCAACAGACGGAGCCTGGCCGGCACCGGATCGGACGCCAGAACATACCCGGAGCCCGGCAGCAGAGCGAGCGCCTTTCCCCCCGGCGCGGCACAGAGATCCGCCACCCGGCTCCCGGGCTCCGGCTCCGCATATCGTACCACCAGCGCCGCCGCTGGATCCTGTACCAGGGCATGGGCGGCGGCCAGCGCCTCTCCGGGGTCCGTGCCGGGGCCCAGCCGGAGCCCCGGTCCCCCATCCACCGGCTCCCAGGAGATTCCCGAGGCAGTGAGCCTGTCCCCTGCCTCGGCGGCGCTGATCCCCCAGGGCTGGAGCACCACCGGCGGGACCATGTTGTTCGCCTCCACGATCTCCCGGACCCGCTCCGGGCTCCAGCGGGAGAGCCAGCGCTCCACCAGCCACCGGGGGTGGGACCCCCAGGTGGAGAGGAACCCGGCCGGATCCTCCTCCATGGAAGGGAAGAGGGAGGGGTCATCGCCGTCGGCGGCCACCTTCCGGAGCACAGCATTCGCCATCCGGGCCAGCCCCTCCCCCCCTGCGCCCCGGGTCTGCTCCACCGCCTGGGACACCGCAGCGTAGGTAGGGACGCCATCCATGCGCAGGAGCTGATAGGCCCCCAGTCGCAGGACGTCCAGCACCGCAGGGGGGAGGCTCTCGATCCCCCGGGACAGATGTCGTCCCAGGAGATGATCGATCCTCCCCCGGTAGCGGAGCGTGCCGGTGGCCAGCTCCTGGAGCTGCCTCCGGTCCCGGTCCTCCATCGGCTGGAAGGCCTCCCCCAGCGCCAGATCCAACCTCCGGCCCCGCCCCACGGCCGCCAGCACCGCATGGGCCGACCTCCGGAGAGGGGCCACTTCCGAGGGCTTCAGTCGAGCATCCCCCGGGTGGGGGAGGAGGGGACGGCGATCTCCCGGGAGGCCATCCGCCCGGCCAGCCAGGCCAGGCGGCCGGCCTCGATGGCCAGCTTCATGGCTGTGGCCATGGCCACCGGATCCCGGGCGGCGGCGATGGCGGTATTCATCAGCACCCCGTCCACCCCCTGCTCCATGGTGATGCACGCATCGGAGGCGGTCCCCACCCCGGCGTCCACGATCACCGGAACCGAGAGGCGGGACCGGATTTCCCGGATGTAGTAGGGGTTCACCAGCCCCAGTCCACTCCCGATGGGGGAGGCCAGCGGCATCACGGCGACGCACCCGGCGTCCTCCAGCCGGAGGGCCATGACAAGGTCGTCATTGGTGTAGGCCATGACCTTGAACCCCTCCGCCACCAGCACCCGGGCGGCCTCCAGGGTGGCCTGTACATCCGGGAGGAGGGTCTTCTCGTCGCCGATGACCTCCAGCTTCAGGTATTCGTTGAAGCCTGCGGCACGGGCCAGACGGGCGTACCGGATGGCCTCCTCGGCGGTGTAGCACCCGGCGGTGTTGGCCAGCAGGAGGAACTCCTGGGGATCCAGATGGTGCAGGATCCCCTCCTCCCCCTCCCGGTCCAGGTCCACCCGGCGCACCGCCACGGTGACGATCCCGGCCCCGCTGGCCCGGATCGCCCGGATCATGGTCTCGTTGTCCCGGTACTTCCCCGT
>CAYQVI010000090.1:0-13715 GCA_964420725.1 uncultured Gemmatimonadaceae bacterium | reverse complement strand
CCCACCGACGCCACCTCGGGATGGCAGTAGGTGCAGTTCGGCACATTGTCGTAGTCCACATGGCCGTGGGATTCCCCGGCGATGTGCTCCACGCAGCTGATCCCTTCGTGGCTGGCCTTGTGGGCCAGGAGCTGCCGCCCGGCACAGTCGCCGATGGCGTAGATCCCTTCCACATTGGTCTGGAGGTTCCGGTCCACGGCAATGAAGCCGCCCCGCTCGGTGCGCTCCACCCCGGCAGCGTCCAGCCCCAGGTCCTCGGTGTTGGGAACCCGACCCACCGCGGAGAGGACCCGATCCACCTCCAGCACCTGCTCCTTCCCGTCGGAGTCGAGGAAGACCAGCCGTACCCCGGACTCGGTGTGCTCGGAGGACTGCACCTTGGCCCCTACATGCACCTTCATCCCCCGCTTCCGGTAGGCCTTCATCACGAAGTCCGAGATCTCCCGGTCCTCCAGGGGGAGCACCCGGTCCAGCGCCTCGATGATGGTCACTTCGGAACCGTAGCTGGAGTACACGTCGGCAAACTCCATCCCGATGGCGCCGGCCCCGACGATGGCCAGCGTCTTCGGGGCCTCCTTCTGGTAGAGCGCCCCGGTGGACGACCAGATGCGCTCCTCGTCGATGGGGATCATGGGGAGATCCCGGGGGCGGGAGCCCGTGGCCAGGATGATGTGCTTCGCCCGGTACTCGGTGCGCCCCCCCTCGGCGTCCTCCACCTCCACCACACCCTGCCCCTTGAGGCGGCCGTAGCCCTGGATGCTGGTGACCTTGTTCTTCTTGAAGAGGTGGTTGATCCCCTTGCTCATCTGATCCGCCACCTTCCGGGAGCGCTCCTGGGCGGGGCCCATGCTCACAGAGAGCCCCTCCAGGGAGACCCCGTGACCCGCGGCACTTCCCAGTTCGTTCACGAAGAGGGCGCTGCTGAGGAGCGCCTTGGTGGGGATGCAGCCGATGTTGAGACAGACCCCACCCAGCCGGTCCACCTCGACACAGGCGGCGGTCATCCCCAACTGGGAGGCCCGGATGGCAGCCACATATCCGCCGGGGCCGCTGCCGACGACGAGTAGATCGAACTGGGTATCGCTGGAGTTCCCGGCCACGCGTCACCTCGAAGGGAGGGGAAACCCGCCAGTGTGGCGGGATCCGCAGGTGGTGTGGAGGCCCGCGGACACGGGTCTCCGACCCGGGCGGAGCGGACGCCCTGAGCGCCGGAAAGTTACCGTCGTCGGGGGGGCGTGCAACCCCCGGAGCGCCAGGCGAGCCACCCCCCCACACTCCCTCCCACCACCCCTGCGCACCCTCCGGCCACCAGGTCCACCGCATAGTGGAAGCCCCCGTACACGGCCCCAACCCCCATCGCGGCGGTGAGGAGGATGGCCGGGACCCCCAGGCGGGGTCTCACCAGCAGGAGGACCAGGGACATGGCCAGTGCCACCGCCATGTGGAGGGAGGGAAAGGCGGTCCCCTGGGAGGAGCCCGCCTCCAGGATCCCCAGCACCAGCTCCCGCACCGGCCCTGCCGGGACGTCCGGTGGAGCACCTCCGTAGCGGGGGCCCTCCACCGGGAGGAAGGGATAGACCAGGAGCGCCGGGACATAGGCCAGCACCGCACCGGTCCCCATGGCCCGGAGCCCCGGCCCGTTCTGCCCCAGGAAGAGGAGGAGGGGGGGGACCGCCACCAGGAGATAGTAGGCCAGGTAGGCCAGGTGGAGACCCTCGCTGAGCCAGGGCCAGGGCCAGCGGGTGGCCAGGGTGCGGGACGGGTCGCCGAACCAGCGGGCCTCCCACACCACCACCAGCGGGTCGCTGAAGCCCTCCACCAGCACCTGGTTCAGGAGGGGGACCTCCAGGTAGAGGAGGGGGAAGGCCAGGAAGGGGAGGAGGTCCGCTGCCCGGGGAGGAGCGCCGACACCCCGGGGGAGGTCGGGCCAACCCCCGGCCAGGAGCGACCCCAACCCCAGGTGGACCAGGAGGAGGCCGGCCACTGTGGGGGAGGGCGCGCCACCGGAGCCGCCGGGGACGAGTTGCGCCAGCAGGAGGGGGGCGGAGAGGAGGAGGTAGAGTCCGATGACCCTCCCACCCAGCTCCAATCCCCTGGAGGGGGGCGGGTTCCTCTTCGTCCTTCCGGTGGATCGGCGTTGTGTTCGGGAACCGGTCACAGGCTTCCAGAAGCTCCCGAGGGGGGAATCCGTATCCTTTACGCGGTGGCGCAGGTGGATCTATAGTGCCCCCGGTGGTGGGCCGCGTGGTAGCCCCCTCCCCTTGACCCTGGAGAGCATGCCCCATGGAAGGTCTCCTTCCCCTGATCGTGCTGGCGGTGATCGTCATCGGGACGATCGCGATCTACAACGGATTGGTGAAGCTCCGGGAGCAGGCGAACGCTGCATGGTCGGACATCGATGTCCAGCTCAAGCGACGTCACGACCTGATCCCGAACCTGGTGGAAACCGTTAAGGGGTATGCCTCCCACGAGAAGGAGACCCTGGAGCGGGTGATCCAGGCCCGGAACGCCGCCATGACCGCCCAGGGCCCGGCGGCCCAGGGGGAGGCGGAGGGGATGCTCTCCCAGGCGCTGAAGTCCATCTTCGCGCTGTCGGAGGCCTACCCACAGCTCCAGGCCGCCGGGGGCTTCCGGGACCTGCAGGGATCACTGGCGGAGCTGGAGAACCACATCCAGCAGGCGCGCCGCTATTACAACGCCGTTGTCCGGGATTACAACACGAAGATCGGCCAGGTCCCCTCCAATCTGGTGGCCCGGACCTTCGGCTTCCGTCCCCGGGAGTTCTTCGAGACGCCCGAGGGGGAGCGGGCCACCCCCCGGGTGGATTTCGGCGGCGGAGGCGGCTGACGGGGTGATGCCGGGGGCCCGGATCCTGCGGCAGGGGACACCATGATCACCGACCCTCCCTTCCCGGCCCCCGGCGAGTCCCCTCGGCACCACCCCCGGCGGATCGCCCTGGTGTGCGACTGGTTCCTCCCCCGGGTGGGGGGGATCGAGTTGCACCTCCGGGACCTGGCACGGGAGCTCCGACGCCAGGGTCACCATGTGGAGATCCTGACCCCCACCCCGGGACCGGCCCAGGTGGAGGGGATTCCCGTTCGTCGCCTCAGGGTGGCCCGGGCACCCCTCTTCGGCTTTGCGGTCTCTCCCGGCCTGGTGGAGGCGGTGGAGGATGGACTGGAAGCCATGGACGCGGACCTGGTCCACACCCACATCAGCATCGTGGCCCCCACGGGGTGGGCGGGAGGGCGTGCTGCCGTGGCCCGGGGCCTTCCCTGCATTGCCACCTTCCACTCCCTCCCCAGCGGCCCGGTGCCCGCCGCCCTGGCTCTCCTGGACGGGCTCTGGGGGTGGCGGAGCTGGCCGATCCACTGGACCGGGGTGAGCGGTGTCGTGGCCCGGAGCGTGTCTCCCCTCCTGGACGGACTGGGGGTGACGGTCCTTCCCAACGCCGTGGACCCCGGGGAGTGGGAGACCCGACCACAGGAGGCCCCTGCTCCCGGGGGTCGGAACGGAGGTGCCCCCCGCCCCCTCCATCTGGTCTCGGTGATGCGTCTGTACCGGCGGAAGCGCCCCGAGGCGCTGGTGCACATCGCGGCGGGGGTGCGACGGGCACATCCAGCAGTCCCCTTCCGCTGGACGGTGGCGGGGGACGGCCCGGAGCGGAGCCGGACGGAAGCGCTGGCCCGGAGGATGGGGGTGGCGGACCTCCTCCACTTCCCGGGCTTCCTGGAGCGGGACCGGGTGAGGGAGCTCCTGGGGGACGGGGACCTGTTCGTGCTTCCGGCGGTGCTGGAGTCCTTCGGGATCGCGGCCCTCCAGGCCCGGGCCGCAGGGCTCCCGGTGGTGGCCCGCCGGGAGGGGGGGGTGGGGAGCTTCATCCGGCACGGCGAGGACGGGCTCCTCGCCACCTCGGACCGCGAGATGACGGAGGGGATCGTGTCCCTCCTCCGGGACCCGGAAGCGTTGGCCAGGATGACCGGACCCCGTGTGCTACGGCACAGTTGGAGCCGGGTCCTCCCCCTCTACGAGGCGGCCCGGCGCGCCGCCGACGAGCTGGCCTTCGGAGCCGCCAGCGCCCGGAGCCCCAGGACCACCCAGCCGGACCCCACCACCGGGAGCAGATAGACCAGGTGCTGCAGGAGGGCCAACGCAGCGGCGGTCTCGGGGGCCAGCCCCATCCAGCGCCACGCCCAGAAGGCGGCCCCTTCGTAGACCCCAAGATTCCCCGGGGCCACCGGCACCATCCCCGCCAGGGAGACGGCCCCCAGCACCGGGAGCACCTGCCAGGGGGGGATCTCCAGCCCCACAGCCCGGGCAGCGCAGAGGATGGCCAGCGCCTCCGCCGCCTTCATGGACACCGCCAGGATCAGCCCCCCGGCGAAGATCCGGGGACGACGGAAGACAACCAGGTTCCGGGAGGCGCTGCGGAGGAAGATCAGGAAGGCCGCCGGTCCTCCCGGCGCGCTCCCCCCCCAGGCCAGATCCGGTGTGGACCCCACCTCCCGGCGGGAGCGGGCATCCCAGGTGGAGAGGAGGACCAGGACCACGAGGAGGACCAGGACCGCCAGGGCCAGGGAGAGCCCTCCCCGGCGGAGGGAGTCCGGAAGGGGGGCCACCCAGGCCACCGCAGACAGGAGCATCAGCTTGCTGAGCCCCTCCAGAAGCTGATCCTGCGCCAGGACGGAGAGGGCCGCCCCCTCGCCCACCCCCTCCTGGCGAGCCAGGAGAAGGGTGCCCGTGGCATGTCCCACCATGAGGGGGACCGTGTTGGCCACCATCGCCATCACGGAGGTCACCCCCAGGACCCGCCGCCGGGAGATCTGCGACTGCGGCGGGAGCAGGAAGTGCCAGAGGGTGGCCCAGAGGCCGACCGTGGAGAGGTTGAAGAGGAGGGCCGGAAGGAGCCAGAGGGGGTTGGTCCCCAGGAGGACGGAGGCCACAGCGCCCATGTCCAGGGAGCGGACCCCCCACGTCAGGATTCCCGTGGCCACCAGCAGTGCCGCCAACCATCCCCATCGGCTCCGGGAGGGGGCACGGGCGCCCTCACCCATCCGCCAACCCGGATACGCGACGGAAATCCCCGCCCCGGGAACGGAATCCCCGGATCACGGAGCGCAGGGCGGCGAGGGCGAAGGGTCCGGTTCGAAAGCGGCAGTCGTAGCGGAGCCGGGTGCGCCGGAGGTCCACGAACTCCCAGGGATGGACGAAGAGGACCACCGGATCACGAAGGGCCAGGAGCCAGGGATCCCGGATGATCCCCGGCAGGCGAAGCACCGACGAGGTCACCGACGCGGGGATCCTCACCAGCTCCTGGACCGGACCGGGACGGGTTCCGCCCCACTTGTAGCGGGCACCGGAGGAGTCCACCCGGAATCCCTCCGCGGCCACCAGCGGAAGGTACTCCTCCGGTAGGCGCAGATAGGGGGCCCTGAAGGCCTCCACCGGTGCGAAGCGCCGCAGGATCGCCGCCGAACGACCGATCTCCTCCGCCGCTTCCGCCGCTCCCATGTCGGTGAAGGCCCGGTGGGTCTGGCCGTGGCAGGCCAGTTCATGACCGTCCTCCAGGAGGTCCTCCACCGCCCCCGGAAACCGTTCCGCCACCTCTCCGGTGCAGAAGACCGTGACGGGGATCGACTCCTCCCGGAGGAGCGCCCGGAGATCCTGGAACCCCTCCGTCACCCCCCGCCAGGAATGGGAGAGGTAGGGAGGGCAGTCGGGCTCGAGATCCACGGTCAGGGCGACCAACGGCATGGCTCATGCTTCTGCTTGTGGAGAGTGCAGCGTCGCCCCGGAACCATGCACGGTTCGGGCCGTGGTCCCGGCGGGTGACCCCGGGGCCCCGGGCGGAGTGCCGCCCAGCGTCAGCCCCCCATCGGAAGCCATGAGCCATCCACCGGGCATGTCCCACGCCGAAATGCGACCTCATTGTCCCCCCGGGTGCGGGGGAGACGAGTGGTCGGGGTCCCCCGGAACCCGGCAGCCCAGCCGGTGGGGGATGGTGGGGAAGGTGCTGTGTCTACTTCTGCTGGCTCCCGCCGCGTCCGTTGCCCAGGCCTCCCCCACCCTGCCGCTGGACCATCCTGCCCACCTGGTGCTGGAGCACCTGGCCGCCACGGGGGTCATTCCGGCCTTCCCCCGGGGGGAGGGAGCCCGGACCCGGGCCATGGCGGCCCGGCTCCTGGCCCTGGCGGATTCCGCCGCCTCCACCGGGATGGTCCAGGGGGGGGAGACCCGGGCACGGGCCATCCGGGATCTGGTGGAGCGGGGGAGCAGGGGTCTGGAGGAGGAGCTCCGGCAGGCCCGGGAGGGAGGGGCCGTGGCCACCCGGCGACCGCTCCACCAGGGAGAGGTGGGAGTGGTCACGCTGGACAGCCCCCCCCGGGACATCCCCGGGAACGGCCTGGGGTCGTCCTCCGCCATCGTGAACCCCCTGGGAGCCCTGGGTCAGGGTCGGCCCCTGGGGGACGGGACCACCTGGCGGGCCTCCACGGTGCATCTGTGGGGGGGTGGCGGAGCCTTTGCAGCCCAGGTGGAGCCGGTGCTCCGGTGGACCAGCTCCGGGGATGGGGCGGAGATGGGACTGCGGCAGGCGGCGCTCCGACTCCGGCTGGGGAGGATGGAGTTCCGGGGGGGTCGGGACGCGCTGGTCCGGGAGCAGTGGGCGGGACGGGGGCTGGTGCTCTCCGGGGGACCCCGGAACTGGGACCTGCTGGAGGTGGGGCTGGGGGAGCCGGTTGAGCTCCCCTGGCTGCTGGGGCTCCTGGGGCCTCTGGAGGCCCGGGCCTTCTGGGCCCACCTGGGGGAGGAGCAGACCTTCAGGAACGGCTGGCTGGTGGGGTACCGGGGAAGTGTCCGCCCCCACCCCAGGCTGGAGGTGGGAGGAACGGCCCTCTTCCAGCAGGGGGGGGAGGGTGGACCGGATGCCCCCTGGAGGGACCGGGTGTTGGATGCCCTCCTGATCCCGGATCTCCTGGACGCCAGCTCGGACTACCTCTTCTCCAACAAGCTGGTGGGAATGGATCTCCGCCTCCGGCTTCCGTGGGGTCCCTGGGGGCGGGGAATGGAAGTCTTCGGTGAGGCGGCGCTGGACGACTTCGATCACCGGCGGATCCGGAGTTCCTTCGTGGACAACGGGGGCGTCTCGGGAGGGGTCTTCTTCCCCTCCCTGGATCCGGCGGGGCGGTGGTCCATGGCGGCCGCGGTGCAGCGGACCGGGGGGAGTCTCTACCGGCACAACATCTATCGTACGGGGCTGACGCTGGAGGGGCGCCCTGTGGGGACCGGGCTGGGTCCCGACGGAAGCGGGGGGTACCTCCGGCTGGTCTGGTTCCCGGAGCAGCCCGCCATCATCACCCTGGAGGGGTCATGGGAGCGCTACCGGGGGGATCGGTACCGGGTGTTCGGGGAGCCGGATTTCCGGTACGAGCGCATCGAGACATCTCCGGTGGAGCGGCGGATCCGGGGTACGGCCATGGTGCAGTGGATGCCGGAGGGGGGCCGCCTGGATGTGCAGGCCAGGGTGGGAGGCGAGCAGGTCCGGAACCGGGCCTTCACCCTGGGGGAGGGTGACACCAACCTCGTGGTGGAGGTGGGCGTCGTGGTGAGGCCGTGAGGAGACTGCGAGCCGTCCTGGTCCTGGTCCTGGGGATGGTGCTGCTGGCCCATCCCGGGGAGGGGTGGGGCCAGGACTCCTCGTCCGCTTCCTCCCTGGACCCGGTGATCTCCACCGGCGAGGGGCATCGGGAGGCCGGGCGGCCGGAGCTGGCGCTGGCCGTCTGGGAGGCGGCTCTGGTGGCCGAGCCGGGGCGGTATGCGGTGCTGTGGCGGGCGGCCCGGGAGTCGGTGGTCCTGGGGATGCTCCAGGAGGAAGAGGATCGGCAGAACGAGTGGTTCGTGCGGGGGGAGGAGTTCGCACGGTCGGCCGTCGGGGTGGACTCCGCCGGCGTGGAGGGGCGCTACTGGCTGCTGGCGGCCAGGGGTCGGCGGGCCCTCCAGTCTGGAATCGTCACCACGGCCCGCCTGGCCCGGGAGATCCACGCCGGGGCCGCCCTGCTCCTGGCGGAGGTACCCCACCATGCCGGGGCCCATCACGTCATGGGAGTCCTGAACTCGGAGGTCATGAAGCTGCCCTCGGTCACGCGGTTCCTTGGACGACGGCTGCTGGGGGGCGGGACCGATCTCTATGAGACGAGTTGGGAGGAGGCGGAGCGTCACCTGACGACGGCGGTGGAGCTGGATCCCGGGATGCTCCTCTACCAGATGGACCTGGCGCTGATGTACATCCGTCGGGAGAAGGTGCCGGAGGCGCAGGAGACCCTCCGGATGCTGATCGGGAGTCCACCCCGGGAGGCGGTGGACCCCCATCTCAAGTCCCGGGCCCGGGCACTTCTCCAGGAACTGGACAATGTGTAACGTTATGGACCATACCAACCACTTCAGCTATCGTCTCCCAGAGCCTTCGCCGGGGAGGGGTTTCGCTGGTGCCCGGGTCCTCCCCCTTCCTCGAACCGGTGGTTCCGCATGAGCCTGCGAGTCCTGCCGGCCGAGTCCCGACGGGACCTGGAGCGCTTCATCGATCTCCCCTGGCGGCTCCGTCGGGGCGATCCGGATGCCTGGAAGAACTGGATCCCCCCGCTCCGGGTCCAGGTGCGTGAGCTCCTGAACGAAGGGAGCAACCCGTTCTATCGGAACGCCTCCCGGCGGCTCTTCGTGGCGTGGCGGAACGGGGTCCCCGTGGGCCGGGTGGCGGCCATCGAGAACAGGGAGCACAACCGCTTCCACCGGGACCGGGTGGGCTTCTTCGGGTTCTTCGACTGCGCCCCGGATCCGGAGGCCGCCACGGCCCTCCTGGAGTCGGCCGGCGAATGGCTGGTGGCGCGGGGACTGGACCGGATCCGGGGCCCCATGAACCCCTCCACAAACCACGACTGCGGGGTGCTGGTGCGGGGCTTCCGACACCCTCCCACCTTCCTGACCCCCTGGAACCCCAGGGGCTATGGGGAGCTGCTGGAGGAGGCGGGTCTCACGCCCGCCCGGGACCTGCTGGCCTACTGGATCCCCGTCTCGGACCCCCGCTTCCAGCTCCCCCCCCGCTTCGAGGCGCAGGCGCTCCGGGCCAGGGAGCGGCAGGGGATGAGCTTCCGGGACGTGGATCTCCGCCGCTGGGGGAAGGAGCTGGATCTCTGCTGGGAGATCTACAACGAGGCGTGGGAACCCAACTGGGGGTTTGTCCCCCTGACCCGGGAGGAGTTCGAGTACACGGCCGGGGATATGAAGTCGCTGATCTACCCCGAGTTCGCCTTCATCGCGGAGGTGGACGGGGAGGCGGCGGGGTTCATGCTGATCCTCCCGGATCTGAACCACATCCTGAAGGGGATTCCGGACGGTCGCCTCTTCCCCACGGGGCTCCTCCGGATCCTCCTGGGACGCCGGAAGCTGCGCTCGGGGCGGGTGATTGCCCTTGGAGTGAAGGAGCGCTACCGGACCCGGAGCATCTTCCCCCTCTTCGCCCATGAGGCCTTCCGGAGGGGGCAGGCCATGGGAGCGCTGGGAGCCGAGGCTTCGTGGATCCTGGAGGACAACGACGCCATCAACCGACCACTCCGCTCCATGGGGCTCCGGCCCCATCGACGCTGGAGGATCTTCGAGGGCGCGCTGGGGCCCGCCGGCGCAGGGGAGGCAGCGTGACGCTCTTCGACCGCTGCAGGGCGTACACCGAGCCCCAGGAGGTGAAGGCGGCAGGGATCTATCCCTATTTCCACGCCATCCAGGAGAGCACTCCCACCCGGGTGCGGATCCGGGGGGAGTGGAAGATCATGGTGGGGTCCAACAACTACCTGGGCCTCACACACCATCCCCGGGTGCTGGAAGCCGCCGGGAAGGCGCTGGAGCGCTACGGGAGCGGCTCCACCGGGAGCCGCCTCCTGAACGGGACGCTGGACCTCCATGAAGAGCTGGAGGAGCGACTGGCGGACTTCCTGGGGAAGGAGGCGGCGCTGGTCTTCACCACCGGGTATACGGCAAACCTGGCCACCCTCTCCGCCCTCTGCGGGCCAGGGGACCACGTGGTGATGGACCGGCTGAACCACGCCTGCCTCCTGGACGGCGCCCGGCTCTCCGGGGCGAGGCTCCACCGCTTTCCCCACGGGGACACCGAAGGGCTCCGGCGGGTCCTCTCCGGTCTCCCCTCCGAGGGGGGGCGGCTGGTGGCGGTGGATGGGGTCTTCTCCATGGAGGGGGATCTGGCCCCCCTTCCGGCGCTGGTGCCTCTGGCCCGGAGCCACCGGGCCCGGATCCTTGTGGACGATGCCCACGGCCTGGGTGTGCTGGGCCCGGATGGAGCCGGGACGGTTTCCCACTTCGGACTCACGGAGGAGGTGGACCTGATCATGGCCACCTTCTCCAAGTCTCTGGCCTCGGTGGGTGGGGTGGTGGCGGGCCCGGCAGAGGTGATCCGGTACCTCAAGCACCACGCCCGTTCCTTCGTCTTCACGGCCAGCATGCCCCCCGCCTCGGTGGCGGGGGTGCTGGCGGCGCTGGATGTCATGCACCAGGAGCCGGAGCGACGGGACCACCTCAGGGGGGCCACCGAACGGATGAACCGGGGGCTCCGGGCCATGGGCTTCGATACCGGGGCCAGCCGCACCCCCATCATCCCGGTCCTCTTCGGCGACCAGGAGCGGACCCTGCTGGCATGGCGGACCCTCTTCGATCACGGAGTGATGGCGCACCCTGTGGTTCCCCCGGCGGTGCCCGTGGGGACCTGTCGCCTCCGGATCTCCCTCACCGCCGAGCACACGGACGAGGAGGTGGACCGGGTCCTCCAGGCGTTCCGGGCGGTCCTTCCCCTCCGGAGCCACGCCACCTCGGATGCCGCCGAGTCGGCCTGACCGGCGGCTCCGGGTCCGTTCTCCCCTCCTCCCTTTCCTCCCATGAAGGTTCTGGTCACCGGGGCCACCGGCCTCCTGGGGAATACCACCGTCCGGCTCCTCCTGGAGCGGGGTGCGGCGGTGCGGACCCTGGCGCGCCGGGAGTCGGACCCCCGTCCCCTCCAGGGGCTCCCGGTGGAGCGCTTCACAGGGGACGTCCTGGATCCCCCTTCCCTCCCCCCCGCCATCCAGGGAGCCGATCTCGTGGTGCACTGCGCCGGCCTGGTGCAGGTGGGGCTCAAGGACCAGGGACAGCATGCCGTGAATGTGGAGGGGACCCGGTCCGTATCCAGGGTGTGCCGGATGTTGGGGGTCCGGATGGTGCACGTGTCCAGTGTGGACGCCCTCCGTTGGGGGACCCGGGAGGATCCGGCAGACGAGGAGGAGCCACAGGAGGGGCTGGGAACCCGCCTCCCCTACTCCGCCTCGAAGCGGCTGGGGGAGGAGGCGGTCCTGCAGGAGGTGGAGGAGGGGCTGGATGCCGTGATCGTGAACCCGGGCTACCTCCTGGGACCGTGGGACTGGAAGCCCTCCTCCGGACGGATGCTCCTGGAGGTGGCCCGGGGGCTGGGGCTGCTGGCTCCCCGGGGAGGGAACGACTTCTGCCACGCAGGGGATGTGGCGGCGGGGCTGCTGGCAGCCGGGGAGCGGGGGGTCACCGGCCGGAGGTACATTCTGGGAGGGGAGGCGCTGTCGTACCGGGAGGCCTGGACCCTCTTCGCCCGGATCACCGGGGGGCGTCCTCCCCTGGCCACCGCCCCGGATCTTCTGGTGCGGGCCACGGGGCTGGGTGGTACCCTCCTGGGGCACCTCACAGGGAGGGAGCCCGCGGTGAACAGCGGGGCCGCGGCGGTATCCCTCCTTCCCCATCACTTCTCCTCCCGCCGGGCGGAGACGGAGCTGGGATACCGGTGGCGACCCGCGGAGGATGCAGCCCGGGAGGCGTGGGAGTGGTTCCGGGCAGAGGGCTACGCCTGAGCGACGGGAGGAGGGGAGAGCCCCTTTCCCGGGCTCCATCATCGACCCTTCGGGACGGGCGGGACGACACCATGACATCCAGGACCCTGCGGCGGCTTCCGGTGCTGCTCCTTCTCCTCGGGGTGGGGCTGCTCCACACCTGGAGCCCCTCCCCGCTGGCCGCCCGACAGGATCGAACCATCGTCCTGGAGGCGTTCGACGCCTTGCTGGAGGTGCAGGGGAACGGGGATCTGCAGGTGACGGAGCGGATCCGGTTCCGCTTCTCCGGGTCGTGGAACGGCATCATCCGCTCCCTTCCGGTGCAGTACCGGACGCCACAGGGGTTCGACTACCGGCTGCGGATCCGGGATGTGGACATCCGGGGGGAGGATGGCACCCCGCTTCGGGTGGAAGAGGAGCGGGCGGGGATCTTCCGGGACTTCCGGATCTGGATCCCCGGTGCCCAGGACGCGGTGCGGGAGGTGACCCTCCGGTACCGGGTGGAGAACGCCCTGCGCTTCTTCGAGGAGCACGACGAGCTCTACTGGAATGTGACGGGCGATGAGTGGGTCTACCCCATCGAGTCGGTGAGGGCGGAGGTGCTCCTTCCTTCCGGGGTCACGGGGCTCAGGGCCAACGTCTTCACCGGCGGTTACAGGGAGACGGGGAGCGCCGCGGCGATCACGGAACAGGAAGATGGATTCCTGTTCACATCCACTGCAGCGCTGGGGATCCGGGAGGGGCTCACCGTGGCCGTGGCCTGGAATCCCGGGTTGGTGGATCGCCCCACCGCCGTGGATGCAGTGGTGGACTTCGCCCGGGCCAACTTCCTCCTCCTCTTCCCCTTCCTGAGTCTGGCCGTGATGTGGAAAACCTGGTCCAGCCGGGGACGGGATCCGGCGCTGCGGCCCATCGCTCCGGCCTACGAGCCCCCTGCAGGGCTCCGCCCGGCGGAGGTGGGGACCCTTGTGGACAACTCTCCGGATATGCGGGACATCACCGCCGGGATCGTGGACCTGGCCGTGCGCGGATACCTGCGGATCGAGGAGACCGAGAGGGGAGGAATTGCCGGCTTCTTCAACCGGAGCCCGGAGTACGTCCTGGAGCGGCGCACCCCCCCGGCGGACGCGGACACGCTGCACCCCCACGAGTCCAGGCTGCTGGAGGGGCTCTTCGAGAAGGGAGCCCGGGTGGAGCTGGACGATCTGGAACATGAGTTCTATTCCACCCTCCCCGCCCTGAAGGATGGGATCTTCTCCCGGTTGGTGGGGCTGGGGTTCTACAAGAAGCGGCCGGACAAGGTGAAGGGAGGGTGGATCGCGGCGGGGGTCCTGATCCTGGTCATGGGGCTGGCAGGGGCCTTCATCGTCAGCGCAGCCCTCATGCTCTCCCCCCTCACCGGAGCGGTGGCAGGGGTCCTCACCGCACTCCCGGTCTTCATCTTCGGGGCGCTGATGCCCGCCCGCACGGAACAGGGAGCCCGGGCCCTGGAGCAGATCCTGGGCTTCCAGGAGTTCCTCTCCAGGGTGGAGGAGGACCGCTTCCGCCGCATGATCACCAGCCCGGAGATGTTCGAGGCCTTCCTCCCCTACGCCATGGCACTGGGGGTGGAGAAGAAGTGGGCCCGGGCCTTCGAGGAGATCTTCAGGGAGCCGCCGGAGTGGTATGTGGGTCGCCCCGGGGGGATGGCCCGCTTCCAGACCACGCGGTTCGTGGGGAACCTGGGGAGCATGTCCAGCCGGGCGGCCACTGTGATGGCATCCCAGCCCCGGAGTAGCGGGGGGTCGGGCTTCAGCAGCAGCGGAGGAGGGGGGTTCAGTGGGGGTG
>CAYQVI010000089.1:0-13749 GCA_964420725.1 uncultured Gemmatimonadaceae bacterium | reverse complement strand
TGGAGGTGCCGGTGGGGTCCGATACCCTGGTCTACGAGCCGCTGGGTGTGGCGGGGGGCAGCCCCCTGGATGCGGTGCAGGGGCTCCAGAACCGGATGCGGGAGGAAGAGGCCGCGCTGGCCCGGACCCTCCTGAGGGAGGAGCGCCCCCCCCTCCTCCTCCTGGACGGCCCCCTCACCTACGCGGCGGGGGACCAGCCGGTGGTGGGGGTCATCAAGCGCCAGTCCCGGGCCTATCTTCCCCCGGAGGCCTCGGGGATCCTGGGGCTCCTCCAGACCGGGGAGCGCACCCCCCTCTTCCTCATCGGCGACCAGCGACTGGAGCGCTACGCCTGGTACACCCGTATCGCCCGGGGAAGGGAGATCGACGGGGCGCTCACCGGGATCCTCCGCCTGGAGGTGTCCACCGCCGTGGGGGTCCGGCAGGCGGGGGAGCTGGCGGATGCCACCACCCTCCTGCTGCCGGGGCTGGCCTCGGACCGGGTCCGGGATCCCCGGGCGCCGCAGAACCTGTATCCGGTGGGGCGGCTCGAAGCCGTCCTCCGACATCGCCTGGGGGACGCAGGGTTGATTCGCCGGGGCATCGAGACCGCACTCTGGAGGGGACGTGGCTGACGGACAGGGAGGACCCGGGGTGGGCGGGCCGGGGGAGGGTTCTCCGGGGTGGAGTCAGGGGGCGGGAGGGGAGGTGAGCATCCCGGTGGGGAATGTCCTGGGCACCGAGTCCTCCACCCCCCTGGCCTGGTGGGTGGCCATCCATCCGGAGGCCTACCTCCAGTTGGACGATGTGGTGCAGGTCACCACCCAGGTCCCCGGTGTGGGGCCGGTGGTGCTCTCCGGGGTGGTGGACCAGGTCCGGAGCCGGCATGAGGGGAGCCAGTTCGAGAGCGACGTCTTCCTGGCCCGGGAGGGGGTCTTCCCCCTGGCGGTGGCCCGGAGCGCCCGGGTGGTGACCACCCGGGTGGAGCCGGAGATCTGGGTGCCCCCTTCGCCGGGGGATCCGGTGAGCCGGGTCCGGGGGAAGGACCGGGACCAGGCGCTCCACTTCGACGCCATGGAGCAGCGCCTCTCCGCGGGGCTCTCCCGGGAGGGGCTCCCGGTCTACCTGGACCTCTCCTTCGTGGACGGCCGACGGGGGGCCCATGTGAACATCTCCGGGGTGTCCGGCGTGGCCACGAAGACCACCTACGCCAGCTTCCTCCTCTACTCCATGTTCCACTCCGGGGTGCTGGGGGCCGAAGCTCCCCACACGAAGGCGCTGATCTTCAACGTGAAGGGGGAGGACCTTCTCTTCCTGGACCGACCCAACCGGAAGCTGGACCAGCGGCAGCGGGAGCGGTACGCCGAACTGGGGCTGAAGCCCGGCCCCTTCCGATCGGTGGGGCTCTGGGCGCCGGTGAAGCGGGCCTCTGCCGGGGCTGCGCCCGTGCCGGACACCGGCAGCCGGCAGAAGGACATCCTCCCCTACTTCTGGACCGTCCGGGACTTCGTGAAGGAGGGGTTCCTCCGCTTCCTCTTCGCCGAGTCCGGGGACGAGCGGAGCCAGGTGGCGGACCTTGTGGCCCGGGTGGAGTCGGAGTTGGGGCGGGAGGCGGAGGATGTGGCAGAGCACCCCGCCACCGTGCGCCTCCGGGGGCGGGACGGGCGCCCCGTCCTGGTGCAGGACCTGGAACATCTCTGCGAGATCATCGAGAGCAGGCTCACCGAGGAGGGCTCCGGGTGGGCAGGGTATGCCGCCGCCGGAACCGTGAACGCCTTCCTCCGGAGGCTCCAGAGCGCCCGGTTCCACTGCGGCCACCTCATCCGGGGGCGGGACGTGACGGACCCCCAGGCCCACCGGATCTCCTGGGCGGAACGCCAGGTCACGGTGGTGGACATCCACAACCTCCACGACCGGGCCAAGCGCTTCGTGGTGGGGGTGGTGGTGAAGCGCCTCTTCGAGGAGAAGGAGCGCTCCGGGATGGCCCGTCCCCTGGTGTTCCTGGTCCTGGACGAACTGAACAAGTACGCCCCCCGGGAGGGGTGGTCCCCCATCAAGGAGGTCCTCCTGGACATCTCCGAGCGGGGTCGGAGCCTGGGGGTGATCCTCATCGGAGCCCAGCAGACCGCCAGCGAGGTGGAGCGACGGGTGGTGTCCAACGCCGCGGTGCGGGTGGTGGGGCGGCTGGATCCGGCGGAGGCCGCCAGGGCGGAGTACGGCTTCCTCACGGAGACCGCCCGGGCCCGGGCCGCACTCCTGAAGCCCGGCACCATGCTCCTGCAGCAGCCCCACCTTCCCCTCCCCCTGGAGGTGGGCTTCCCCTTCCCGTCCTGGGCCACCCGGCACAGCGAGGCCGGGGACCCCCAGGGGCCCGACGGCGGCGGGGGTGGGGAAGGAGACGACGACGATCCCTTCTCCCTCCTCCGGGGGGGCTGACCATGCGGATCCTGCACACCGCGGACTGGCACGTGGGGCGGACCCTGGCCCGGAAGTCCCGACTGGAGGAGATGCGGGAGGTGCTGGCGGAGGTGGTGGAGATCGCCGTGCGGGAGGAGGTGGAGGTGGTGGTGCTGGCGGGGGATGTCTACGAGCACCAGGCCCCCTCCGCCGAGGCGGAGCAGGTGGTGTTCGATGCGCTCCTGGGGCTGGAGCGGGCGGGGATCGCCGTGGTGATCGTGGCGGGGAACCACGACCATCCCGGGCGCTGGCGGGCGCTGACCCCCCTCCTCCGCCGCCTCTCGGTGAATGTGGTGTCCCACCCCGTGCGCCCCCGGGACGGGGGTGTGGTGGAGTTGAAGGGGCGGGGGGGGGAGCGGCTGCAGGTGGCCTGCCTCCCCTGGATCTACGAGCGGCGCCTCACCGGTTCCGCGGAACTCATGGGGCTGGAGGGGGAGGTCTTCCAGAGCTACGCCGAGGGGATGGCGGGGCTCCTCCGGGGGCTCTGCCAGGACCTCGATCCCGAGGCCTGCACCGTCCTGGCCTCCCACCTCTACGTGTCCGGGGCCACCGTGGGGAAGGTGGGGGACCACACCGAGCGGGGGCTCACCCTGGGGGAGCTCTACGCCGTCCCGCCCCAGGCCCTCCCCATGGTGCAGTACGCCGCCCTGGGGCATGTGCACCGCCCCCAGGCCATTGCCGGGCCCATCCCCGCCCGGTACGCCGGGTCGCTGGTCCCCCTGGACTTCGGAGAGGGGGGACAGGAGAAGGGGGTGGTCATCGCGGATCTCACCCCGGGGCTCCCGGCACAGGTGCGGGTGGTCCCCATCACCCGGGGGCGGCGCCTCATGGACCTCTCCGGGACGATGGAGGAGCTGGAGGCCGCCCGGGAGCGGGCCGGCGACGCCTTCCTCCGGGTGACCCTCGTCTGCGACGGCCCCACGGTGGGGCTGGGGGACCGGGTCCGGGAGCTCCTCCCCAACACCCTGGAGGTGAGGCTGGACTATCCCCGGGTGGAGACGGGCGGAGGGCCCTCCGTCAGCGGCATGAGCGCCCGGGAGCAGTTCGCCCGCTACCTGGCGGCCAAACACGGCAGCGAGCCGGACCCGGAGTACCTGGACCTCTTCGAGGCGCTGGTGGCCCAGGTGGGGGCGGAGCCGGAGCTGGAGGACGACCTCCTGGCCTCGTTGGCGTCGGATGAGGGGGAGGAGGCATGAGGCCCCTGGAGTTGGCGGTGGAGGGGTTCACCTCCTTCCGGGACCCCCAGGTCATCGACTTCCGCCCCCTGGGGCTCTTCGTCATCACGGGCCCCACCGGGGCGGGGAAGACCAGCATCCTGGACGCCCTCACCCTGGCCCTCTACGGCGAGGTGGCCCGGGCGGGGAGGGGAGAGATCAGGTCCCTCATCAGCACGGGGCAGAACGCCGCCCGGGTGCGCCTGGACTTCCAGGTGGAGGGGGTCTCCTACCGGGTCGTCCGGCGCTTCCCCAGGAACGGCAGCCAGGCGGTGTCGCTGGAGCGAATCGAAGGGGACCGGCTCATCCCCGAGGTGGAGAGCGGCAAGGTCAAGGAGATCCGCCAGCGCATCGAGGCGCTGGTAGGGCTGGACTTCGAGGCCTTCACCCGGGCCGTGCTGCTTCCGCAGGGGGACTTCTCCCGCTTCCTCCGGGGATCCCCGGACCAGAGAAAGGACATCCTGGAGAGGCTCCTGGACCTGGGACGATACAAGGCTGCGGGGAAGAGGGCGGGGATTGTGGCCCGGGAGTACCGGGGGCGGGCCGATACCCTGGAGGGTGACCTGGAGCGGAGGGCCGGAGAGGTGACCCCGGAGGCGCTGGAGGCGCTCCAGGGGGAGGAGTCCCGGGCCGTGGAGGACGTCGGCCGGCTGGAGAGTGTGGAGCGGGAGGGCGCCGCTCTGGTGGAGGAGATCCGGGGGCTGGATCAGCGGCGGGAGGCGCTGGACGACCTGGAGGGGCGGCTGATGGAGGGCGCCCAGGGGTGGATGGCCCTCCAGGAGCAGCGGCGGAGGGTGGAGCCCCGGCGGGAGGAGCTGGAGTCCCGGAGGGGGGAGCTGGGGAGCCGGCTGGCGGGGGCCCGGGAGCGGGAGGAGGCCGCCCGGAAGGCGCTTGAGCGGGTGCGGCAGGAGTGCGGCACCGAGGTGGAGCTGGCCCGGCTGGAGCGGGCGGTGGAGGACCGGGCGGGGATCGGCGCCCTCCTGGGGGAGGCCCGGGGGAAGCTGGGCGAGGCCCGGAGCAGCATGGAGGCGCTGGAGGAGGAGAGGAAGGGACTGATGGCCCGGGAGGAGGAGCTTTCCCGGGGGGACTCGGCGGCCCGGGAGGGGGTGGAGGCGGGCCGGGTGGCGGTGCAGGAGGCCCGGGTGGGGCTGCAGCGGGCCCGTGAGGTGTCGGAGCGCCGCCGGGAGCTGGAGGAGGCCAGGGCCGGGGCGGCGGTGGCGGAGGGGGAGCTCGCTGCGGTGGAGGCCCGTGAGCGGGAGGCCCGGGATGGGCTGGACCGCGCCCGGCAGGGGCTGGAACGGCTCCAGCAGGCCCACATCGCCGCCGGGCTGAGGATCCACCTGGTGGCAGGGGAGCCCTGTCCCGTGTGCGAGCAGGTGGTGGCGGGGCTCCCGGGGGAATCCGATGTCACCACCGACGCCCTGGAGGCCGCCGGAGCCGCATGTCGAGAGGGGGAGGAGGCGTGGACGCGCCTGGACGGTCAGGTGCGGGGCGCCCGGAGCGTGGTGGCCGGGGCGGTGGCCCGGATGGAGACGCTGGAGCGGGGGCTCTCCGGCGATGGAGACGTGCCGGAGCCCGAGGCGGCCCAGGCCCTCCTGTCCGCCGCCGAGGACGGAGCCCGGAAGGCGCTGGAGCTGGGGCGGGAACGGGGGGAGGCGCTCGCCCGGAACCGGGAGGCGCTTCAGCGGATCGCCGGGACCCTCCAGGAGCGGCAGAAGCTCATCGCGAACCTGGACCAGGCCATCGCCCGGGAGGAGCGCCGCCAGGTGGAGGTGGAGGAGCTGCTCAGGGGGGCCTTCCCGGAGGGCTTGCCCGAGGATGTGGCCGGCGCCGTTCGGGAGCGGCAGGCACGGCTGTCGGGGGCGGAGGCTTCGGCCAGAAGCGCCCGCACCGTCCTGGACGCCACCCGGGAGGAGGAGGAGGCGCTGAGGAGGGAGGAGGAGACCTTCCGGGAGGAGTTGGCCCGTCTGGAGTCCAGGGCCGGCACCCTCCAGGGGCGGATGCGGGAGCTGCAGGCGGCGGCGGAGCGGCTGGGGGTGGAGGCACCGGAGGGAGGAGAGGGCGGGGGAGCCGATGCAGGGGGAGGGGGCGACCCCGGAAACGCCATGGGAGCGCTGGTCTCCGCGGTGGGAGTGGCCAACGTCCGCCTCATGGCGGAGCGGTCCGGTGCGCTGGAGCGCCTCCGGGGGCTGGCCCGGCGGCTCTCCCCGGAGGGGGCAGAGGGGATGGGGTCGTTGGAGCCCCGGGGGGTGCACGCCCTCCTCTCCCGGGCGCGGCAGGAGGCCCGGGACCTGGCGGTGCGGACGGCGGAAGCGGTGCGCACCACCCGGCAGGCGCTGGAGCAGGTGGCCGAGACCCGGCGAGAGATCGCCACCCTCCGGCGGACTGCGGAGCTGCACCACCAGCTCTGGGTGGACCTGAATGCCCGGAACTTCCTGGACTTCCTCCTCCAGGAGTCCATCCAGGACCTGGCGGGGGCCGCCTCCGGGGAGCTGAACCGTGTCTCCAACGGGCGGTACAGCCTCACCTCCCAGGGGACCGACTTCATGGTGGTGGACCACAACAACGCCGACGAGACCCGGAGTGTGGTGACGCTGTCCGGGGGGGAGACCTTCCTGGCGTCGCTGAGCCTGGCCCTCTCCCTGGCGGGGGCCGTGCGGGACCTGGCGGGCTCGGCGGCCGCCTCCCGGCTGGAGACCATCCTCATCGACGAGGGGTTCGGGGCGCTGGATCAGGCCACCCTGGATGTGGCCATCGAGGCGCTGGAGCGGCTCCAGCAGGACCAGCGGATGGTGGGGATCATCACCCACGTTCAGGAGCTGGCGGACCGGATCCCCTCGGGACTGGAGGTGGTTCCCGGTGTGGCGGGAGCCGGGAGCCGGGTGGTGGTGCGGGGGGTAGCCTGAGCCCGACCGGCCGGAATCACGGAGACGAAGGGGAGTGGATGGATCGTCGGAGGATGTTCACATGGATCGGCTGCGGTGCCCTCCTGGGGCTGGGGGGCACCCAACTGCTGCGCCGGAGCGGGAATCGCTACTACGAGGGTCCCGTCACGCCCCACTTCGACGGCACCCGCTTCTTCAACCCCGGGCACCCCGATCCCAAGGGGTTCGGCGACCTGCTCCGCTGGCAGCTCAGCGGTGAGCGGACCAGGTGGCCGGAGGCCCTCCCCAGCCCCTACCGGGACACCCCCCCGACCCGGGTACAGGGGGACGACCTCCGGATCTCGTATGTGGGCCATGCCAGCTTCCTGATCCAGACGGCGGGGGTGAACATCCTCATGGACCCGGTCTGGTCGGAGCGGGCGAGCCCCGTCTCCTTCGCCGGGCCCAGGAGGGTGAACGCCCCGGGGATCGCCTTCGAGGAACTCCCGCCGGTGGACCTGGTCCTGGTCTCACACAACCACTACGACCACCTGGATCTGGACACCCTGGAGCGGCTCCAGGTGGCCCATGCCCCCCGGTTCATCACCCCGCTGGGGAACGACACCATCCTCCGGGAGCGGATCCCCGGGGCCCGGGTCACCACCGGGGACTGGCACGATGTGGTGGAGGTGTCCCCCGGCGTCCGGGTGCACCTGGAGCCGGCGCTCCACTGGTCCGCCCGGAGCTGGAACGACCGGAGCCACGCCCTCTGGGCGGCCTTCGTGGTGGAGGCGCCGGGGGGCTCCATCTACCTCGTGGGGGACACCGGCTTCGGCAACGGCGACACCTTCCGACGTGTGGCGGCGCGGCATCCGGATCTGAGGGTGGCCCTCCTTCCCATCGGAGCCTACGAACCCCGGTGGTTCATGCAGAGCCAGCACATCAACCCGGAGGAGGCGGTGCAGGCCCTCCGGCTCTGCGGTGCCCGTACGGCCATCGCCCACCACTGGGGGACCTTCCAGCTCACCGACGAAGGGGTGCACCAGCCGGTGGAGGATCTGGGGAAGGCGCTGCTGGAACAGGGGCTGGACGCAGAGCGGTTCCGGGTGTTGCGCCCCGGGGAGGTGTGGGAGGAGGTCTAGCGCCAGGATCAGAGGGGCCGGATCCTGGGCCAACGAACAGCCCCCGGGGTCGTATCCACGCGACCCCGGGGGCTTCGTTCACTCCGCTGCCTTGCTACAGATCAGCGCGCCGCCAACCCGTTGGCTCCCGAAGGGAGACCGGAGGCACCCTCGATGCGCTCGAGGCTCCCGTCGTTCCGGACCTTGTAGGCTCCCAGGGTGTTGGTCCCCGAGTTCAGCACGTGGAGGAAGCGGCTGTTCCGGGAGAGGGCCATGTCGATGGGGCCGTTCCCCTCCATCCCGGCGGCGACCGCTTCCAGGAGGTAGAGCTCTCCGGACGGGGAGACGGAGAAGCTGGAGATGGTGCCGCTCCCGGTGTTGGTGGTGTAGGCGTACCGTCCGTTCCGGGTGATGACCACCCAGCAGGCGGCGGTCTGGGTGGTGGCGGCCAGGGGGGTGATCTCCATCAGCCCGCCGCCGTTGATGCCGTAGGAGGAGAGGACCGAGGCGCCGGGGGCTCCCCCGAAGGCCTCGGAGACCACCAGGGTTCCCTGCCGGCTGAAGGCGAACCCGAAGGGGGTCTGTCCCGCCGACTCCTCCACCCGGACCTGCCCCAGACGCCCATTCGGCATCACCGGGAAGATCAGGATCCGGTTGGTGGCCTTCTCGGTCACCACCAGCGACCGACCGTCGGGGGAAAAGCCCACCTGGGCCGAGGCCACCTGCCCCTCGCTGAGGGGGTAGACCGCGCCACGGATGGGGGTGAGACGCCCCTTCCGGCTCAGCCGGAAGCCGGCGACGTTCTCCTCCCCCCCCCCGTTCAGCACGTACACCAGCGAGCCCCGCACCGCGACGCTGATGGGGCGGGTTCCCTGGGAGGGGACACGATGGAGGAGTTCCGGCCACCCCTCGGTCCCCATGACGGAGACGTCGTCGCTTCCGGCGTTCACCACCAGGAGGAGCGACGCATCGTTGTTGAGTGCCAGGGCACCCTGATTCCCCAGCCCCCCGCCGGTGCCGAGCCCCCCGGTGGAGACCGGCTCCTTGGGGTAGAGGGTCCCGTCCGGGGCTCTGTAGAAGGTCAGGACCTCGTTCCCTTCGGGGCTGTTCGAGCTGGTGAAGACGGCCCCGTAGCCGCCCTCCCAGATGGAGGAAGCGGCGAGTGCCGTCACAGGAACAAGGGACTCCAGGGAATCGCTGGATGCCTCGTCCGGGGATACGAGGGACGCGGTGTCGCTACACGCCCCCAGGGCGAGGATGGACGAGAGGGCGAGGGCAGTGGTCAGACGGGTTCTCATGGATCGGTTCTCCTGTCACGGTGGCGTTGCGGGAAGGACGCTCTCCCCTGCGGGCAACCGACGGGAAGGGCAACCGCCGAGCCATGGAGGGAAGTGGGGCCGGTGGCGTGGTTAAGTGATTGTCGAAAAAGGATTTGTAGGATGCGCTCGGAAGTGGTCCGGTCGGTCCTGCATGTTCCATCGGAGGGGGGGGGAACGTTCCAGCGGAAAAAGTTGGAACGTTTCGATACAGCGGGGGGCTCAGGCGGAGATCTGGAGTTCCTTCATCTTGCGCCACAGGGTGGTCCGGCCCATCCCCAGCAGTTCGGCCGCCCTGGCCTTCACCCCCCCTGCGTCCTCGAGTGCCGCCACGATGTTGGCGCGCTCCGATCCCAGGGTGGGCTCCCACCGGGGCCGACGGGGGAAGGGATCGTCCAGGAGGAGGGGAGTGGGCAGGGAGAGGGACCCCCGATGGCCACAGGCATCCCGGACTTCCGGGGGGAGGTGCTGGGCCTCGATGCGGGCTCCCCCGGAGCGGATGAGAGCCCCCTCCAGGGTCGCGAACAGCTCGCGGACGTTCCCGGGCCACGGATAGGCCCTGAGCGCCCGGGCCGCCAGGGGGGAACAGGTGCCATCCCCCGGCCGTTTGCCGCACTCCTGCATGGTGAGGAAGGCCTCCACCAGGAGCGGAATGTCACCGGGACGCTCCCGGAGGGGCGGGATCTCGAGGCGGAAGACATTCAGACGGTAGTAGAGGTCCTCACGGAACTCTCCGTTCCGGATGCTCTCGCCCAGGTTCCGGTTCGTGGCCGCCACGATCCGGACATCCACGGGAATCGGCCGGGAGGTTCCCAGGGGCATCACCTCCTTCTCCTGGAGCACCCGGAGGAGCCTGCGCTGCACCGAAGGGGGGATGTCCCCGATCTCGTCCAGGAAGAGGGTCCCTCCGTGGGCCGCCTGGAAGAACCCCTGCCGGTCCCCCAGGGCCCCGGTGAAGGCTCCCTTTACGTGGCCGAAGAGCTCGGACTCCAGCAGCCCATCCGAGAGGGCGGCGGCGTTCACCGCCACGAAGGGGCCGTTCCGGCGGGGGGATCCCTCGTGGATCGCACGTGCCACGAGTTCCTTCCCGGTGCCGGTCTCCCCCAGGATCAGCACGGACGAGGAGGTGGGTGAGACCGAGAGGATCGCCTCCCGGAGCATCCGCATGGCTTCGCAACGCCCCACCAGGCGCCCCAACGCCCTGGATCCGTCGGTCCCGGAGGGAACCGACCGGGGGTGGCCCTGCCGGGGACGCCGGGACAGGAGCGCCTCCACCCGGGCACAGAGGACGTCCGGCTCCACCGGCTTCGTGAGGAAGTCGTCCACTCCGTTCTGCAGCGCCCGGACCGCCGAGTCCACCGTCCCGAAGCCCGAGACCATCAGGATCGGTGTGGACTCCCCCCGGAGCCGGAGGATCCCGGCCAGCTGGATTCCGTCGACCCCGGGCATGCGCAGGTCCACAATCAGCAGGTCGAAGCCTCCTCCGGAGAGGAGGTCGACCGCCTCATGGGCCACCCCCGCCACCTCCACCACATGACCCTCCTCCCGGAGCAGGGCGGCAGTGGAGAGTCGAAACGCCCGGTCGTCGTCGAGAATGAGGATCCTGCCGGTCACGTGGCCCCTCCAGGTATCGGTAGTTCGATGCGGAATACCGCCCCCCCTCCCCCGGGACGGTTGGAGGCGGAGATCCGCCCCCCGTGGCTGCGCACGATCCCCTCCGCCGTGAACAGCCCCAGGCCGACACCCCGGACCTCACTCTTCGTCGTGAAGAACGGATCGAAGATCCTGGGAAGGTCCTCGGAGGGAATCCCGGGGCCCCGGTCCGCTACCTCCAGCACCACATCATCGGCGGCTCGGCCCACCTGGATCTCCACCATGCCGATGGCTCCCATGGCGTCCCGGGCGTTGTTCACCAGGTTCAGGAGGACCTGGGTCATCGCCTGCTCGGCCATGTCCACCTTCACCTCCTCGTCTCCCTGGACGAGGACATGGAAGTAGGCTCCCGGATCCGAAGTCCCTTCCGCGGACCCCGCCAGCAGCGCCACCCGGCGGGCCACCGTCACCGGTCCGCAGGCTCCCCTGTCTCCCTCCCGGGGACGGTGGAGGTCCAGCATCTGCTCGGCCAGTTCGTGCATCCGCAACAACTCGTCGATGGCCATGTCAGCGAACTCCGAGGCCTCGGGATCGTGGGCCACCCGCCGCCGGAGGACCTCCAGACAGTTCCGTACATTCGCCACCGGGTTGCGGATCTCGTGGGCCAGGCTCGCCAGCAGTCGTCCGCCGGAAGCCAGTCGATCCCTCTGCACCAACTCCGCCTGCAGGACCCCGAGACGAGCCTGTCTGTCCTTCAACGCCCCGTTGACCCTGTTGAGTTCCCGGAGCCGGGTCTCCAGGGTCCGGCGCATGGTGAAGAAGGAGCCGTGGAGCCGGTTCACCTCGGTGAGGGGCGACGGAGAGAGGGGGCGATCGAAGTCCCCCAGGGCCATCCCCTCGGCGGCTTCCGCAAGCTGCTCCACCGGACGGGACAGCTGTCCTGCAAAGAGGGCTCCCACCAGGAGAGAGAGGAGGAGGGCGGTGACCCCGGAGAGGACCGCCATGCGACGGAGCATGGGGATCGCTCCCAGCGCCACATCCGGATCCCGCACGAAGAGCAGCGTGGCCGTTCCGCCATCCAGGACCCCGGTGGTCCCCAGGGCCCGGCGGTCTCCCACCGTGAGGGTGGAGGGTGCGGCGTCGGGAGGGGGCGCCTCCCGGGCCAGGAGCCCAGCCTCCTCCATGGGGAGGTTGCTGGCCACGGCATCGCCCCCCGGCCCCAGGATCACCACGTCCGAGCGGGTGAGCCCCGCCAGGACGATGGCCTCCGCGTCGTCCATGGGGATGTCCACCCCTGCCGCCCCCACCCAGCGCCCCGGAGCCCCCCCTTCCGGAGCGGGCTCCAGGATCGGGGAGAGCGCCACCACCCGGAGTCCCCCCTCCACCGGCACCACCGAAACCGGCATCTCCGCCCTCCGGGTGGCGTCCAGGAGGGCGGGTCCCGGGTCGGGCCCCCTCCACGCCGTTCCGTCGGCATCCACCAGCACCGGAGACTCCAGGGGATAGGAGGGGGCGGACGATACGATGGCCTCCCCCCTCTCCCGGTCCCCGGCGGCCATCGCCTCTGCCAGCCCCGGGAGCACCGAGAGCTCCTTGGCGTGCATCATCCGGGCGGAGGCCAGCGCCATCCAGCGCTCCTCCACCACGGCGGGGGCGTGGGCCAGGTCCCGGCGGACCGCGTCCTCCAGCGCCGTGGAGACGCCCCGGTCCATCAGGAGCCCGGCGGGAACGAGCCCCACCAGTAGGACCGAACCCACGAAGAGGAGGATGGCACGCTGAAGGGTCACGCGTCCCGGGGGGCGGGGAGGGGAGGGGGCAGCAGCGGGAGGCCCGGACCCGCTCCATGAGACGGAGGCATGCCGGTGGTCACCAGCAGGGTCCGCCTTCCCTGGCCTGCGTGTGCTGGGAGGGCGGGGTGCCGGGGGCGTGGGAGGGGACATGGGGGCCTGGCTGGGAGGTGGGGAGAGAGGGGGATCCAGTCCCCCGGGGCAGGGTCCGTGCCCGGCCCATCCGGCTTCCCTCCAGGACTCCCGGCGTTCCAGAGGGGACCGGTGAAACGTTCCATCGGCTCCAATGGAACGCCGCCGGCCCCTAGAACGGTTCCAGCCCCAGCTCCCCCTGCGTCCCCGGCGTATTCCCCCGCTCCAGCTCCAGCAGGAAGCGCTTCCGCTCCAGGCCGCCCCCGTATCCGGTGAGGCTCCCGTCCGCCCCCACCACCCGGTGGCAGGGGATCACGATGGCGATCCGGTTGTCCCCGTTGGCCCGGGCCACGGCCCGGACGGCGGCCGGGGACCCCAGCGCCCGGGCCTGCTCCCCGTAGCTCCGGGTCTGGCCATAGGGGATCTCCAGGAGCCCCCTCCATACCGCCTGCTGGAAGGGGGTGCCAGGGGTCAGGAGAGGGGTGGTGAAGGCCTTGAGCTCGCCTGCGAAGTAGCGGGTCAGCTCCTCCTCCAGCCCCCGGGACACGGCGTTTCCCCCCGGGACGAACACGCAGTCGAGACGGTGCTCCAGCCGCTTCAACTGCGTCTCCATCATCCGCCGGTCGGTGAACTCCAGCAGACACACCGCCTCCTGGGTGGCCCCCAGGAGCATGGGGCCCAGCGGCGTGGTCACCTGGGAAAGGTGCACCATCGTGGCGTCCCGGCTCCGGGCCGGGGAGCGGCCGGTGAGGGCCTTCAGGGCGTCCTGGAATCCGCTCACGGAGTCGTATCCACTGTCGAAGGCGGCGTGGGTCACGGGGGCTCCCCTGGAGAGGTGGTCCAGCGCCAGCGCCAGGCGCCGGGCCCGCTGGTAGGCGTGGAAGGTCATGCCGTGGTGCCGGCGGAACCAGCGCCTCACCGCCACCGGGTCGAGCCCCCGGTCACGGAGGTCCCCATCCCGGAGCCGCAGCGCCGGGTCCCCGTCCACCTCCGCCAGGAGCGCCCTCAGGACCTCCGGGGTCTCTCCCCGTGGGACCATGGGACGGCACCGGAGACAGGGGCGGTAGCCGTGGGCCAGCGCCTCCCGGACGGTGGGGAAGAACTCCACGTTCTTCCTCAGCGGGGTCCGGGCCGGGCACCCTGGGCGACAGAAGATCCCTGTGGTCCGCACCGCCAGCACGAAGATCCCCTCGTAGCGGGTGTCCCGCTCCAGGACCGCTCGGTACAGCTCGTCCTCCGCAGGGAGGGGGCGGGGCGGGTGCGAGGGGCGGCGGGGGGGGTGCGGG
>CAYQVI010000088.1:0-13807 GCA_964420725.1 uncultured Gemmatimonadaceae bacterium | reverse complement strand
CTGGACGTCCACCAGCTCCTGCAGAGGATGAAGCAGCACCCCCTCTTCAAGGCGGTTCTGGAGGGTGGCGAGATGGTGGAGTGGGGGGCCAAGACCATCCCGGAGGGGGGGTTCCACTCGGTCCCCGATCGGCGGCATGGCCCTGGATGCCTCATCGCCGGAGATGCCGCCGGGTTCGTGGACGTCCCCTCCCTGAAGGGGATCCACTACGCCATGGAGTCGGGGATGCAGGCGGCCCGGGCCATCTTCCGGGCGCTGAAGGCCGATGATGTCTCGGGTGACGGGCTGGCGTCTTACACCACCGCCATCGACGGGTCCTACATCATGGCCGACATGAAGAAGACCCGGAACATGCGGCTGGCCTTCAAGAAGGGCTTCTACGCGGGCGGGGTCCGGGCGGGGCTGATGACCCTCACGGGGGGGGCCTTCCCCGGCGGGGCCATCTCCGTGGAGGAGGACGCCGCCGAGCCCCGGGTGCTGGGGGCGGAGACTCCCTTCGTCCCGGACGGGACGCTGACCTTCTCCAAGGTGGATGCGGTCTACAAGTCGGGGAACCAGACCCGGGACGACATCCCGTCGCACCTCATCGTGGGGAAGGACGTCCCCGCCGAGGCGGCGGAGCTGTACGTACACCTCTGCCCCGCCGGGGTCTACGAACGGAATGGGGACACCCTGGTGGTGAATGCCCCCAACTGCATCGACTGCCGGGCCACGGATGTGCTGGGCCCCCGGTGGACCCCCCGGGAGGGGGGAAGCGGACCGGCCTACCGGCGGATGTGAGGGGGGGCGGGGGTGGGGCCCTCCAGTTGAACTGCCGGGGGTGAGCGTCGGCCCCGCCGGGGGATCACCGGCGCCGGGCCAGCCCCTCCAGCGCCTCGCCGGTGAGGCGGAAGGTGGTCCACTCCTCCATGGGGTGGGCCCCCAGCATCCGGTAGAAGCCGATGGCCGGCTCGTTCCAATCCAGGACGTTCCACTCCAGCCTCCCCCACCCCCGCTCCACCACCACGCCCGCCAGGTGGGCCAGGAGGGCGCGACCGATTCCCCGACCCCGGAAGTCGGGGCGGACGAAGAGGTCTTCGAGGTGGATTCCCGGGCGCCCCAGGAAGGTGGAGAAGGTGGGGAAGAAGAGGGCGAATCCGGCGGGAACCGGTTCCCCCTCCCCGGGCGTGTCCTGCCACTCCGCCAGGATCACTTCGGCCCCCGGACTCCCTCCGAAGAGATGGGCCTCCAGCTCCGCCGGGGTGGCCACCACCTCGTGGAGGAGCCGCTCGTATTCCGCCAGCTCCCGGATCAGCTCCAGGATGAGGGGCACATCACCCCGGTGGGCGGGGCGGAGACGCACCCCCGTACCCCCCCGTCCTCCCTCCCGGGGCTCCCCCGGCCCGGCGTCTCCCCTGGCGGTCACGCCTTCCCCCGCCTCAGCGGAAGCTCAGCGGGATGGTCTGCACCAACACACCATTCTCGTCCAGCACCTTGATGGGGATCCGGTAGATGTCGTCTCCCAGATCGAGCCCCCGGAGTTCCGGAGCCATCCCCGGGGCCGCGGCGGCCCCCGAGGGGACCGTGAAGATGTCCACCAGTGTCTCGTCCAGGATGTACCCCATGTCCCGGAGGGAACCGGTGGTGATGCGGCTCAGGGGGTTGGTCCCCTGGCTCAGGAAGCCGGTCATCAACTCGTTCCGCAGCACGCTCTCCCGCCAGTGGGAATCCCGGGTTCCCTGGCCCCCCTGGCTGTTCTCCACCGGGACCTTCAGCCCCACGTAGGTGGCGCCCCCCAGCTCGTCGAAGGCATCGATGGCGGCCAACCCGCTGAAGTGGGTGTCCACCCCGGGGCTGTTGGGGAGGGAGGGGTTCTGGAGCAGCCCCTGGAGCCTCCAGAGGGAGCCGATCCCCAGCACATGCCCCATCTCGTGGAGGACCAGCGACTGGAGGGTGGCGTCGTCCAGGCGGGCCAGGTCCTCGGAGTCCAGGTTGATGACCCCCAGGGCGGGGATGGGTACCGTCTCCCCGGCGATCCTGCGGATGGCACAGGGTCCGGCGGAGCCCAGGATCTGTCCCGGTCCGTCGATGGGGGCCAGCCGTACGTAGATCAACAGGTCATCGATGACCTCGTCCAGCGCCCGCTCCCCCACACCACAGAAGTTGGCCGGGGTCTGGGCCCGGATGTCCGGAACGTCTCCCACGATGAGGGAGGCCCAGCGGGCCGCTGCCGCCTCCACGGCGATCTCCTGGTTCTGGTCGGCCACCGGTTGCACGTAGCGGATCTCGATGGAGAAGGCCGACGGGGTCACCCCCGAGACGGCGGCCGCCACGAAGATGACCTCGTTCAGCTCCGGCCCCAGGGAGGCGGCCCGGGCCACCTGGGTGCCCTGGACGGCGTCCAGCGTCCAGTTGGCGGTGACGGTGCCGTCGGGCCCGCTCACCTGGGTCTGGGGGCCTACGCTGCCATTCCCCGGCTGGGTGGCGAAGCGGATGGAGATCCCCTCGATCCCGTTCCCGAAGGCGTCCTGCACCCGGAGCCTGAGGGGAGAGGGGAGGGTCCCCCCTGGCGGACCCGACTGTGCGGAACCGGAGATCCGCTCCAGGGCGGCGGGGGGGCCGGCCACCCCGGTGGCTGTGAACTCCACCGGCGGGAGTTCATCCAGGGAGACGGTGAGGGTATTGGAACCCACCCGATTCCCCAGGCGCCAGGAACCCACCGTGGCCACACCGTCCCCATCGGTGACCGCCTCCGCACCGGACACGGTGCCCTCCCCCCCGGTGGCGGTGAAGAGCACGGTGAGACCCACCACCGGCGCACCATCGCTGTCTTCCACCCGGACACTGGGGCGAATGGGCACGGCGGTGCCCGCCGCAGCGGTCTGGTCATTCCCCGCTTCCCGCCGGAGGACTCCCGGCACCGCCAGCGCCACGGCGCTGGCGGACAGCGGGGCCAGTCCGTCTCCCGCCGTCACCTCTGCCGCCTGGTTCCCCAACTCCGACCCCAGCGTCCAGAGGCTCACGGCCACGCCGTCCGTGCCGGAGAGGGCCGTTCCGGGAGTGAAGGTCCCGCCCCCCGAGACCGCAGTGAAGGACACCGGAGCCTGGGGAACCGGGTTGTCGAAGCGGTCCGTGACCTGCACCGCCAGCTCCCGGGGGAGGGGGCGCCCCCGGGGAGCCGCCTGTTCGTCTCCGTCCAGCAGCTCGATCCGGGCCACGGCACCCGCCACCGAGGTGGCCAGCGCGGTAAGGGAGGCCCCCTCGGGGCCGGTGCGGACACGTGCCACCTGGATGAAGCCGGCGGTGGTTCCCAGCGTCCACACGCTGGAGGCCAGCCCCTGGGCATTCGTGGTGACGATCGGGGGGGAGAAGGAACCGCCCCCCTGCTGCACGGAGAACTGGAGGTCGGTTCCCGATGCGGCATTCCCCAGACGGTCCCGGGCCACCACCACGATGGCCTCCTCCAGGGGCTCCCCTGCCGCTCCCACCTGGGATCCTCCCGAGAGGAGCACCAGCTCGGTCACCCGCTGGACCACCGCCACCGACATGATTCCGGCGGCCCGGCCCACGGTGGCGGTGATGGTGGCGTTTCCATTCCCCTCCGCCATCAGCACCCCTTCCGGCGACACCGACGCCACGCCGGTGTTGGAGGAGCTCCAGGTCACCCGCTGTCCGGACATGACGTTCCCCTCCTCGTCCAGCACCTCCGCCGTGAGGGTGCGGGTCTCCCCCACCGCGTCCAGTTCCACGATCCCCGGGAGCAGATTCACCGTGGTGGGGACGGGGTCGGAGCCGAAGAGGTCACACCCCGCGGCGGCCAGGGTCGCCAGGAGGGCGAGCAGGGAACGGCCGGAGGCACTCGAGGGGAAGAGGGGGCGGGGCATGGGGACGTCCAGGAGAGCGGGGGGCGGAGAACCGGAGGTCAACCTGACTCTCCCGGCGACATGGAACAAGTGGCGGGGGAGGAGGGAATCCATGGTCCTGCCCCATCGGAAGGCAGTATCCTTGTAGCGTCAGGTCCGTCCGGTGGTTCCAGTCCCCGCATCCGTCCCTACAGGAACGCCCCAGCATGAGCCACGGTTCCAGCACCCCGGGTCCAGCCCCCGGCCGCCGGCCCACGCCGCCCCCGTCACTCCTGGCCTCCCTCCTGGTGGCCAGCGCCGTCCTGTCGGCCTGCGCAGCCGGTTCCGGTCCAGGGGCCGCCATCCAGCCCCCCCCCGACGCCGGACACGCCGGGCATGGGGATCCCAGTGCCGGCCCCACAAGCCCGGAAGGGGTGCCCCTGTACGACGACCTGGGGGACCTCACGCGACCCATCCCGACCCCGGTCCCGGAGGCGCAGCTCTACTTCGACCAGGGATTCCGCCTCACCTATGGCTTCGGGCATCCGGAGGGGATCCGGGCCTTCCGGGAGGCGCAGCGGCTGGATCCCCAGTGTGCCATGTGCTTCTGGGGTGAGGCCTGGGCCCGGGGTCCCTACATCAACGCCCGGATGGACTCCGCCGGGGGGGTGGCGGCCTTCGAGGCCATCCGACGGGCCCGGGAGCTGGTGGCCGCCCGCCCTGAATCGGTGACCCCGGTGGAGGCGGACCTCATCGAGGCCATGGGGAGGCGGTACGTGGCGGTTCCCACCCGGGAGAACCGGCCGGGGCTGGACTCCCTCTATGCCGACGCAATGCGGGAGGTCTTCGCGGCCCACCCGGAGGACCTGGATGTGGGGACCCTCTTCGCCGAGTCGCTGATGGTGCTCCGTCCGTGGGACCACTGGACCCGGGAGGGGCGTCCCCAGCCCGGCACCGAGGAGGTCTTGGCCACCCTGGAGGCGGTGCTGGCGCTGGACATCACCCACCCCGGGAGCTGCCACCTCTACATCCATGCCACGGAGGCCTCGCCGGATCCCGGTCGGGCGGAGGCGTGCGCCGACCATCTGGGTGACGCCATTCCCGGGGCCAGCCACATCCCCCACATGCCCTCCCACACCTACGTCCAGATCGGGCGGTGGGGAGATGCGGTGCGAGGGAACCAGCGGGCCTGGCACGCCGACCAGCGGGCATGGTTCGGGAGCGCCCCGGGGATCTACCCCACCCACAACCTCCACATGCTCCTCTACGCGGCGGCCTACGACGGGCAGAGTGCGGTGGCGGCGCAGGCGGCCCGGGACCTGGCCCGGATCTCTGCGGGCTCGGCCTTCTATGTGGATGTCATCAAGGCCCGCTTCGGCCGCTGGGACGACCTCCTGGATCCAAGAGATCCCCCCTCGGTCCAGTGGCAGCGGGGGGTGGCCCACATGGGTCGCGGCCTGGCCCACCTCAAGGCGCTGCAAGGGGGCTCCCCGGACAGCGCCTCGGTCTACCTGGAGCGGCTGAGGGCGGTGCGGGACTCCCTGCCGGAAGGAGCCGCCTTCCGGGGTCATCCACAGCGGGGCTTGCTGGACATCGCCGGGGCCATCCTGGAGGGGGAGATCCATGCGGCGGCGGGGCGGTATCCGCAGGCCATCCAGGTGCTGGAGTCGGTGCTCCCCATCGAGGACGGACTGGACTACGACGAACCCGAGCCGTGGCCTTTCCCTGTGCGGCATGTCCTGGGGGGAATCCTCCTGGAGGCGGGGCTCCCGGATGCCGCGGAGGTGCGGTTCCGGGAGGACCTGGAGCACCACCGCGGGAATGGGTGGGCCCTCTTCGGGCTGGCACGGGCCCTTCGGGACCTGGGGCTCCCGACGGAGGCGGAGCGGACGGAGGCGGAGTTCCAGGAGGCGTGGGTCCGGGCGGACGTGTGGCTCCGGGGTTCCCGATTCTGAGGTCCGTGGATGTGGTGGTGGTGGGTGGAGGGCAGGCGGCCCTGGCGCTGGGCTACTATCTCCGCCGCACCACCTTCTCCTTCGTGATCCTGGATGCCGGGGCCGCCCCCGGAGGTGCCTGGCGACATACGTGGGACAGTCTGCGCCTCTTCTCCCCCGCCCGGTACTCCTCCCTCCCGGGGTGGCTCATGCCCGGAAGCGACCGGGAGTACCCCCATCGGGACGAGGTGCTGGACTACCTGGCCCGCTATGAGGAGCGCTACGAACTCCCGGTGGAGCGCCCGGTGCGGGTCACCGGGGTGCGGAGGGAGTCCCCCGGCGCCGAGGGACTCCTTGTGGAGACTGCTGAGGGCCCCCGGTTCCGGGCCCGGGCCGTGGTGGGGGCCACCGGCACCTGGGAGGGGGCCGAGATCCCCCTGGAGCCCGGTCTGGGGGATTTCCGGGGGGTCTCCCTCCATTCCGCCCGCTACCGGGGGCCGGAGCCCTTTCGCCAACAGCATGTCGTTGTGGTGGGGGGCGGGAACTCCGGTGCCCAGATCGTGGCGGACCTGGGAGGCATCGCCCGGACTACCTGGGCCACCCTCCACCCCCCCCGGTTCCTCCCCGACGAGGTGGATGGTCGGCATCTCTTCGAGCAGTCCACCGTGGCCTGGCAGGCCCGGAAGGAGGGGCGGCCACCTCCGGCCCCCTTGAGCCTGGGGGACATCGTGATGGTGCCTCCGGTGCGGGAGGCCCGGGAGGGGGGTCTCCTCCAGACCGTCCGGCCCCCCCGGCTCTTCCTCCCGGATGGGGTGGTGTGGCCCGACGGCCGCCACGAAGCGGTGGACGCGGTGATCTGGGCCACCGGCTTTCGCCCCGCCCTGGGATGGCTGGACCCGCTGGGAGTCCGGGGGCCCGATGGCCGGGTGGAGGTGGCCGGCACGCGTAGCGCGAAAGAGTCCCGCCTCTGGTTGGTGGGGTACGGGGGGTGGACCGGCTTCGCCTCCGCCACCCTCATCGGGGTGGGGCGCACCGCCCGTGCCACCGTGGACGAGCTCTCCAGGGTGCTGGCCCGGGGCCGTTTCGGCGGGTAGAGGATTGACCCCGCCCCCCACCTCCCCGCATTCTCAGAAGGTCAACCCTCCCGCCGGTCCTTTAGAGGAGTACCCTATGGACGTGCGTCGATTTCTGACGCTCGGCCGCGGCCCTGCCGTTCATGCCGTGGTTCTCGCAGCAGCTCTCCACCTCCTCCCCGGCTCGGCGCTGCAGGCGCAATTGCTCCAGGAGCCCCAGGGCCAGGCCGCCCAGCTGTCGGTGCAGCAGGCCTCCTCCACGGACCAGGCGGGGCTGGCATCCGCCATCCCCGTGGATCCGTCGCACCTGGCGGGGCTCCAGTACCGGTTCATCGGCCCCACCCGGGGCGGGCGGGTCACGGCGGTGGCCGGCCACCGCTCCCACCCCCGCACCTTCTACATGGGTTCCACCGGGGGCGGGGTCTGGAAGACCGACGACAACGGGATCAGTTGGTACAACCTCTCCGACGGGTACTTCCAGACGGCCCCCATCGGGGTGATCCGGGTGGCGGAGTCGAACCCCGACGTGGTGTGGGTGGGAACCGGATCCGACGGGATCCGGAGCAACATCATCATCGGGAAGGGGATGTACCGCTCCACCGATGCCGGCGAGAGCTGGGAGCATGTGGGGCTGGAGAATGCCGGGCAGATCGGTCGGATGGTGGTGCACCCGGAGAACCCCGACCTGGCCTGGGTGGCCGCCATCGGGAGCCCCTTCGGGAAGAACCCGGAACGGGGGATCTACCGCACCCGGGACGGCGGACAGAACTGGGAGCAGATCTATCATCACTCGGATTCCGTGGGGGTCTACGGGATCGTGGCGGAGCCGGGGAACCCGGACATCCTGTACATGTCCACCTGGCGGGGGGAGCGGAAGCCCTGGACCATCATCTCCGGGATGGAGGCGTCGGCGGGGGCCGGGATCTTCAAGTCCACCGACGGCGGCGACAGCTGGACGATGCTCACCCACGGGCTTCCGTCCGGACTGGTGGGGAAGATCGACATCGCCATCTCCCCGGCGGCCCCCCAGCGGGTCTACGCCATCGTGGAGGCCCCCGGGGAGGAGCTGGGGCTCTACGTCTCCGAGGACGCCGGGGCCACCTGGGAGGCCCGGAGCAACCAGCGGGGACTGATGGACCGGCCGTTCTACTACACGAACGTCCATGTGGACCCGATCAATCCCGACCGGGTCTACGCCAGTGCCACCGCCTGGTGGGTGTCGGACGACGCGGGGCGGACCTTCGCCCGGCGCCCCACCCCCCACGGCGACAACCATGACATGTGGATCAATCCGGACAACCCCGACCACTTCATCCAGGCCAACGACGGGGGGGTGAACGTCACCCTGGACGGGGGGCGGAGCTGGTCCACCCAGCTGAACCAGCCCACCGCGGAGCTCTACCAGGCGGATCTGGACGACGCCTTTCCCTACTGGATCTACGCCGGTCAGCAGGACAACACCACCATCGCGGTGCCCTCCCAGATCCCTGCCGTGACCTCCCCCTCCGGGCCCGAGGGGCTCTGGCGGGAGGTGGGGGGGTGCGAGACCGGTCCGTCGGTGCCCCGCCCCGGTGACCCGGACATCATCTACGCCTCCTGCAAGGGTCGCTTCGGGCGGTTCAACATGCGGACCGGGCAGGAGAAGCAGTACTACGTGGGAGCGGCCAACCTCTACGGCCACAACCCGGCGGATCTGGAGTACCGGCTGCAGCGGACGGTGCCGGTGGTGGTGTCCCCCCACAATCCGGATGTCGTCTACCACACCTCCCAGTTCGTGCACCGCACCACGGACGAGGGTGTGACCTGGGAGATCATCTCCCCCGACCTCACCGCCTTCCGGCCGGAGCGGCAGGTGGTGTCCGGGGGGCCCATCACCCGGGACATCACGGGGGAGGAACATTACTCGGTGCTCTACGCCTTTGCCGAGTCCCCCATCGAGCCCGGTGTGCTCTGGGCCGGTGCCAACGATGGCCCGGTGCATGTGAGTCGTACCAACGGGGAGAGCTGGACGGAGGTCACCCCCCCCATGCCCCCGGAGGGACGGATCAACAAGATCTGGGTGTCGAACCACCGCCCGGGGAAGGCGTACGTGGCGGCCTACCGCTTCCTGCTGAACGACTTCACCCCGTACCTGTTCCGCACCACGGACTACGGGCAGAGCTGGGCCCTCCTCACCGACGGCACGAACGGGATCCCCGGGGACTTCCCGGTGCGGGCCATCGCCGAGGACCCGGACCGGGAGGGACTGCTCTACGCCGGAACCGAGTTCGGGATGTTCCTGTCCCTGGACGATGGGGCCACCTGGCAGGACTTCCAGCAGAACCTGCCGGTGACCCCCATCAGCGACATCCGGGTCTGGAGGGATGACCTGGTGATCTCCACCATGGGTCGTGGCTTCTGGATCATGGACAACCTGACCCCCCTGCAGCAGCTCTCGGACGACGTCCGGGCGGCCCGGGCGCACCTCTTCGAGCCCCGGGACGCCGTGCGGATGCGCCTGGGTGGGTTCGGGCTGGGTGGAGGTGCCGGTTCATCCGTCCCAGGCAGCGGAGCCCCCACGACGCCCCAGTATCCCGAGGTGGGGGTGGAGATCGACTACTACTTCGCCGCAGCGCCTGCCGGTGAGGTGACGCTGGAGATCCTGGATCCCGCAGGGGAGGTCATCCGGGGGTTCACCTCCACCGGGCAGGGGTACCAGATGGAGTTGCGTCAGGAGATGCGGGCTCCGGAGATGGTGCGTGTCGGAGGGGCCCGGGTCCCCGTCGGGGAGGGAGCCCACCGTTTCGTCTGGGATATGGCGGCGCCGGGCCCCTGGACTCCCGACGGCCTGGCCGGACGGGGTCCGCTGGTGGTCCCCGGGCAGTACAGTGTCCGCATCCGCATGGACGGCTGGAGCGAGACCCGGGCCTTCCAGATCCTCCCCGACCCCCGGGTGGTGGCCGACGGCGTCACCACCGAGGTGATGGCGGAGCAGTTCGCCCTGGCGGTGGAGGTGCGGGAGGTCCTCTCGGAGGCCCGGCGGACCACCAATCGTCTGGCCGTTGCCCGGAGGGACCTGGAAGCGGCGCAGGTCTCCGGTCGCCAGGAGCAGATCCAGGCGGTGCTCCAGGAGTTGCTCGAGATCGAGCGGGCCCTTCTCCAGGAGCCCGGGGTGACCTACCCCCAGCCCATGATCGTGCAGCAGCTGGAGTATCTCTACTCCATGCTGAACCGCGCCGACCAGAAGCCCGGCCGGGACGCGTACATCCGACTGGAGCAGTTGGAGGCGCAGTTGGAGGAGCAGATCCAGCGTCTTGAGCGGGTGCTGGCCCGGACGGTATCCCAGGAAGGGATCCAGTAGTCGCAGGTCCCTGCCGGAGGAACTCCGGCACGTGGGTTCGTCTCCCCGGGGGGGAGGGTCATCCGACCCTCCCCCCCGCTTCGTCCAGGGTGGCCGGCGGGGCGATCCTCCCCTCCCCGGGACTTCCCTCCCGGCCCCTGCCCGGCTTGCTGCGGTCCTCTCGGGGGCCATGATCGCCTCAACCCTCTCCTTCGGCGCGGCTGTGCCCGACCGGAGGCAGTGCGCGGCCACCGTCACCCCTTCGGAGATCTCTGCGCAGCAGGAGCCCCTGCAGGTGGAGTACATGCTCACCACCCCCATCGGCACCGTCACGGACGCCACCCCGGAGGCCATGTCCGGCCTCCAGGTGACCGATCACGACGCCGGGTCCCGGACCCTGACGCTGGACGCGTCCGGGGCCTCCCCGGGGGAGTGGGACATCACCCTGCACGGGGATGCCGAGGCCACCTGTGTCGGGAGGTTGCAGGTGGAGGGCTGATCCCGGGAGGGGGATGAAGCCGATACACCCCCGGGTGCCCTGGAGGCCCCCGGGGGTGTATCCCTTCCGGGGAAGGTCTTTCCGAAGTGGGGAAGGGGCATGATCTTCCGGTCACGCTGCCCGTGGGACGTCACAGGCTGCAGCATCTTCGCATGCCCGGTGCGTCCCGCTCCGCTCCCGTCCCAGGAGACTCGAGACCATGTCCCAACCGGTCCGTCCGGCATCCCTCGCCGTGCTGGTGGTGGAGGACAACTCCGTGGATGCGGAACTGGTGAAGGCCCTCCTCCAGCACCAGGGGCCCCGCCGCTTCATGGTGGATGTGGTGGGACGGCTGGACCTGGCGCTGCTCCGGCTCATGGATCAGCCTCCCAACGTGGTTCTCCTGGACCTCTCCCTCCCGGATGCTGCCGGGCTGCAGGGGCTCCGTCAGATCCGTGAGACCCGTCCGGACCTCCCGGTGGTGATTCTCTCCGGCACCTCGGACGAGGAGACGGCGGTGCAGGCGGTGTCGGAGGGAGCCCAGGACTATCTGGTGAAGGGGCGCATCGACCCGGACCTCCTGGCCCGCTCCCTCCGGTACGCCGTGGAGCGGCAGCGGCTGATGGTGGAATTGCGGGAGGCGCTGGCCCGGGTGAAGACCCTCAGCGGCCTGCTCCCCATCTGTGCGTCCTGCAAGAACATCCGGGATGACAGCGGCTACTGGCAGGCGGTGGACGTCTACGTCCAGAACCACACCGATGCGGCCTTCAGCCACGCCCTCTGCCCCCACTGTGCCCGTGCCCTCTACCCTGACCTCATGGGGGACTGGGAGTCCCCCCCCCGGAGGAACGGACTCAGCGGGGGAGCCGAAGACTGACCCCGGTGGGGGTTCGCACCAGCCGGGGGAGGATGGCCGGCACCGGGCGACCCCCGAGGCGCTCCAGGAGGATCCGTGGAGGGTGGTTTCCCTCCAGCGCCCTCAGGGTGTGGAGTGTGGGGAACACCATCGGGAGTTCCCCGTCCAGATTCCGCTCCAGCGCCTCGGCGGGGGAGAGCCAGAGCGCACCGCTCATTTCCCGGGCGTCGATGCGGGCCTCCATTCCTCCGGGGACCACGGCGGCGAAGAACCGGGTGTCGTAGCGCCGGGGCTCCACCACCGGAGTGATCCAGTGGGCGATGTACTCCAGCGCCCGCCCGGGGATCTGGAGATCCAGCCTCTCCAGGACCTCCGGGAATCCCAGCGTTCCCGAGAGCAGTCCCTCCCGGGCCTCGGTCACCAGGGGGGAGGACGGATCCAGGCCCCCCTCCCCGGGCCAGAGCCCCGTCTCCTCGAACGCCTCCCGCACGGAGGCCATGTAGTAGGCGATGGCCGGGGGAACGGCGTCGGGAAGACCCAGCCGCCTGGCCGCTTCGCCGGGATCCAGCCCTGCCGTGCGTTCCAGCAGGCGGGGGTCCGCATCCTCCTCGTCCACCCGTCCGCCGGGAAAGACCCAGGCGCCGGGTACGAAACCGCTGCTCCTGGCACGGCGGAGGAGGAGGACCTCGGTTCCACCGGAGGCCTCCCGGAGAAGCACCACGGTGGCGGCGGGGCGGGTGGGGACCGGAACCTCCGGCGGGTCTTCCAGGGTGCCCAGAAAGCCCGGGGGGAGGAGCTGGTCCGGGATCTCCCCGCCGTCCAGTTCATCCGATGGGGAGCTCATGGGGCACCGTTCCCGGGAGCCCGGGGTCCCGCCTCCCCGGAGAGGAGCCCCGCCCGATCCAGCCAGCGGGTGAGATCCCGGGCGGAGATGATCCCCACCAACTCTCCCTCCCTGGCCACCAGGGCCCGCTCCCCATTCGCCTCGGCCATCCGTTCCAGCACCTCCAGCATCGGGGTCTCCGGGGCCACCAGCGTGAGCTCCTCCCGGGGGAGCATGATTTCCGACACCCGGGTCCCGCCCCAGCGCTCCCTGGAGAGGGCCTTCACCTGGGAGAGGGTGACCAGCCCCTGCACCACCCCCCCCTCCGTCACCGGAAAGGCGCTGTACGGACGCCGGAGGAAATGCTCGTTCACCAGGATGTCCACCGACAACTCCGGGCCCACCGTCTCCGGGTCCGGAGTCATCCCCTCCCCCGCGCTCACCCCCTTGAGCACCTCCGCCAGGAGGACCTGGTCGTAGCTGGAGGTGGCCGCCTGCACCAGGAACCAGCCGATGAACACGATCCAGACCCCCCCCACGATCCCCTGGCCGTTCAGCACCGAGAAGGCTCCCAGCGCCATCAGTCCAGCCCCCAGTACCCGTCCGGCCACGGTGGCCACCCGTGTCCCCTTCCGGATGCTTCCGGTGAATCCCCACACCAGGGAGCGGAGCAGGCGCCCGCCGTCCAGCGGGAACCCGGGAAGGAGGTTGAAGACCGCCAGGGCCACGTTGAGGAACCCCAGGTACCGGAGGACCACGGCAGCGGGATCCAGCCCCCACCTGGCCACCAGGGAGGAGAGGAGCACCAGGACCACTCCGATCACCAGGCTCGCCAGGGGGCCCACCCCTGCGATGACAAACTCGTCCACCGGACGCCGGGGGTCGGTGCGGGTCCGGGCCATCCCCCCGAAAACGAAGAGGGTGATCCCCTCCACCTCGATCCCCCTCCGCCGGGCCTCCACGGCATGGGCAAGCTCGTGGCCCAGCAGGGAGAGGAAGAAGAGCATCGTGCCCAGCGTCCCCATCATCAGGTATGTGGCAAACGCCTCGCCGGGGAGGAGGGCAGGGAAGGAGGCTGCGCTGAAGGTCCCCAGGAGGAGTGCCAGGATGATGAACCAGGACAGATCCAGGGTGATGGGAACACCCAGGATCCGCCCGGCTGGGATACCGTCCCTGCCGTAGCGGGAGAGGCGATGCTGGCGCGGGGGGCCGGAGGACGTCATGGTGGATACAGGAACCTGCGTGGAGGAAGGCGGACCCTCAGTGGACGATCGGAGTCTCGTCCTCCTGGCTGTCGCCTGCCACTCCCCGGTCCAGGATGTGGACCTCTCCGGGGAAGAGTTCGGCAACCCGTTCGGCGTCGGCCCGGGACCCCACCGCGTCCCCCCAGTGGATGGGGACCACCACACGGGCTCCACAGGCCTCCCCGGCACGGGCAGCATCGTCCGGGCCCATGGTGTAGTGGCCGTTGCAGGGGAGGAAGGCGACGTCGCAGCGGATCTC
>CAYQVI010000087.1:0-14172 GCA_964420725.1 uncultured Gemmatimonadaceae bacterium | reverse complement strand
TCCCGGAGAAGTGGGTGTTGTCCAGCCCCTCCTCGAAGAAGGTGTCGATGATGGACCGATCGCCCCGCTCCACCACGGTGAGGCGGGGATCCTTCTCCACCTCGTTCATGAAGCGCACGCAGCGGGTGCACATCACGCAGCGGTCGCCGTAGAAGAGGACGTCGCCGCCGAAGTCATCCCGGCCGAAGACCCGCTTCGGCTCCTTGCTCCGACCGTGGTCCCGCCCTTCCGCATGGACGTAGTCCTGGAGCTTGCACTCCCCCGACTGGTCACAGATGGGGCAGTCCAGCGGGTGGTTCGCCAGGTAGAACTCCAACACACCGGTGCGCTGGGTCCGGGCCTTCTCGGAGTCGGTGAGGACCACCTGCCCCTCCGCCACCATGGTGACGCAGGAAGGCTGCAGCTTCGGTGCCCCCTGCACCTCCACCAGACAGAGTCGGCACATGGCGGGGCTGGAGAGCCCTGGATGATAGCAGTAGTGGGGCACCCGGGTCCCCAGGCGCTCCGCAGCTTCCAGGATGGTGGTCCCCTTGGGAACCGTCAGCGTCTCCCCGTCGATGGAGAGGGTCACCGTCTCCACGGGTGTCTGTCCGTTGGCCATGATGCGCCTCAGGCTGCCCCGACGCGTTCGCCGCGCCGGATGAGTGCCGTGTATTCGTCGCGGAACTTCCGGATGGACGAGATCACCGGGGCTGCCGCCGAGTCCGACAGCACGCAGATGGTGGTGCCGGTCATCTGGTCGCTCAGCGAGAGCAGGGTGTCCAGGTCCTCCTCCGTGCCGCGGCCATCCTCGATCCGCTTCAGGATCCGGGTCATCCAGGCCGTCCCCTCACGGCAGGGGGTGCACTGACCACACGACTCGTGGGCATAGAACTGCACCATCCGCCGGACCTCCTTCACCACGTCGGTGGTCTCGTCCATGACGATCACCGAGGCGCACCCCAGCATGGAACCCGCCGCCACCACCCCTTCGTAGTCCAGGTTGCAGCCGGCGCACTCCTCCGCATTCAGCAGGGGCACGGAGCTGCCTCCGGGAATGACGGCCTTCAGGGCCTTCCCGTCCCGCATCCCGCCGCAGACATCCTCGATGAGCTCCATCAGGGGGAAGCCCAGGGGCAACTCGTAGTTGCCGGGCTTGCGCACATGTCCGCTGACGCAGAAAAGCTTGGTTCCGGGGCTCTTCTCGGTGCCCCACTGGCGGTACCACTCCCCCCCGTGTTCCACGATGTGGGGGACGGCGGCCAGCGTCTCCACGTTGTTGATGGTGGTGGGCATCCCGAAGGCCCCGAAGGCCGCCGGGAAGGGGGGCTTCACCCGGGGCTGTCCCCGGCGCCCCTCCAGGGAGTTCATGAGGCCGGTCTCCTCGCCACAGATGTAGGCGCCGGCTCCCACGTGGACCGTGATGTCGATGTCCACTCCCGAACCCAGGATGTTCTTTCCGATCAATCCCGCCCCATACGCCTCCTCAACCGCCCTCGCGAGCACCTGCGTGGTCTCGAAGAACTCGCCACGGAGGTAGATGTAGGCGTGCTTCGCCCGGATGGCGTAAGCCCCCAGGAGGCATCCCTCGATGAGCTGGTGGGGCGCCCATCGGATCAGCTCCCGGTCCTTGAAGGTCCCGGGCTCCGATTCGTCCGCGTTGCAGCAGAGATAGTGCGGGCGGGTGGGCTCCTTCGGCATGAAGCTCCACTTCACGCCGGTGGGGAAGCCGGCGCCTCCCCTCCCCCGGAGTCCGGAGGCCTTCACCTGGTCGATGACCCAGTCCGGCCCATGCTCGAATGCCTTCGAGAGCGCCTTGTAGCCCCCCCGGGCCTTCCAGCCGTCCACGGTACGGGCCTCGGGCTCCCCGAAATGGCGGGAGAGCACCCGGACCTCGCGATCGCTCACATAGGGATATGCCATCTCAGGAGCCCTGGGCCTTGAGCCGTTCGATGAGGGCCGGCACGTCGTCCGGCGTCACATTCTCGTAATAGCGGGAATTCACCTGGATGGCGGTGGGGAAGCCGCATGCGGCCAGACACTCCACCTCCATCACCGTGAACTCCCCGTCTGCCGATGTCTCGCCAGGCTCGGTTTCCGTGGCGTCCAGGAAGGCCCGGTAGACATCGTCCGCTCCGCACAGGCTGCAACTGATGTTGGTGCAGACCTGCACCAGGAAGCGCCCCACGGGACGCTTGTTGTACATGGTGTAGAAGGTAGCCACACCACGGACGTAGGCCGTGGGGAGTTCCAGGATCTCCGCCACCCGATCCATGGTCTCCGGGGAGACATGTCCCCGGATCTCCTGCGCCAGGTTGAGGGCGGGGAGGAGGGCCGCCTGGGATTCGGGATAACGGGTCCGGATCTTCTCCAGCCGCTCCTTGTACGGGCCGTCGAAGAGCGGGGCCTCGGGGTTCTTCACCGGGAGCATGTAGGGGAAGGTCCCCGCCACGGAGGGGTGGCCCCCATCCAGGGGACGGGTGCCCACATAGTCGTCTCCCCGGACCTGCTCCTCGGTGAGATCGAAGTCGCCCACATCGCCGGCAAATCCCGGGTTCTTCAGGGGGGCGCCACTTCCGGATCCACTCATCGGTCGATCTCCCCCAGCACGATGTCCAGGCTGGCATTCACCATGATGGCATCCGAGAGCATCCCGCCCTCCACCAGTTTCGGCAGCACCGAGAGGTTCACAAAGGAGGGGGGGCGGATCCGCCAGCGCACCGGCTTGGGTCCACCGTCCGCCACCAGGTACATCCCTAGCTCCCCCTTGGAGCCTTCCACAGAGAAGTAGCAGTCTCCGGGAGGTGCAGGGATCCCCTCCATGATCAGCTTGAAATGGTGGATCATGGACTCCATGTCATTCATGCAGTCCGTCTTGGAGGGAAGCGAGATGCGGGGGTCCTCCACATTGATGGGGCCTTCGGGAAGCCGGGCCAGCGCCTGCCGGAGGATCCCCACGCTCTGGCGCATCTCCTCCATCCGCACCAGGTAGCGATCATAGCAGTCCCCGTATTCCCCCACCGGGACCTCGAAATCGAAGGTCTCGTACCCGTAGTAGGGCCGGTCCTTCCGGATGTCGTACGGCACCCCGGAGGCCCGCAGGTTGGGGCCGGTGAAGCCGTGGTTGACCGCGTCCGCGGCGGAGATCACACCCACCCCCTGGGTCCGCCCCAGGTGGATGGCATTCGTGGTCAGCAGCGAGTCGATCTCGTCCAGCGTCCGGGGGAACTGGTCCAGGAAGTCGGCGACCCCCCGGTCCCACCCCTCGGGGATGTCCGCCATCATCCCCCCCACACGGGTGGCGGAGGTGGTGATCCGGGCCCCGGTGAGGGCCTCGTGGAGGCGGTAGATCCGCTCCCGCTGCTGGAAGGCGTAGAGGAAGGGGGTGAAGGCCCCCACATCGATGGCCGTGGTGCCCAGCCAGAGGAGGTGCGAGAAGATCCGGTCCAGCTCCATGCAGATGATCCGCACGATCCGGCACCGCTCGGTAACCTCGATCCCCATCAACTTCTCCACCGCCATGGCGTAGGCGCAGTTGTAGATCAACGGCGCCAGGTAGTCCATCCGGTCGGTGAGGGGGACGATCTGGTTGTACGTCCGGTACTCCCCCAGCTTCTCAAAGGAGGAGTGGAGGTAGCCGATGTGGGGGATGCAGCGGACCACCGTCTCCCCGTCCAGCTCCAATACCAGGCGGAGCACCCCGTGGGTGGCGGGGTGCTGGGGGCCCAGGTTGATGAGCATGTTCCTGGAGTCCAGCACAGGCTCCGCCAGTTCCACCGGAGCCAGGGGGCCCAGGGAGGCGCGCCCATCCATCCCCAGTTCGGGATGTCGGCCCACCGCCAGTTCGATCGTTCGTGTCGACATGGGAATCTTCCAGCCGGGGGGCCGGAGCGGGGGTCAGCCCCCCACCTCGTCCGGGTTGCCTGTAGGAACGCTTCCGGGAGAGGCGGGCACCACCTGGGGCGTCCGCCCCCCCTCCAACTCCTCGGGGATGTAGTAGTCCAGCGGGTCCTGACTCAATGCCCTCCGGGTCTGCTCAGCCCGGGAGAACCGTCCCCGGAGGGGAAAGTCCTTCCGGAGGGGGTGCCCCTCGGCATAGTTCTCCGGCATGAGGATCCGACGGAGATCCGGATGGCCCCGGAAGGAGATCCCGAACAGGTCGAACACCTCCCGCTCCAGCCAGTTCGCCGTCTTCCAGAGGGGCTCCACCGAGTCGATCTCCAGCCGGTCCAGGGGGAGCTCGCACTTGAGTCGTAGCTGTCTGCGGTGCTGGATGGACCAGAGCTGATAGACCACCGTCAGGGGGCGTCCCCCGCCGTAGTCCACTGCGGTGACGTCGGCCAGGAGGTCGTACCGGTGGTCCGGATCGTTCTTCAGGAAGGTAAGGACCTCCACGTTCCTCGCGGGATCCAGCCAGACCACGGATTGATCACCGGCCGCCACCTCATGCCGGAGGACCGCGTCGCCGAAGCGGGAAAGGAGGGCCAGCACGGAGGGGTGACGGCTCTCCCGGCCCCCACCAGGGACCGCCGGAAGCACCTCGACATCGGAGGCCGATGGGCCCCGTTCCACTGCTTCGGGACCGGAGGGTCGATCGCTCATCTTCAGGGTCTTGGGTTGGAGGCCGGAGCCCCTCAGGGGCGCCGGTCGGACGGACGCCCCGGGGCATCCGTATAGACGATCCCTGCCACCCGGTTCTGGGAGGTGGAGTTGCCGAAGGGGCCGGTGAGCCCCTGGATCTCCAGAGCTCCAGCCCGGGGCCGTCCGGTATCCTCCGGAGCCTCGTGACGATGCTCCCCGTGGCGGGCCAGGGTCTCCTGGCGGATCTTCTCCTGGATCATCATCAGCCCGTAGATCAGCCCCTCGGGCCGGGGCGGACACCCGGGCACGTAGACGTCCACCGGGATGATGGTGTCGATCCCCTGCACCATGGAATAGGCATCGAAGATCCCCCCGGAGCTGGCACAGGCACCCATGGAGACCGCCCACTTGGGCTGGGCCATCTGATCCCAGATCCGCCGGAGGACGGGGGCCAGCTTGTAGGGCACCCGCCCCGCGCAGATCAGGACATCCGCCTGCCTGGGGGAAAAGGACATGCGCTCCATGCCGAACCGTGCCAGGTCGTTGTCGCTGGCAGCGGAGGCCATCATCTCGATGGCGCAGCACGCCGTCCCGAAGGGCATGGGCCAGAGGGAGCTGCGCCGCGCCCAGTTCACCACGTCGTCGATCTTCGTGGTGAGGAAGGTGGGGGAGCCGGCCCCGAAGATTCCCGAGAGCCCCGGAGGGGCCCCGCCCTGCTCATTCAGTCCCAATCCAGACCTCCCTTCTTCCACTCGTAGACCAGTCCCACCGTGACCACCGCCACGAACAGGGAGACCGCCCCGAAGGCGCCCCATCCCAGCTCCCGCATCTCCACGGCCCAGGGGATCAGGAAGACCGCCTCCAGATCGAAGACGATGAAGCTGATGGCCACGAGGTAGAACTTCACGGAGAACCGCTCCCGGGTGTCCCCAAGGGGGATCATTCCGGATTCGTACGGCATTTCCTTCTGCGGAGTCGGCCGCCTCGGGTTGAGGATGGCGGACGTCGCCGCCATGCCCACGGCATTGACGAGCGACACTCCGAAGAGGATCAGGATGGGGATGTAGGATTCAGCCATTCCGGGAGCCGGAAGTTCGTGAAATACTTCACATTTGCGGTCGCGTAAGGTACCCGTGGAACGGAAGGGGTGTCAAGGTGACCCACCCCCTCCAGCGGGGGCGTCAATCGCGATTGCCGGGGGGGCGGTGGGTCCCCTATCTTCCGCCCTTCGTGCGCTCCGGTCCCGGCCTGGAGCCCCTTCCATTTCCTTCCCCATCCCACCCCCGGAAACGATCGACATGCCCATCAAGAGCGATCGCTGGATCCGGCAGATGTCCCAGGACCACGGGATGATCGAGCCCTTCGAGAACGCACAGGTGCGGGAGGGGGTCATCTCGTACGGGGTTTCGTCCTACGGCTACGACATCCGCGTCTCCCCGGAGTTCAAGGTCTTCACCAATGTGCACAGCGTGGTGGTGGACCCGAAGCACTTCGACGAGCGCTCCTTCGTGGACGTGACGGCGGACGAGTGCATCATCCCCCCGAACTCCTTCGCCCTGGCCCGGACGCTGGAGTACTTCCGGATTCCCCGGGACATCCTGGTGGTGTGCGTGGGGAAGAGCACCTACGCCCGGTGCGGGATCATCGTGAACGTCACGCCGCTGGAACCCACCTGGGAGGGATATCTCACGCTGGAGATCTCCAACACCACCCCCCTTCCGGCGAAGATCTACGCCAACGAGGGAATCGCCCAGCTCCTCTTCTTCCAGGGAGACGGCGAGCCGGAGGTGGCCTACGCGGATCGGAAGGGGAAGTACCAGGGGCAGGTGGGGGTGACGCTCCCGAAGCTCTGAGGGCGCGGAGGCCGGGGGACCGGGGGGTGGGCCAGCGCCCTCCCGGTCCCCCTCGACTCAGTTCCTTCCGGGAATGGACACCAGGACGACCCGGAAGACCAGGGTGGAATTGGCGGGAATGGGTCCATTGGGGCGGTTCCCATAGGCCAGCCCAGGCGGAATCACCAGGAGCCGATCTCCTCCGGGCTGCATCCCCACGAGTCCTTCCTGCCAGCCGTCGATGACCTCGTTCAGCCCGAACTCGATGGGACTGCTCAGTGGGCGCCCATCAAACGCAGCGCCGTTGGGGAGCCATCCGGTATAGGCCACCTCCACCCGGTCATTGGCCTCCACCACCGGTCCATCTCCCACCACCAGTTCCTGGATGTAGAGCCCCGACGGGCGGAGTTCCATCGCCGCCAGATCCACCCCCAGGCTGGGATCGAAGTCGATGCGGGTGGGATCCGACCAGTCAGGTCCGTCGTCGTCGGAGCAGGCGGAGAGGGCTACGAGAAGAAGCAGTGCGGAAAGAGCCATGGAGCGGGTCCGGATCGGACCGGTCATGGAGGACTCCCGGTGGGGGGAACGAGGATGGATCTTCCGCCTACAACATGGGCCGTTCGGACGTTCCAGGGGAAGGACCCCTGGTTCCCGGGGGCCCGGCCCCCGAAGAGCATTCCAGCCAGGCTGAGACAGGATGACTTCGAGACTCACGGGCGTCCTTGCCCTTCTTCTGCTGATGGCGGGGTGTGCCGGCGCCTCCACCGGGACTCCGGAGGCCGCCCCCCGGCCTGCTCCGGCAGAGCCTACCGCCGTGGAGGCCCCGGCGCCTCGGCCGACTCCGGCCCCGGAGGAGGCCCCACGGCCCGAGCCGCAACCTCAGCCCGCCGAAGGACCCGGGTCTGATCCCCTTTCCCCCGAGGCACCCACCAACTGGCAGCTCCTGGACCAGGAGGCGGACCGGATCCCCGGCGCCTCGGTGGAGGAGGCCTACCGGGGGCCACTGGCGGGGCGGCGGCCGGGGCGGACCGTGGTCGTGGCGGTGATCGACGGGGGGGTGGACACCTCCCACGTGGACCTCCGGGGCCAGCTCTGGACCAATCCCGGGGAGACCCCCGGGGATGGGGTGGACAACGACGGGAACGGCTATGTGGACGATGTGTGGGGGTGGAACTTCCTGGGGGGAGACGACGGCATCTCGGTGGAGTTCGACACCTATGAAGTGACCCGGCTCTTCGCCGGATGCGTCGGGGGGGAGGCGCTGGCGGTGGTGGCGGAGGGGGTGTCCTGCGAGACGGTGCAGGAGGACTTCCAGGCCCGGCGCGGGGAGGCGGAGCAGATCCTGGAGACGGTGACCGGGATCGCCGGTGCACTGGAGGTGGTCCTTCCCATGCTCCGGGCAGGGATGGGGACCGACTCCCTTACCCCTGAGAAGGTCCAGGCCTTCCGCCCCATCCGGCAGGATCACCAGCAGGCCCGGGGCTTCTACCTCCAGTTGACCTCCAACGGGATCACCCCCGCCGATGTGGAAGACGCCCTGGAGGAGCTCCAGGGGCAGGTGTTGTACAATCTGAACCCCGACTTCAACCCCCGCCCCATCGTGGGTGATGAATACGGGGATCTGGACCAGCGGGGCTACGGGAACCCGGACATCATGGGGCCGGACGCCTCCCACGGGACCCACGTGGCGGGGATCATCGCGGCCCTCCGGGGGAATGACGTGGAGGCGGAAGGAGTGCTGGAGGCGGTGCGGATCATGGGGATCCGGGCCGTCCCCCGGGGGGACGAGCACGACAAGGATGTGGCCAACGCCATCCGGTACGCCGCCGACCACGGCGCCCACATCATCAACATGAGCTTCGGGAAGTCGTACTCCCCCCAGAAGGAGGTGGTGGACGCCGCCGTGCGCTACGCCGACTCGCTGGGGGTGCTCATGGTACACGCCGCCGGAAACGACGGCGCCAACCTGGCGGAGCGCCCCAGCTACCCCAATCGGAGCTACCTGGATGGGGGGTCCGCCCGGAACTGGATCACCGTGGGGGCCTCCGGCTGGAGTTCCCCGGACAGCCTGGCCGCCCCCTTCTCCAACTACGGGGAGAACGAGGTGGACCTCTTCGCCCCGGGAGTGGACATCCTCTCCACCCTCCCCGGGGGCGGGGTGGGGCGGCAGCAGGGAACCAGCATGGCGGCCCCCCTGGTGAGCGGCGTGGCGGCGCTCCTCATGGCCTACTACCCGGAGCTGACCGCGGCGGAGGTGAAGGAGATCCTGATGGAGACCGCCACCCGGCATCCGGACCGGATGGTGGCCCGCCCGGGGGACGGGGAGATCGTCCCCTTCTCCTCCCTCTCGATCACCGGTGGGATCGTGAACGCCCGAGCGGCGGTAGAGCGGGCGGAGGCCCTGCGTCGATAGGGGTGGTGGAGGCTCGTGGGGGAGGGCGGTGACTGCCCTCCCCCCAATCACCCCCCTACAGCTCTTCGGATCGGGACTGCATCCCGGGTTCCCCCGAAGCCACTGTCACGAGGCGCCTCCCTTCCCCGGCACAGGGGCGCCCGCCTCTGCCAGGACCTGCTCCAGCCAGTCCGCCAGCTTCTGGAAGGGGTCGAATCCCACCACCCGGGGCCCTTCGGCCACAAAGTTGGAGAGGGCGTTGATGTCGTAGTAGTAGCGCCCGCTCCCGTCGGCGGCCTCCAGGTATTCCACTCCCCCGATCTCGATTCCCGCCGCCTCCATGATCCTCTCCACATCCCGGACCACCTGGGCCGGGGGCTCGTAGCCTTCCACCCGCATCCCGTTCTTCGGGGCGTCCACCGGGCAGGCCCCCCGTTCCAGTTCCACGCCGTCGGTGGTCTGGCAGACGTCCGCCGGGCAGAGGTTGAAGTCGTCGCCGGGGGTATAGACCCGGATGGCGTAGAGGAATCGTCCGTCCAGCACCTCCACCCGGACGATCCGCCCCTCCTCCGGGACGATGAACTCCTGCAGCAGAAGGGTGCCGTCGATTCCGGTGCCGATGCGACCCTCCCGGACCGCCGCCTCCAGCGCCTCCGGGGTGTCGTAGCGCACCACCCCTGCCCCGCTCCCCCCCACGTTGGGCTTCACCGCAACCGGGAAGCGGAAGTCCTTCGCCGCGGCAGGGAGGGAGGTGGGGTCGTGCACCACCTGGGTGCGGGGAAAGGGGAGCCCCAGGGTGTGCAGGAGCTCCATCTGATACGCCTTGGAGATCTCAGTCTCGTAGGCGTCCGTCCCGTTGATCACCCGGACCCCCCGCCCTTCCAGCCAGCGCAGGAGGTGACGGGTATAGTGGATCGCCGCAGTCCCCCCTCGGAGGTAGGCCGAGGGGGACATCCGGTTGAAGAGGACCCGGAATGGGGGATCCTCCCCGCCTGGCTCCCACCCCAGTCCCTCGGCTCCGGTACGGTGGAAGGGTACCCCCCGGGCCTCCAACTCCCGGAAGAGGGGGCGGAACCAGTCGGGATGCTCATGGAGGATGGCCAGCCCGGGGACGGGAGAGGAGACGGAGGCGACGGTGGCCGCCGGTGCGGCGGTGGCTGGGGCGCTCATGGTCGTTTGTCCTGTTGGAGCGGTGGATGGATCCCCGGCGGATGGACCGTGGATACGAAAAAGGCCGCGGCTCCCGGGAGAGCCGCGGCCTTCAAGGGCCTGACGGGGAGATGCTTCTGGCATCTCCGGCGTGGAATCACGTCACCTTCGCACGGCGCACGATCCCCCCGCCCTCTCTCCGGAACCGGAGCAGGGACGACAACAAGGGGGACAACAGCGAGGGGCGTGGGCCTGGAGGCGCATGGTCTATGCTACTCCCCTGCTCCGGCACCGGCACGGGGGCGAGCCCGGAGGGCTCCCTTCACCAGGTCCCGGTTGAGGCGGGCGATATAGTCCACACTGATCCCCTTGGGGCAGGCGATCTGGCAGGCCCCATGGTTGGTGCAGTTCCCGAAGCCCGCGTCGTCATGGACCTCGATCATGTGCAGCACCCGGTCGTACCGCTCCGGCTGCCCCTGGGGCAGGAGCCCCAGGTGGGCCACCTTGGCGGCGGTGAAGAGCATGGCGGAGGCGTTGGGGCAGGCCGCCACGCAGGCTCCGCACCCGATGCAGGTGGCGGCATCGAAGGCCTCGTCGGCCCACTGCTTTCCCACCGGGGTGGCGTTGGCCTCGGGAGCCGACCCGGTCCGGACGGAGATGTACCCTCCCGCCTGGATGATGTCGTCCAGGGGGCGACGGTCCACCACCAGATCCCGGATCACCGGGAAGGCTGTGGCCCGCCACGGCTCGATCCAGATCTCGTCCCCGTCCTTGAAACTCCGCATGTGCAGCTGGCACGCGGTGGTCATGCTCCGGGGACCGTGGGGCACACCGTTCACCATCATGCCGCAGGACCCGCAGATCCCTTCCCGGCAATCGTGTTCGAAGGCGATGGGCTCCTTCCCCGACATGGTCAGATCCTCATTGACCACATCCAGGAGCTCCAGGAAGGACATGTGCTCCGAGATGTCCCGTGCCTCGTATCGTTCAAAGCGGCCCGCGTCCCGGGGGCCGTCCTGACGCCAGACCTGCAGCGTGAGGTTCATCTTACTTGTAGCTCCTCTGGCTGGGCGGCACGTTCTCGAAGGTGAGCGGCTCGGCATGGCGGCGGGGCTCGTTGTTCTCCCCGGTCCACTCCCACACCGCAGCATGGCTGAAGTCCACGTCGTTGCGGAGTGCTTCCCCTTCCTCCGTCGTGTGTTCCACCCGGTAGTGTGCCCCGCACGACTCGTCCCGGGTCAGGGCGTCCCGGCACATCACCTCGGCGAACTCCATGAAGTCCGCCACCCGCCCCGCCTTCTCCAGCGACTGATTCAGGGTGTCCGCAGCCCCGGGGACCCGGACCTCCCGCCAGAACTCCTCCCTCAACTCCGGGATCCGGGCCAACGCGGCCTTCAGGCCCGTCTCGTCCCGGGCCATTCCGCAGTGGTCCCACATGAGCTTCCCCAGCTCCAGGTGGAACGAGTCCACCGTCCGGCTCCCCTTCGCGGAGAGGAGACGGTTTGCCCTCCTCGTGACCTCCGCCTCCACGTCCCGGGCGGCGGCGTGGGTGGCGTCCATCTTCGGAAGCTTCGCGGCGGCCAGGTAGTTGCCCACCGTGAGGGGTGCGATGAAGTAGCCGTCGGCCAGTCCCTGCATGAGGGCGCTGGCCCCCAGGCGGTTGGCCCCGTGGTCGGAGAAGTTGGCCTCTCCGATGACGAAGAGTCCGGGCACGGTGCTCTGGAGATTGTAGTCCACCCAGAGGCCGCCCATGGTGTAGTGGGGGGCCGGATAGATCCGCATGGGTCGGGCGTAGGGGTCCTCGCCGGTGATCTTCTCGTACATGGCGAAGAGGTTCCCGTACCGCTCGGCGATGGCGTCCTTCCCCAGCCGCTCGATGGCATCGGCGAAGTCCAGGAAGACCCCGTTGTTCAGGGGGCCCACCCCGTGTCCGGCATCCACCATCTCCTTCGCCCGCCGGGAGGCGATGTCCCGGGGGGAGAGGTTCCCGAAGGAGGGGTAGAACCGCTCCAGGTAGTAGTCCCGCTCCGACTCGGGGATCTGGGAGGCCGGCCGATTGTCCCCCTTCTTCTCCGGGACCCAGATGCGCCCGTCGTTCCGGAGCGACTCCGACATCAGGGTGAGCTTCGACTGGAAGTCCCCCGATGGCGGAATGCAGGTGGGGTGGATCTGGGTGAAGCAGGGATTGGCCATCCCGGCTCCCCGGCGGTGCGCCCGCCAGGAGGCGGTGACGTTGCACCCCTTCGCGTTGGTGGAGAGGAAGAAGACATTCGAGTATCCCCCCGTTCCCAGCACCACCGCGTCGGCCATGTGGCTGGCCAGGGCGCCGGTGTTCAGGTCCCGGGTCACGATCCCCCGGGCCACTCCGTCCACCACGATCAGGTCCACCATCTCCTGCCGGGTGTGGAGCTTCACCTTCCCCTCGTGTACCTGCCGCATGAGGGCCTGGTACGCCCCCAGGAGGAGCTGCTGGCCAGTCTGCCCACGGGCGTAGAACGTCCTGGAGACCTGGGCACCCCCGAAGGAGCGGTTGGCCAGGTGTCCGTCATACTCCCGGGCGAACGGGACCCCCTGGGCCACGGCCTGGTCGATGATGTTCAACGACACCTGCGCCAGCCGGTACACGTTGGCCTCACGGGAGCGGAAGTCGCCCCCCTTCACCGTGTCGTAGAAGAGGCGCCAGACAGAGTCGCCGTCGCTCTGGTAGTTCTTCGCGGCGTTGATCCCGCCCTGGGCCGCGATGGAGTGGGCCCGGCGGGGGGAGTCGTGGAAGGTGAAGGCCTTGACGTTGTATCCGAGCTCGCCCATGGAGGCGGCGGCGGCAGCGCCGGCCAGCCCCGTCCCCACGACGATGACCTCGTATTTCCTCTTGTTGGCCGGGTTGACCAGCTTCATCTCGAAGCGGTGTCTGTCCCACTTCTCCTGAACGGGCCCCGATGGGATCCTGGGGTTGAGCTCCACGTGGTGGTGTCCTCCGGAGGACTCTGACGATGTGCGACGGAAGAACGAACCGTCAGGATATGAAGCCGAGCGCCACCGCCATGGGGGGCGTCACGAAGCCGACGAAGACCAGGATGGCCAGGGCCGAGGCCACCGGCCGACGGAAGCGGTTGTACCGGGGGTGATTGGCCCCCAGGGTCTGGAGGGAACTCCAGATGCCGTGGTACAGGTGGAAGCACAGGGCGGTCTGCGCCACCAGGTACACCCCCAGCACCAGGGGCTTCTGGAAGGCCACCACGAAGTTGTGGTAGACGTCGCCGTACACGAAGTCGGTGTGGGCCTGTCCGGTGGTGAAGTGCAGGATGTGATAGACGATGAAGAGGAGTACGATCACCCCACCCCATCGCATGGTCCGGGAGGCGTAGGAGAAGGAGAGGTCCTGCGCCTTCGTGTACCGGCTGGCCCGGGCCGACCGGCTCCTGGACCAGAGCTGAAAGGCGGACACGATATGCACCCCCACGGCTGCCAGCAGGGCCACCCGGGCCACCCAGAGGACCCCGTACTTCGGGACCAACGGGTACCCGAGTTCCCGCAGGAAGACCGCATAGCCATTGATGGCCTCAGGCCCTTGCAGGACCTTCAGGTTCCCCACCATGTGGGAGAGGACGAAACCAAAGAGGAGGAGGCCCGAGACCGCCATGAGGACCTTCTTCCCCACGGAGGACCGGTAGATCGTGGCCACCCTGGCCACGGATCCGGAGGAGGGCGGAGATGTGGTGCCCGTTGCCATGTGAGGTCAGCCGTCCAGGGAGCGGAGGGTATCCAGGGTGGACCGGACCGCCTGGGCGCTGTTCGCCAGCGCCATCCGCTCATCCGATGTGAGTTCCACCTCGAGGATCTGCTCGAGGCCGTTCGCGCCCAGCTTGCACGGTACACCCAGGAAGATGTCCCTCTCGCCGTACTCCCCCTGGAGGAAGGCCGAGCAGGGGAGGATCCGCCGCTTGTCCTTCACGATGGCCTCGGCCATCTGGACGGCGGCGGACGAGGGGGCGTAGTAGGCGCTCCCGGTCTTCAGGTAGCCCACGATCTCGGCGCCACCGGTGCGAGCCCGGTCCACCAGCGCCTCGATGCGGTCCGCAGGGAGGAGCTGGGAGAGGGGGATGCCGCTCACCGTGGTGTAGCTGGCCAGCGGCACCATCGTGTCGCCATGCCCACCCAGGACCAGCGCCTGGATGTCCTCCACGCTGATGTCCAGCTCCATGGCGATGAAGGCCCGGTAGCGGGCGGTGTCCAGCACCC
>CAYQVI010000086.1:0-14193 GCA_964420725.1 uncultured Gemmatimonadaceae bacterium | reverse complement strand
GGTTCTCCCCCTTCTCCCCCCCATCCTGTAGATTCCCCCGGTTTGCTCGGCCGGCGGCCCATCCGCTCACAAGGCCGCCGACGCCCCCTTCCCAGCGGCTCAGGCGGCCTCCGGGCCCCCTGAACCCCCACGAATGGACATCTCCCCATGGCGGCGAAGTTCCAGGGCATCGACTTCTACAACCTCGACGCACTCCTCTCCGACGAAGAGCGCATGATCCGGGACACGGTCCGGGACTGGGTGGAAGAGCGGGTCATGCCGGTGATCGGCGAGGCGTACATCGAGCGCCGTTTTCCCCGGGACCTCATCCCCGAGATGGGGGAGCTGGGGGTGCTGGGGGCGAACCTTCCGGAGAAGTACGGCTGCGCCGAACTGAACAACGTGGCCTACGGCATCATCATGCAGGAGTTGGAGCGGGGGGATTCCGGGATCCGCTCCTTCGCCTCGGTGCAGGGCGCCCTGGTGATGTACCCCATCTTCGCCTTCGGGAGCGAGGAGCACCGCACCACCTGGCTCCCGAAGCTGGCCTCCGGTGAGGCGGTGGGGTGCTTCGGTCTCACCGAGCCCGACTACGGGTCGAACCCCGGCGGGATGATCACCACCGCCCGGAAGACGGCGGACGGCTGGGTGCTGAACGGCACCAAGATGTGGATCACCAACGGCTCCATGGCCCAGGTGGCGGTGGTGTGGGCCCAGACCGGCGAGATCGGCGACACGAAGTCCATCCGGGGCTTCGTGGTCCCCACCGACACCCCCGGCTTCACCGCCCGGGACCAGAAGGGGAAGCTGTCCCTCCTGGCCTCCGATACCTCGGAGCTGCACCTGGAGGACGTGGAGCTTCCCGAGTCGGCGCTCCTCCCCGGCAGCGGTGGCCTGAAGAGCCCGCTCCAGTGCCTCACCCAGGCCCGCTACGGCATTGCCTGGGGGGCCATCGGCGCCGCCATGGCCTGCTTCCATGAGGGGGTGGAGTACGCGAAGGAGCGGGTCATGTTCGACGGCGTCATCGGCGGGAAGCAGATCCAGCAGGTGCGCCTGGCGGACATGCTCACCTCCATCACCCAGGCGCAGCTCGTGGCGCTCCAACTCGGTCGGATGAAGGACGCCGGCACCATGCGCCCCGACCAGGTCTCCATGGCGAAGCGGGCCAATGTGAACATGGCCTGCGAGGTGGCCCGGGAGACCCGGCGGCTGCTGGGGGGGAACGGGATCCTCATCGAGTACTCTGCCATGCGCCACATGGCGAACCTGGAGTCGGTGTACACCTACGAGGGGACGGACGACATCCACGCCCTCATCCTTGGGCAGGCCGTGACGGGGATCCCGGCGTACTGATTCCGGCGTGCCGGGGAGCCGCCTGGCAGGGAGGCGGTGCCGGCGGACGGGGGGAACGAAAGAGGGGGACCGACACCCACGGGCGTCGGTCCCCCTCTTTCGTTGTTCGCAACCCGCGGGTCAGACCCCTTCCTGCTCCGGGGTCAGGACCGAGCGCACGGCCTCCACCAGGTCGTTGATGGAGAACGGCTTCTGGAGGAAGGGCTTGAGTTCGGTGAGGCCGGCGCCCAGTACCGGATCCTCGTTGGCGAAGCCCGAGACGTACACGACCCCGATCTCGGGGTGCAGGGTTCGGACGTCCACGGCCAGCCGTGTTCCCCAGGAATCGGGGAGCATGATGTCCATGACCATGGCGTCGATCTGATTCCTGTACTGGTCCGCGACGACCAGTCCCTCTTCGGCGGTGCCGACGGCGATGACCTGGAACTGGGCGCGCTCGAGTCCACGCCGTACGAGTTCCCGGACCACCTCGTCGTCTTCCACCAGCAGCACCAGCTTCTGGCGGTCCTCCTTGCTCATGCACCGATCCTTGTGGCAAGTCTTGGATGGACCAGGCGGGACCTGGCCCGCGGCCGGGATGGAAACCTCCCGTGCAACGCCGCGTGGTAGGGGGATGAATACAGCCCCCGGGGCCTCCGCGCCATGCCGGAGGACGAGGGTCGGCTCCGGATCCGCCCCATGGCAGGGGGGGAATTGTGCCGAAGGTGGTGGAATGCCGCCGGATGGGTTGCCCTCCCGGTGCGGATGGCTAGATTACATGGCTCCGGAACAGCGCTTCACCGGAACAGTGCCGCCCCGCTAGCTCAACTGGCTAGAGCAACTGACTCTTAATCAGTAGGTTCGGGGTTCGAGTCCCTGGCGGGGCACTGTGTTGTGGGACAACGAGTTGCATTGCGCGGCCATCCCTTCCCGGGGATGGCCGCATGCGCATGGGGGGTACCTGTCCCTTCCCGACCCTGCATCCTGCCACCCCCTTTACCGCCTGCCCCCCCTGGTTTAACTTCCCCAATCTGATCTCCCAACGGGATCGGAGCGTGCGAGTGAGGGCCGCCGGCGGCTGGAAACAGTTGTCCGGAGGAAAGTCCGAGCTCCGCAGGGCAGGGTGCCGGGTAACACCCGGGCGGCGAGAGCCGACGGAAAGTGCCGCAGAGAACATACCGCCGATGGCCCCTCTCCGGAGGGTGCACAGGTAAGGGTGAAAAGGTGCGGTAAGAGCGCACCGGGCCGCCGGTAACGGGGGTCGCATGGCAAACCCCACTCGGAGCAACGCCAAGCAGGGACGAGGGGTGGCCCGCTCCTTTGAAGTCCCGGGTAGGCGGCTTGAGGCCGGCGGCAACGCCGGTCCCAGAGAAATGGTCCTCCCCCGGCTCGCCGGGGACAGAACTCGGCTTATTCCGCACCTCCGTCACGTCCGTTGGGAACATGCGCCCGTAGCTCAGCTGGATAGAGCGTCGCCCTCCGGAGGCGAAGGCCAGAGGTTCGAATCCTCTCGGGCGCACTCCTGGAACCGAACGCCCCGGAGCCTGCAGGCTCCGGGGCGTTCGGCCATCCGGCCGCCTCCGGGCCCTGTCCTCCCTTCCTCCCCTGTCCACCCATGACCCATTTCCTCCTCCAGGTGGCCACCGCCTCCCACCCGGGACGCGTTCGGGCGCGGAACGAGGATGCGGTGGCCGTTCGTCCCGAGGTGGGGCTGGTGGTGGTGGCAGACGGGATGGGGGGGCACGCGGCGGGCGACAAGGCCAGCGCACTGGCTGTGGAGGAGGTGGTGCGGGGGCTGGGTGTCGGCAGTGCCGAAGGGAATGCCCTCCTGCGGGTGGAGGGCGCAGTCCGGGCCGCACATCAGCGGGTTCTGGACGCCGCCGACCTGGCTCCGGACCTCCGGGGGATGGGGACCACCCTCACCGTCCTCCTGCTGGACCGCCTCCGGGGATCGTGGGTGGTGGGGCACGTGGGGGACAGCCGGGCCTACCTCTTCCGGAAGGGCGGCCTCCGACAGGTGACCCGGGACCAGACCTGGGTCCAGGATCAGGTGGAGATGGGGCACATGGACCTCCACGCAGCGTCGGTCCACCCCCTCTCCAGCCTTCTCCTGCAGGCCATCGGGAGCGGCAACGAGGTGGCGCCGGAGATGGTACAGGAGACGCTGGTGGATGGGGACCTCTTCCTGCTCTGCAGCGATGGGCTGATCCGGGTGGTGGAGGACTCCGAGATCCAGGCCGCCCTCGCTGCCCTGGAGCGGGACGGGAACCAGGAGCTCCAGGAGACGGTGGATGCCCTGGTGGATCTGGCCAACCATCGGGGTGGGCCGGACAATGTCACCATTGCCCTGGCCCGGGTGACGGCACTCCCCCGGTGACGGGGAGCGGTGCCCCCGGTGTCGGCTCCGGGGAACCTTCCGGCCCCCGGGATTGTTATAGGGTCCAACGGATGCCCGCCCGGGAGTCTCCGGGGCGGCACCAACCACACCGGAGGGTCGATCATGGATGAGGTTCGTGACAGGGTCACGTATCTTCTCCTTGCGGCCAGTCGTGCCGAGGGAGAGGGGAATGCCCGCGCCGCCCGCATCTTCCGCCTCATGGCGCGGGATGCACGCCCGGCGGGCGGGCCGATGAGCGGGGCGGGTCCGGAGTAGTCGCCGGAGGCACGTAGTCCATCCGGGCCCCGGAGCCCGGACCGGGAGGAATCGAAACGGGGAGTGCAGCGTTGGCTGCACTCCCCGTTTCGATTTCCGCCACCCTCCCCTTCCCGGGTGCGGAGCCGGATCCGGTAGAGCTCGACCGCAACGCTGGGGATCCGGACGGGGCTGGGGTCGGATACCGGGCGGGTCCGTACCGCGATGCTGCGTCAGGGGTTTCTCCGGACCGGGATCGGGCTGGTCCCTGGCCATGGGGGATCGGCCCCGGAGCCATCTTCGGACTGGTCCCGGATCCACCTCCACGGCATCTTTCTCCCTACCGCCGGTTCCCCCCCCGGCCCCAGCGGCCCGGTGCCCGTCCGCGCACTGGTGCAGCACCACCCTTCGTTCCAGCAGGGAGTGAGGATGGAGTTCGACGCGATCCCCCGGTTTCCCCGGGGTTTCCGGTGCGCAGCACGGCTGGTGGGAATCAAGAAGGAGGGGAAGGACCTGGCCCTCTTCGCCTCGGACCGTCCCTGCGCCGCCGCCGGGGTCTTCACCCGGAACCGCTTCCCCGGGGCACCCATCCTGGTGGGGCGGGAGAGGCTCCGGGACGGTCGCCTCCAGGCGGTGGTGGTGAACAGCAAGGTGTCCAACGTGGCCACCGGGGAGGAGGGGGTCGCCCGGGCTCGCCGGATGGGAGCTGCCGCCGCCACCGAGCTGGGAATCGATCCGGAGCTGGTGCTCATGAGCTCCACCGGGGTCATCGGTCGCCCCCTCCCCATCGACATCATCGAGGCGGGACTCCTGGGCATGTCGGCGGAGCTGCAGGAGGATCCGCTGGTGGGAGCCCGGGGGATCATGACCACCGACACCCATCCGAAGGCCATCTCGATGGCGGTGGGGGATGCGGTGATCACCATGGTGGCGAAGGGCTCAGGGATGATCGAGCCCAACATGGCCACCATGCTGGCCTACCTCTTCACCGACGCCGAGATCGACGCCTCCACCCTGGACGGGATGCTCCGGCGGGCCGTGCATGTGAGCCTCAACATGCTCTCGGTGGACACCGACACCAGCACCTCCGACACCTGTGTCCTGATGGCCAATGGAGCCGCCGGCCCGGTGGACCTGGCCGCCTTCGAGAAGGCGCTGGTGGCTCTCTGCATCCGGATGACCGAGGTCCTGGCCCGGGACGGGGAAGGGGCCACCAAGCTCCTCCGCATCACGGTGGAGGGAGCCGCTTCGGAGGAGGATGCCCGGGCCGTGGCCCGGTCCCTGGTGAACTCCCCCCTGATCAAGACCATGGCCTACGGGGCGGATCCCAACGTAGGGCGGATCCTCATGGCGGTGGGGAAGTGCTTCACCGTGGAGTTGGCCCCGGAGAGGCTGGACGCCACCATCAAGGGGGTGCAGGTGGTGGCGGGGGGAGCCCGGGCTCCCTTCGAGGATGCGGTGGTGCGGGCCCTCCTCATGGAAGACCCGGTGGACATCGGGATCACCATGGGGGTGGGGAGCGGAAGGGCCGTGGCGTGGGGGTGCGACCTGACGCCGGGGTACGTGGAGGAGAACGCCGCATACTATTCCAGTTGAGCCCCCCCGGGGGGCGGTCGCACACTCCAGTGGAGAAGGTCGGATGAAGCACCATGCACCGCGTTTCCTGGCCCTGGTGGACGAGGCCCGGACCCGGATCCAGGAGACGGATGTGCCCACGGTCCGGGACCGCCTGGCCCGGGGGGAGGAGTTCCTGCTGGTGGATGTCCGGGAGGAGTCGGAGTGGGCTGCCGGCCACATCCCCAGAGCCACCTATGTGGGGAAGGGGATCATCGAGCGGGATATCGAGGGAGTGGTGGACGATCTGGACCAGGAGATCATCCTCTACTGCGGCGGTGGCTACCGCTCCGCTCTGGCGGCGGACGCCCTCACACGCATGGGGTACACCCGGGTCTCGTCCATGGATGGCGGGATGCGGGGGTGGCGTGAGGCGGGATTGCCCGAGGAAGCGGGGGGATAGCTCCCCGGGGGGGAAGTCGACCTTGCACGAAAGGCTGGCTTTCAGGACCCTTCTCGCCTAGTTTATGCATGCTAGGGGCCGGATTCGGTGCCGGCCCGTCACGCTCCGGTGCCATCGGTGGCCTCCGGACGCAGGTTCCCAATCCACCGACAAACAGGACATGTGACATGAAGCGTTTCTCCGCTCTGGGTGCAGCGGTTCTTTTCGGCCTCGCCGCATGCGGCGGAGGCGATGCCGGTGACGCCCCGGCTACCACCGGTGGGGACGCTTCCGCGGCCGCTCCGGCGGCCGGCGCGCTCTCCATGCCCGACTGGTACTCAGTCGATCACGGCGCACGTACGGTCACCCTGGGCATCACCGCTGGGCTCACCAACAAGGCCAACTACTGGAACTACAACGGCTTCACCAATGGTGAGGCCAAGATCGTGGTCCCCACCGGCTACACGGTGACCATCAACTTCCTGAACCAGGATCCGAACATGACCCACTCCATCGGGGTGGACAATCGGACTGGTGGATTCCCCGCCGCTTTCACCGAGGTGACGCCTGTCTTCGAGGGCGCCCTTTCGGAGAACGCGATGGACCAGGCCAACGCCACGGCCACGGGTGAGGAGGACATCATCACCTTCGTCGCCTCCACCGCCGGCAACTACTCCGTCGTCTGCTACGTCCCCGGGCATGCCGCCGTGGGGATGTGGATCCTGTTCGAGGTCCGGGATGGTCAGGACGGCGGTCTGATGATGATGTAATGTCCCCGTCTCCGGGATCCGTTCCCGGGATGTGTGACAACAGAGGGCCGTCCCGATGATCGGGACGGCCCTCTGTGCGTCCGGGGGGCAGGGAGATTGGGAGCCCTCCTCCTCTGGAGCCCACTGCCGACTGGCCGTTGTCTTCCGGCGGGCCCAGGGAGACCCGCGGGCTTCGGGCCGCAAGGGGATCGCCTGTAGAGGTTGGGAGGGGAGGGAGGCGGGGCAGGGTCCCGGCGCTCGCCCGCCATGGCCCCAAACGAAAAGGGCCCCGGGAGCGCCGCCGCAGCGACGCCCCCGGAGCCCTGGGGCCTCCTCCCCTACGAGGTAACCCGGCTTTCCGGCAGTTCGGGCACCGTGACGGGTTCGAGCCCCAGCGCCCGGAGGCGGTCGTTCAGCTCGTCCAGCTCCTCACCCAGGTACACCTGGAGCTGGTTCAACTGGGCATCCAACTGCACCGACAGGAATTCGAAGGCCTCCCGGGACTGGTCGGTTGGGCGCGCGTCTGCGCTCTCCACGATCCCCCGGATGGCGGCGATCTGGTTGTTCAGCTTGATGGGGAAGTTCAGTGGGTCCTGACGGGCCTCCATGCGGACCTGGTAGACCTCCTCCTCCACTGCGGAGATCCCCTGCCGGAGCTCTCCGGCTTCACGGGCCAGCGTCGGGTCGTCGCTCTTCGAAAGGCGATCATCCACCTGCTCCCGCACCCCCCGGATCTGCAGGACGGCCCGGTGCGCGTCGTCCACCCGGGCGGCGATCTCCGTGGACAGCCGGAACTGTGCCTCGAAGTCCGCCTGCGTCACCGTGGTGAGGCGGGGGTCCTTCACGATCTCGAAGGGCTGCGTCAGGGTCTGCCCGTGGGCCGTCAGCCTCGCCTGGTAGCGTCCCGGAGGGGCCAGCGGACCCTGGGTGTTGGCTCCCCAGAAGATCAGCCCCGGGAAGTCCCGGGGTCCCGGATACCGCATGTCCCACCGGAAACGGTGATGCCCGGCGGTGGTGGAGAGCCGGGCTCCCCCGCCACCCGTCTCCCCGGAGACCCCGGTGACGGTCTGGATCACCTCCCCCCGGGCGTCCAGGATCTCCATGGTCACCGTGTCGGCGTCGGCTCCCAGCACGTAGTCGATCTCAGGGAGGAACTGCCTCCGCCGGCTGTAGTTCTCGGTGGGGCGCGACAGCGTCCGGATGGCGGTGGGGATGGGGTGCAGCGTCACCTCCGCCTGTGCCACCCGGGCCGAAGCCTCCCGGAGCGGCGTGACGTTGTCCAGCACGTAGTAGGAGCGCCCGTGGGTGGCAATCACCACGTCGTCGCCCTTCAGGACCAGCCCCGGCACCTGCACGGTGGGAAGGTCCAACTGCAGCGACTGCCAGAGCGTCCCGTCGTTGAAGGAGACCAGCACCCCCATCTCGGTCCCCGCGTACAGGAGACCCGGCTTCTGCAGGTCCTCCCGGACCGACCGGACATAGTGTCCCTGGGGGATCCCCCCCACGATCTTCGTCCAGCTCTCTCCGTAGTCCTCGGTCCTGTAGACGTAGGGCGAGACGTCCTGGCTCCGGTAGCGTACCGCGGCGAAGTAGGCCCTGCCCGGGGCGTGGGGAGACACGTCGATCTCATGGATCCGGCTGAACTGCGGCAGATCCGGCGGGGTGATGTCGGTCCAACTCCCCCCATCGTCCCGGGTGATGTGGAGCTTCCCGTCGTCGGAACCCACCCAGAGTTCACCGGCGGCATGCGGAGACTCCGTGATCCGCCACACCGTTCCGTAGTACTCCACGCTGGTCTGGTCCCGGGTGATGTCCCCTCCCGATGGTCCCAGCGTCTCGGGGACCGCATACGTCAGGTCCGGGCTGATCTGGGTCCAGCTCTGCCCTCCGTTGTCGGACCGCCAGACGTGCTGCGATCCCACGTACACCACGGACTGGTCGTGCTGGGAGGCGGTGATGGGGTGGTTCCACTGGAACCGCTCCCGGATGTCGATGGCGGAGTTCCCCATGGGGTTCACCGGCCACACGTTCACCGCCCGGTTCTGCCCCGTGACCCGGCTCATGAAACTCATGGACCCGCCGTAGCAGGCGGCGTAGAAGAGGTCCACGTCGCCGGGGTGGGGAGTCACCGGCCCGGTCTCGCACCCGCCGGGGACGTAGAGATAGCTCCCGTCCCCGTCCATGGGAACGCAGGCGGTGCTGTTGTCCTGCTGCCCGCCACAGATGTGATACGGGAAGTGGTTGGTCACCCGGACGTCGTACATCTGCGCCGTGGGGTAGACCTGCCCCGTCCACGTCTCGCCTCCGTTCCAGGAGACGTTGGCACCGCCGTCGTTGGCGTTGATCATCCTCTGGTTGTTGGTGGGATCGATCCAGAGGTCATGGTTGTCCACGTGGGGAACCCCGATGCTGCTCCAGGTGCGCCCCCCGTCCCGGGACCGCCAGAACTGGACGTTCACCACGTACACGGTCTCGGCATCCACGGGATCGGCATAGATCCGGGTGTAGTAGAAGGCCCTCTGCCGGAGGTTGCGGTCCACGCTGACCCGCTCCCAGGTGGCACCGCCGTCGCTGGAGGAGAAGACTCCCCCCTCCTCCGCTTCGATGATGGCGTAGAGCCGATTCCCGTCGGCCCCGGAGACCGTGACCCCCACCTTCCCCCAGATGGGGGCGGGGAGTCCCGGGTTGCGGGAGATCTCGGTCCAGCTGTCGCCGCCGTCGGTGCTCTTGAAGAGCCCGCTTCCGGGACCGCCGGAGTCCAGCTTCCACTCCTTCCGGGAGGCCTCCCAGAAGCCGGCATACAGCGTCATGGGATTGCTGGGGTCGATGACCAGGTCCACAGCGCCGGCCTCATTGCTCCGGAACAGGATGTTCTCCCAGCTCTGGCCGCCGTCCAGGGAGCGGAACACGCCCCGCTCCTCGTTGGGGCCGAAGGGGTCCCCCAGGACCGCCACGTAGACCCTGTTGCAGTCGTTGGGGTCGATGCGGACCCGCCCCACCATCTGCTGCCCGGTGGGGGAGTCCAGCCCCATGTGGGTCCACGTTTCCCCGGCGTCGGTGGAGCGGTACACGCCATCTCCGGGGATCACGTTCCCCCGGAACTGCACCTCTCCGAACCCGGCCCACACCACATCGGGGTCGGCGTAGCACTGGGCCATGGCCCCCACCGACGAGGTGGCGAACTGGCCGTCTCCCATGGGATTCCAGGTGGAGCCTGCATCGGTGGTCTTCCAGACGCCACCGCCGGTGGCTCCGAAATAGTACTCCAGGGGCCGGGAGGGGGTGGCGGCCACGGCGATGGAGCGTCCGCCCCGGTTGGGGCCCACATTTCGCCAGGAGAGGTCGCTGAAGAGGGAGGGGACCACCTCGCCCTGGGACGGTTGCTGGGCGGGAAGGGAGAGCAGCCCCCCACTTCCAAGCAGGAAGAGGGCAGCGCCGGCAGAGGACCGGAACGATCGTTTCATGGTGTCCTTCCTGGGTGGTGCGGAGCAGTCGGGGTGGGTCCCCTGGGGGTGCCGGGATCCGGAGGTTGTGGATCGCCGCCTCTGAAATCTCATGGACAGTTCCGGGGGGAGCAACCCTTTCGTGGTGGGGCAACCCCTCCATGGGAGTCGGGGCCGCCGGGGGTGTGGGGTGCTCCCTGCAGGGCGCCCCGGGCGTTATCCTACCTCCTTCGCCCTGCCCCCGGACCAGTCCGGCGACCCCCTTCCCATGTCCGCATCCCGAATGACGACCCCCTCCACTCCCCGTGTCATCCTGAAGTTCGGCGGCACCAGTGTATCCTCTCCCGAGGCCTGGCTGGGGATCGCGAAGATCCTCCGGGAACGGCAGGGAGCGGGGGAGCGCCCCGTGGTTGTGCATTCGGCACTTTCCGGGGTCACGGATCGCCTGGAAGAGCTCCCCGGGGAGGCCCTGGCTCAGCGCCATCCGGCCCTTCTCCGGAGCCTGGCCCTCCGTCACGATGCACTGGCGGAGGGGCTGGGGCTGGATGGCTCTGCGCTCCTCGCGGCGGACCGGGAGGAGTTGGCCCGCCTGGCCGACGGGATTGCCCTGCTGGGGGAGGTCACCCCCCGGATCCGGGCCCGGATCCTGGCGTTCGGGGAGCGGATGGCCACCCGGATCGGCGCGGCCTGGCTCCGGAAGGTGGGGCTCCCTGTGGTATGGATGGATGCCCGGGAGCTGCTGACCAGCCTCCCGCCGGCCCGGGAGAACGGAGCCTCCCCCTGGCTCTCCGCCGAGTGCTCCACCACCCTGGACCGGGATCTCAGGGACCGCCTGGATGGGGTGGAGGGAATTCCCCTCACCCAGGGATACACGGCCCGGAGTCCCGAAGGAGATACCGTGGTGCTGGGACGGGGGGGCTCGGACACGGCCGCGGCCTACCTGGCGGGGAAGCTGGGGGCGGCCCGACTGGAGATCTGGACCGACGTCCCGGGGATGTTCACGGCGGATCCCCGGCTGGTTCCGGCGGCCCGGCTCCTCCGGCGCCTGGACTACAGCGAGGCCCAGGAGATCGCCACCACGGGGAGCAAGGTCCTGCACCCCCGGTGCATCCCGGCGGTCCGGGAGAGCGGCATCCCCATCCATATCCTGAGTACGGCGGCACCCCGCCAGCCCGGAACGGTCATCGGCCCGGTGGGAGACCTGGGGAGCGCCCAGGTGAAGGCCATCTCCCGGAAGACCGGGGTGGTGCTGGTGTCCATGGAGACCGTGGGGATGTGGCAGGAGGTGGGCTTCCTGGCCCGGGCCTTCGACGTCTTCCGGGAAGTGGGGCTCTCCATCGACCTGGTCTCCACCTCGGAGACCAATGTGACGGTCTCGCTGGACGCCGGGGCGAACCTGCTGGAGGAGGAGGTCCTGGATACCCTCCTGGCCAAACTCTCCACCTTCTGCCGGGCCAGGCTGGTGCGCCCCTGCGCCGCCGTGAGCCTCGTGGGGAACCGGATCCGGGCTCTCCTCCACAAGCTGGGCCCCGCCATGGAGGCCTTCGAGGAGCAGCGGATCCACCTGGTGACCCAGGCCGCCAGCGACCTGAACTTCACCGTGGTGGTGGACGAGGACCAGTCGGAGCGGCTGGTGCGCCATCTCCACGCCCAGCTCATCTCGGAGCATGGCTCCCCGGAGACCTTCGGCCCCACCTGGCAGCAGCTCCGGGAGGGGGATCGCACCGTGACCCCCCGGGCCCCCCACTGGTGGGAGATCAAGCAAGACGAGCTTCTGGCCATCGGGGCGGAGACGCCGGCGGCGTACGTGTACGACCTGGGCACGGTGGACCGGCAACTGGACCGGCTGGGAGCGCTGCGCCCCCTCTCCCGTGTCTTCTACGCCATGAAGGCCAACGCCCACCCGGAGATCCTCCGGCGGGTGAGGGCGGCGGGGGCAGGGCTGGAGTGTGTGTCGGAAGGGGAGCTGGAGCGGGTCTTCTCCCTCTTCCCGGACCTGGACCCCGGGGAGGTGATCTTCACTCCCAACTTCGCTCCCCGGGAGGAGTATGCCGGGGCGCTGGAGAGGGGGGTCCGGGTCACCCTGGATGCCCTGCATCCGCTGCAGCACTGGGGGGAGCTCTTCGCCGGCCGGGAGATCATGGTCCGGGTGGACCCGGGGTGGGGGAAGGGGCACCACGAGAAGGTGGTCACCGGGGGGAGCCACGCGAAGTTCGGGATCCCCCGGTTCGAGCTGCCGGAGCTGGCGGCGCTGGCGGAGCAGGCGGGGGCCACCGTGGTGGGGCTCCACACCCACTCCGGGAGCGGAATCCTGACGCCGGGGCACTGGGCCCGGGTGGCCGCCGTCCTGGCGGAGGCCAGCGAACTCTTCCCCGGCGTGCGGATCCTCAATCTGGGTGGCGGGCTGGGGGTGCCGGAGCGCCCGGGGCAGGAGCCGCTGGACCTGGACGCGGTGGGGCGGGGGCTGGAGGCCATCCGGGCCGAACACCCGGAACTGGAACTCTGGGTGGAGCCCGGGCGCTTCCTGGTGGCGGAGGCCGGGGTGCTCCTGGCCCGGGTGAACCAGACGAAGGGGAAGGAGGAGGTGCGCTACATCGGGCTGGCCACGGGGATGAACTCCCTGATCCGACCGGCCCTCTACGGCGCGTACCACGAGATCGTGAATCTCACACGGCTGGGGGAGCCCGCCACCCAGCTCACCCAGGTGGTGGGTCCCATCTGCGAGACCGGTGACCGGCTGGGCACGGACCGGCTGCTGCCGGAGACCGCGGAAGGGGACATCATCCTCCTGGCCACGGCGGGGGCGTACGGGTACGCCATGGCCTCCCGGTACAACCTCAGGGAGCCGGCGCTGGAGTTCGTGCTGGAGTAGACGGGGCTCGGGCGCCGTCGGCCGCAGGCCGGGCCCTTCCTGCCCCGGCCCGGGCCCCTCCGCCCCCCACGGGGAGGCTCAGCTGCAGCACGACCCCGGGGCCCCTGCCTGGATGCAGGAAGGGGTGCAGGGATAGGGAGGGGGTGGCTCGATCCGCGGCCCGGGGCGGGGTCTGAAGGAGTTCGTCCCTCTGGCCCTCGATCACCCCCAGGCTGTCCCGGGCGATGGAAAGCGCCCCCCGGGCGGCCCCGGCGGTCTCGCTGTACCCCTGCCAGGCGGAGCGGAGGAACAGGGTCGCCGCCAGCAGTCCCGCCGACGCCGCCGCCTGGAATGCGGTTCGTCTTCCGGTGGCTCCCTTCTCGGCATCCAGGGGGCCGAACACAGCCAGGGAGTCGGGGCTCACCAGGGCAAGGGCCTGCTCCAGTTCTCCGAAGCGTCCGTAGCCCCGGTAGGCCAGGAACCCCAGGGTGCCGGCTCCGGCCAGCGTCGTCAGGGTGGCGGCGGCAGAGAGGGTCCGGCGGGTCCGGGCAGACCGGAGCGTGTCGGTTACCGCGGCCACCGCAGCGGCCTGCACCCGGGCCTGGGCATTCAGATCCAGGAGGGAGCGGGCGCCGGCGGCGTAGACCCCCTCTGGGTAGAGCTCCAGATACGCGGTGAAGGCGGAGTCGCTCCGGGCTGCCCGGGCCCCGGCCCAGGCCCGCTCCTCGAAGGCTGCGATGGCGGCCACGGCCGCGCCGTTCCGGGGGCCGCCGGGAAGGGCCTCCAGGTAGCTCTGGAAGGCCGGGATGGTGCCTGCGGCCCTGGCCTCCTGGAACGCGGCGGCGTCCAGGCTGTCGAAGAGAGCCCGGATCTCCCGGACATGCACCCCATGGGTCCCGAACACCCGCAGGTAGCCCCGGACCTCGGCGATGCCCCGGGTCCTCCGGACCTGCGCATAGGCCCGGTCGTCCTGCTCCAGCAGGAGCAGCCGTTCCTCGCCTGCAGTGGACCGTGCGGTGGAGGCCCCCTCGGGGGTGGAGGCCCAGGAGGGCACGCCGCACCCCTGGAAGAGGGAGCGCCACTGGGGGTGGAGGAGGCGGAGGCAGCGCACGGGGTCGAAGTCCTGCGCCGGAGGGGACGATTCCTGTGTGAACAGCCCCAGCATGCGGGAGCGCAGGGTCCGGCCCTCCAGGCTGTTGCACTGGAAGGTG
>CAYQVI010000085.1:0-14257 GCA_964420725.1 uncultured Gemmatimonadaceae bacterium | reverse complement strand
TCGAGATCCCCGCCGGGGGCGGGCCGGTGCGGCAGGTGACCCAGGGCGACCGGCAACTGGGCCCGGTGTCCTCCTCCGCCGATGGGCGCTGGATGGCCTACACCTCCACCGACGCGGTCCGCCCCGATGAGCTCTTCGTGGCGGGGGCGGGGGGAGAGGGGGAGCGGCGTCTCACCTCCTTCAATGACGTGTGGCTGGCCGATGTTGCCCTGCAGCCTGCCCAGCGCATCACCTGGCAGGTGGCCGACGGCACCGAGATCGAGGGGTGGGTCATCCCGCCGGTGGACTATGACCCGTCCCGCAGCTATCCGCTGGTGCTCAAGGCCCACGGCGGCCCCGCAGGGATGTACGGCAACACCTTCTTCCAGACCTTCCACGTCCTTTCCGGGGCGGGCTTCTTCGTGTTCTACCCCAACCCCCGGGGGTCCACCGGGTACGGGCACACCTTCACCAACGGGGTCACGGTGGGGCAGTGGGGGCTGGTGGACGAGGAGGACTTCATGACCGGCATCGACGCGGTCCTGGCCGCCTGGCCCGCCATCGACCGCAACCGTGTGGGGGTGGCCGGCGGCAGCTACGGCGGCTACGTCACCAACTGGCTCACGGCCCGCATGGGGGACCGCTTCGCAGCTGCCGTCACCAGCCGATCCATCTCGAATCTGGAGACGCTCTGGGGCACCACCGACTCCCAGGGGTGGGACTCCTTCGGGAATCTGTGGGACAATCGGGAGCAGTTCCGGGCCGCCTCCCCCATGTCGTACGTGGAGAACGTCACGGCCCCCACCCTGATCATCCACAGCGAGTTCGACCACCGGACCCCCATGCAGGACGCCGACATGTGGTTCACCTCGCTGAAGAAGCGGGGGGTGCCGGTGGAGTTCGTGCGCTACCCCCGGTCCTCCCACGGCCTCTCCCGGAGCGGGGAGCCCTGGCTCCTGGTGGATCGCCTGGAGCGGATCCGGAGCTGGTTCCACCACTGGCTGATCCAGGAGCCGGCCGGCCGGGCGGTGGGAGGAGGCGGGAGCTAGACCCGGAGCATCCCCCGGAATCCCCGGGCCCCGTAGTACGACTGCGCCCCGTTGTGGTACAGGAAGACGGTGTCGTAGCGCCGGTCGCAGAACAGGGCGCCCCCCAGCTTCCGGATCCCGGGAGGGGTCTGGACCCAACTGGAGGTGGTGGTGTCGAAGGCCCCCAGCTCCTGCAGGGTGCGGTACTGCTCCTCGGTGAGCAGCTCCACCCCCATGGAGGCGGCCACCTCCAGGGCGCTGCTCTCCGGCCTGTGCTCCTTCCGGGCCTCCCACGCATCCCGGTCGAAGCAGAGGCTCCGGCGCCCGGTGGGGCTCTGCTTCGAGCAGTCCACGAACAGGAACTCCCCGGTCGGCCCGTCCCGGCCGATCACGTCGGGCTCGCCGCCGGTTCGCTCCATCTCGTGGAGGCTCCAGAGCTTCCCGCCCGCGCCGTCCAGGCGGCTGCGCACCTCGTCCCAGGGGATGTCCGGATGCCGCTTCGTATGCTTCTTGAAGCGGGCTTCCAGGGTGTCGAGGAGTTCGTCCCGCTGCGCAGCGGAGAGGGTCCGGGAAGCCATGGAGTGCCTCTACGGGTCCAGTGGATGACGGTGTTGCCCGGGCGGGGATGCCCTCCGGGAGGATGACGGATCCTCCCCTGAGAATGGAACCGCCGGGGGCGATACGCACCCCCCGTGGCTCCCCCGCTGGGACGTTGCGCCGGGTCCGGTGCTGCGCGCCGGGGCGCCCGTTGACCTGGCTCGCCGGGGCCGAGTACCTGGATGGAGAGAGTTGATCGCGGGGCACGGTTCCGAATCGGGGACCGGGGGGCCTGCGCCAGTCGCAGAAGGGGGCCGGATGTCGGGGTGGAAGCGTTTGGTGCGTGGGATCCTGGGCATGGGGGTCGGTTTCGCGGCCGTGGCGGGACTGATCATGTCCAGCCTGGCGGCAGCGGCCCTGACCCACGAGGGCGGGGAGGGATGGAGGCTCGCCCTTGAGTCGGTGATGATGGGATCGTTGTGGGGGTTCCTGATCGGAGTGACCTCCGGGGGGGTGCTGGCGCTCCTCGCCCGGGGTCAGTCCTTCGAGTCCCTCTCGCTGCCGCGCTTCGCCAGCCTGGGTGCCGGGGCCGGGCTCTTCCTCTTCGGGGTCCTGGCCCTTGCCCTCAGGATGTGGGATTCGTGGTCCGCTTCGGCGGCCGTCACCAATGCCGTGATCCTGGCGGTGCTGGGCGGAGGCTGTGCCACGGCCTTCCTGCTCCTGGCCCGGAAGGCGGAAGGGGGATTCCGCCGAGAGGAGGCCGGGCGGTCCATGGCGGAAGGTGAAGCGAGGCCGGTCCTGGATGCGGGGGGGCAGGTCCCGCATCCCCTCGCCGGGAACAAGGTACGGCTGAAGGGGGAGTGACCGGCCTCAGGGCCTCTGGGAGGGTCGGGTCTCGTGGCCCCAGGGCGCCGGCGGGAGTTCGGCTGGGGTGGTGAGGTCGAACTCCAGGTGGTGGCGCCACTCGCCCCCCCGGATCGTGCCGTACGTGTAGCTCACCCCCGGTTCGATCATCACCCTCCACCCGCCCAGCACGCCGTCCCGGTCGGTGACGAACTCCTGCCGGTTCGCGGTGCCTTCCTCCAGGGTGGTGGCCCCGTACCAGGTGTTGGACTCCTCGGTGCCGTCCGGGTGCCGGTGGTCGTGCCGCAACTCCAGGTGGTCCGGGTGACGGATGAAGGTCCAGGTCCGGGACCGGTTCTCGTCCACATGGAGGGGGAAGCGCAATTCCTCGTCCCCGCACTCCCGGAAGTGGACCACCAGCCGCGCCCCGGGAGGGATCTGCTCATCGGGGGCCTGGAGTAGACGCCCTTCCGCAGCGGATTCGCACAGCACCTGGAGGCTGGCCCAGAAGGCGTCCTGGGGGGCGAGGGAGGCCGCGGAAGGCGACCCCGATCCGGCCTCGGCGGAGTCCCCCCCGCTGTCCGGAGCCCCTCCACACGCCGCCAGGAACAGGGCCAGAAGAAGGGAGAGACCGGCCGGCCGTTGGGAAAGAGGGCGGGAGGGGGTCATGGTGGGAACAGGTCCGTTGGGGGGGGCGAGGCCGATCAGGGCAGACGCCACCGGATGCCTCGGAAGAGGTCGCGCCACGATGGCAGCGTAGGCGGGGGGACGCCCGCTGTCCAGTCCAACCTCACCCCTTCTCCCCCCAGCGCACCTCCACCGCAGTCCCGGCAAAGGCTCCCCACCGCTCCAGCGCCCCGGGAACGGCCTTCCGGACCCGGGCCGGGATCCGGGCGAAGGGGGTGATGTCGATGACCGTCCGCCGGGCCCGGGGGGTCCGCTTCCAGGTCCCCACCACCCTGCCCTCCGCCACCAGCGTCCACCGGAAGACCCCGTTCCGGCCGGGATCCACCAGGGTGGCGTGGGCCGGGTCCAGGACCGCATCCCGGACCCGGTAGCCCAGGAGGTGCTCGTCGAAGGCGGGGAGCGCCAGGACGGCGGCGTCCGCGTCGGCGCTGTCCGGATCCAGTCGCTCCAGCGTCCCGGCAGCCAGGTGGTAGGGCCCCCCGGGCCCATCCACCACCTCGATCACCCCCTCCTCCGGGGCCAGCGCCTTCCTGCAGTCGATCTTCCCCAGACCGGACCAGTGGGTGAGATCGTCCATCGTGGCGGGCCCCCGGGCCTGGAGGTACCGGACCCCCAGCTCCCGGAGGGCCTCGTCCCGGCTGAAGCGCCGGGGGTTCGGGATCCACTCGTCCAGGAGGACCAGCTCCTGCTCCCCGTCCCGGGTGGGCCCCTGCACCAGGGTCCCGGTCTGGGAGAGGTACCAGATGGTGTGGTAGCTCCTGAGCCCCTTCAGATCCAGCCCCGCCTCGTCCACCGCCACCCCCCACTCCTCCCGGGTGCACCGCCCTCCTCCCGAGAGGAGCTGGACCGCCACGTCCCGGGCCCGCTCCATCACCTCCTCCACGATTCCCAGATACTCCCACCGCCGCTTCACCCCGGAGAGGGCCTTCGGACCCATGAGCTCCATCATCCAGGGAAGGTCCTGGGCGGCCACCACGTGCACCGTCCCCCGCATGGGCCACGACCGCACCAGGGTGCCGGCGTCGTAGGCCGCCAGGATGGCGGCGTCGGTGCTGCCGGGGAGACGGGAGCCCACGGCCCAGCGGGAGGCCTTGAAGTCCTGGGCCTGCATGGCCAGGTGGTGCCGCACGATCCCTGTGGGCTCGTCGGCCAGGGGGGCTCCCACCAGCCCCAGCGACTGGAGGCGGAGGCGGGCGATCCGGGGGGCGGTGAGGGAGGGGCGGGACATGGGGGGGCGGCAGCAGGGCGCAAGGAGAAGAGAGGGTCGAGGGACCTGCCCAACGTAGGCGGTGGGCCTCGATCCTGCACACCGTTCGGGACGGGCGCACGACGGGGGAAGCGCGATAGATTCCAGCGACGCCCGGTCGGTCGGGTGCCGGCGGGGCAGGGGTGAGGCAGGACGAACCGGGGGAAGAGGAGGCCTGGTGGACGGGTTCAGTGGGACGGGGAGGAGCCGAGTACGGTGGCCGCCGGGGAGCTGCCTCCGCCGCCCCGGGGTGGGCCTCCTGCTGGCCCTCCTCACCGCTGCCTGTGGTGGCGGGGACGGAGGCTCCCCCACCCCTCCACCCCCGGGTCCGGACATTCTCCAGGCGGTGGGGACGCTGGCTTCCCAGGGGCTTTCCGGAGCGGTGCTCCCCGGTGCCCCCAGGGTGCGACTGGTGCGGGACGACGGCTCCCCCCGGTCGGGAGCCCGGGTGCTCTTCACCGTGACCGCCGGTGGCGGGGAGGTGAGCCAGGGCCCGGTTTCCACCGATGCCTCGGGGGTGGCGTCCACCCTCTGGATCCTGGGCCCCGGGGAGGGGCCCCAGCGGCTGGAGGCCCGATCCGGGGAGCAGGTGGTGGCCTTCGAGACCGTGGCGGTGCTCCCGGGGGTGGGGGAACGGTACGTCGGTGCAGCCGAGTACGTGGAGTACCTCCCCGGCGACCTGCCCATCGTCCTCAGCGCCGGGCATGGCGGCACCCTCCGCCCTCCCTCCATCCCGGATCGCACCCAGGGGGTCACCACCCAGGACCGGAACACGGTAGAGCTGGCCCTTCGCCTCGCCGACGCACTGGAGGCCCGGCTGGGGGGGAGGCCGCATCTGGTCCTCTCCCACCTCCACCGGATCAAGCTGGACCCGAACCGGGAGCTGGGGGAGGCGGCGCAGGGGAATCCCGTCGCCGGCCGGGCCTGGTGGGAGTACCACGCCTTCCTGGAACGGGCCCGCTCCACGGTGGAGGACGACCATGGGGAAGGCCTCTACGTGGATCTCCACGGCCATGGGCATGCCGTCCCCCGGATCGAACTGGGCTACCTCCTGTCGGCCGCCACCCTGGCGCTGGACGATGCCTCCCTCTCGGCTCCGGACCAGGTGGAGCGGAGCAGTCTCCGGGGGCTGGTGCGCCCCTCCGGTGCCACCCTGGCGGAACTGGTGCGGGGCCCCCTCTCCCTGGGGGCCCGTCTCGAGGATGAGGGGATTCCTTCCGTCCCCTCTCCTGCCGCTCCCTCTCCCGGGTCCGATCCCTACTTCAGCGGGGGGTACTCCACCGCCCGGTACGGCTCCCGGGATGGCGGCGGGGTCAGCGGAATCCAGGTGGAGGCCCACTTCCCGGGGGTCCGGGACACCGATGAGAACCGCACCCGCTTCGCCGGGATCCTCGCGGACGCCCTGGTGGAGTTCTTCCGGGACCACCTGGGGACGGACCCGGCCCCCCGCTGAGGTCGGAGCCCGCCCGCCTCCCCCGGGAGCCGGCCGCCTTGACCGGAGGGCTTCCGGGGAAGCACGATGCCGCATTGCCACCCCCCCACCCCGTCGTCCGGAGGGATCCCCTTGAAGCGTTTCTCCACTGCCGCACCCCTCTCCAGCGCCGCAGCGCGGGCGGCCCTGGGTGTGGCCACCCTCGCCCTGGGGGCGTGTGCCCCTGTCGATCCCCTTCCCACCGCCGACCTCCTCCTCCTGGGGGGCTCCGTGGTGGACGGGTCCGGGTCCGCCGCCGTGGTGCAGGATGTGGCGGTCACCGGCGACCGGATCTCCTTCCTGGGAGATGCGGCGGCCCGGGGGCAGGAGGCCCGGGACACGGTGGATGTGAGGGGCCTGGTGGTGACCCCCGGCTTCATCGACATGCACTCCCATGCGGAGCTGGACCTGGACTATGGCCGGGAGGGGATCCCCTTCCTCTACCAGGGGATCACCTCGGTGGCGCTTGGGGTGGATGGCAGCGGGACCGACCGGGTGGCGGAGCGGCTGGGGCGCTGGTCCCGGAACGGGATCGGGGTGAACGGCTGGCTCTTCGTGGGGCACGGAGCCGCCCGGCGTGCGGTGATGGGGGCCGCCGACCGGGCCCCCACCCCGGAGGAGATGGAGGAGATGAAGGCCTATGTCCGCCGGGGGATGGAGGCGGGGGCGCTGGGGCTCTCCAGCGGGCTCTTCTACGTGCCGGGGACGTACGCCACCACCGAGGAGGTCATCGAACTGAACCGGGTGGCAGCGGAGTATCCCGGGGCCATCTACGACACCCACGACCGGGACCTGGGGGCGTCGTATCCCCCGTTCGGCTACCTGGAGTCGGTGGCGGAGGGGATCCGGATCGGGGAGGATGGGGGGACGAAGGTCATCTTCAGCCACTTCAACCCCCAGGGAGCCCACAACTACGGGCGGGCCCACGAGGGGGCGGCCCTCATCGAGGAGGCCCGGAACAGGGGGGTGGATGTCCGGGCGGCCCAGCACGTCTACACCGCCACCCAGTCCAACCTCCGCTCCTACACCATCCCCGACTGGGCCAGCGCCGGGGGGGACAGCGCCATGGTGCGCCGCTTCGACCACCCGGATACGGTGGGGCTCATCACCACCCAGAGCACGGAGATGCTGGCCATCCGGGGAGGGGCGGAGAAGCTCCTCCTGGTGGACCCTCGTCCCCACCTGAACGGGCGCACCCTGGCGCAGGTGGCGGAGGAGTGGGGGGTGCCGGCGCCAGAGGCGTCCCGGCGGATCCTCCGGGAGGGGAATGCCGCCGTCATGAATCTGGACCTGTACGACACCGAGAACACCCGGTACCTGGCCACGAAGGAGTGGATGATGACCTGCACCGACGGCCGGGATCCTGGGCCGGGGCAGGCCATCACCCATCCCCGGGTCTTCGGCGCCTTCACCAAGAAGCTCCGGGACTACGTCCTGGACGACGACCTGATCTCCCTCCCCTTCGCCGTCCGCTCCATGACCGGGCTGGCGGCGGACTTCATGGGGTGGACCGATCGGGGCTACCTCCGGGAGGGGTATCATGCCGACATCACCGTCCTGGAACTGGAGGAGGTGCAGGATCTGGCCACCTATGAGGAGCCCCAGCAGTACTCCCGGGGAACCGTGCACGTCCTCCTGAACGGGGAGTTCGCTCTGCGGGACGGGGAGCTCACCGGAGTGCTGGCGGGACGTCCCCTGGTGCGGGGGGGAGGGGTCTTCCAGGAGGGTACCGGGGGGGCGTGAGCCCCGGCGCCGGTGGGGGGACAGGAACTCACCATGGAGGACAGGGCGGGTGCCGGGGACCGACCCGGGCTCCGGTGAGCAGTTCAGGGTGGAGATAGCTCCTGGCCATCAGCGGAGCCCTCTGGTTCGCCCACCCCCGGCTGGTCCCCCGGATGCGGCGGGATGTCCGTTCGGAGGGGTGAGGAGGGGCTCCAGCCCCGCCCCTCAGCGGGAGAGCCCCGCCTCCAGCGCCGCCCCTTCCCTCGCCAGCCGTCGCTCCGCCAGGTCGATGACCTGCCCGGGCTCCACGAAGAAGAAGGGCACCGGGTCCTCCCGGGTGCCGTCGTAGACCACCACCCGGCTCCGCCCCACCACCGTGGCCTCGTCCCCCTGCACCATCACGGCGGTCCCCTCATCCAGCCCCAGCCCCAGGAGATGGGGGTGGACCGCCAGGATCTGGAGCATGTCCAGCTCCCGTCCCCGGACCAGGAGGTGCTGGTCCACGGCGGCGCTCTTCAGGATGCCGAAGCCCTCCTCGTATCCCGGCGCCATGACGATGGTGTTGGTCTCCGGGGACCCCCGGACCAGATAGGAGCCCAGGATGGAGGCTCCGGCAGAGGTTCCCCCCACCACACCACCCCGTTCCAGGACCCGCTGGAGTTCACGGTGGGTCCTGGTGTTCAGATACGAATCCACCAGGCGCCACTGCCGCCCACCGGGGATCCAGACCCCGGTGGCGTCCCGCAGCACCTCGGCGAACTCCCGGGTGTCGGCCACACTCCGGTTCCTGGTGTGGAGGACCCGGACGGAGCCCGCCCCTGCGGCCCTCAAGGGGGCGAAGCCGGACCAGTCGGGGGGGAATACCTCCTCGGTACCGGCGGTGGGGATGACCACGATCCGGGCCTCACCCCCCCCGGCCCGCTCCACGAAGGCCTCCCAGATCTCGGGGCCCAGCGCCCCCCCTCCGGCGGCCATGACGGCACCGGTGGCAGGGCCCACCTGCGGAGGGATCGTCCCCGCCAGGAAGGCGCCTGCGGTCCCGCACCCCCACCCCGCCACAATGAAGAGCAGCAGGACGGGGAGGACCGTCATCGGACCCCGCCGTCGCAGGGGGAGCCCAACCCCCGCCACGATCAGGCGCCTGTGAAGAACGGACTGGTGCCCGCGGTGTGGTCCGTGGTGTCGTGGATCTCGGTCACCTCGGGCACCGCATCCCGGATCATCCGCTCCACCCCCTGCCGGAGGGTCAGCCGTGACATGGCACACCCCTGGCAACCGCCGGTCATCTCCAGGAAGATCTCGGTCCCCTGGACATCGATGAGGTTGATGGCTCCACCGTGGGCCGCCACTCCGGGGTTCACCTGCTCGTCCAGAACGGCCCGCACCCGCTCGGCGATCTCCCCGGTGGGTCCTTCGGGCTCACCTCCGGCTCCGGGAACGGTCTTGATCTCGAAGCCGCTCTCGGTGAGGCGCTCCACGAAGTCCACCGTGGCCCCCTCCAGCCGGGGGGCGGTGTCCTTCCGGATCAGCACGGCGAACCCTCCGGCGTCCACCGATTGGTCCTCCGGGCCTTCATCCGATTTCGTCACCAGCGTGAGTTCGAAGCGGGGTGCCAGCGGCGACCCCGGGGCCATGTGGATCCGGAGGGCCTGGCCCTCGGCCTCGTTCTCATCCATGAAGGAGAGAACCATCTCGCGTGCGCGATCGGTGAAGGTGATCATCGTGCTGGGACTCCCTGCGATGGGTCGTTCCCGGACCTCCGAAAGGACCGGGGTGGGCTGCCTCCACTGCGTACCCGCGCTCCCTGATCGGGATCCGGTCTCCCCGGGCCTTCCGGAAACGGATCCGGTTCGGTGCCGGGGGGTTGTGAAGGGAAGGCCCCGCATGATATCACAGGGACCGGTCTCCGGGAACACCGGAGCCCGAAGCTCCAGGGGCGCTCCACTGAACCATCCGGAGAACAGATGACCCGCAGGCTCGAAGGAAGGACGGTACTCATCACGGGTGGCAACCGTGGGATCGGCCGGGAAGCATCCCGGAGGCTGGCCGGCGAAGGGGCCCGGGTCCTCCTGGTCTCCCGGAACGAGGAGGCGGGGCGGGAGGTGGCCCGTGAGATCCGCATGATGACGGGGAACCAGGAGGTGGAGGCGGTGCAGGGGGATCTCTCCACCCGGGAATCGGTCCGGGCCCTGGCCTCCAGGGTCCACTCCGCCACCGACCAACTGGATGTGCTCCTGAACAACGCGGCGGTGGTGTCGGGGAAGCGGCGGGTCACCCCGGACGGGCTGGAACTCCAGTTTGCCGTGAACCACATGGCCCCCTTCCTCCTCACCCGGCTCCTCCTCCCCCTGCTCCAGGCGGGGGCGCCATCCAGGGTGGTGACGGTGTCCTCCCGGGCGCATCAGGGGGCCCGGATGAACTGGGACGATCTCCAGGGGGAGGGGCGCTACCGCCGGAGCACGGCCTACGCCCAGTCGAAGCTGGCGAACATCCTCTTCACCCGGGAGCTGGCCCGGCGACTGGAGAGCACCGGAATCACCGCGCTCTGCATGCACCCGGGGGTCTACGCCACCGGGATCCTGTCGGACCTCGTGGGGCCCCTGGGGAAGGTGGTGAACAGCTTCCTCCCGGGTCCCGAGGCCGGTGGGGAGTTCCTGACGGAGCTGGCTGCCGATCCCGCCCTCACCGGGGTCACGGGGGTGTACTTCAACCGGAGCACGCCGGCGGAGCCCTCCCGGGAGGCCCGGGATCCGGAAGCGGCTCGGCGCCTCTGGGAGATCAGCTCGAAGCTCGCCGGTCTCCCAGTCGGCATCGACACCACTACGCCCCCGCAGTAGCTTCACGGGTTCCCCGGGGCATGGGCCGCGCAGGCGTGTCCATGGACCACTCCGCCCCGCCGTCCCTGGCGGCGCCCCCGATCCGGACCCTTCTCCCCCCCTCCCCATCTCCGCATGTCCCAGAATGACCTGATGGATCGCCTGGTGTCGCTGGCCAAGCGCCGTGGCTTCGTCTTCCAGTCCTCCGAGATCTACGGGGGGACCGGATCCGTTTGGGACTACGGTCCCCTGGGGATCGAGCTGAAGCGGAACGTGAAGGAGGCGTGGTGGAGCCGGATGGTGCACCAGCGGGACGATGTGGAGGGGCTGGACGCCGCCATCCTCATGCACCCCCGGGTGTGGGAGGCGTCGGGGCATGTGGAGGGCTTCACCGACCCCCTGGTGGAGTGCAAGACGTGCAAGAAGCGCTTCCGGGAGGACCAGTTGGACACCCAGGAGTGCCCCCGCAAGCCCTCGAAGCACCCCGGCGAGTTCGCCGACTGCGAGCTGGGGGAGCCCCGCCTCTTCAACCTGATGTTCCAGACCCACATGGGCCCGGTGCAGGAAGAGGCGTCGGTGATCTACCTCCGCCCGGAGACGGCGCAGGGGACCTATGTGAACTTCCTGAATGTCCAGACCTCGTCCCGGCAGAAGGTCCCCTTCGGGATCGCCCAGATCGGGAAGGCCTTCCGGAACGAGATCACCCCGGGGAACTTCATCTTCCGGACCCGGGAGTTCGAGCAGATGGAGATGCAGTTCTTCGTGGAGCCGGGGTCGGACGACGAGTGGTTCGAATACTGGAAGAGCGAGCGACTGGCCTGGCACCAGTCGCTGGGGATCCGACCGGAGAAGCTCCGCTTCCACCCCCACGGCCCCAAGGAGCTGGCCCACTACGCCAAGGCGGCGGTGGACATCGAGTACGAGTACCCCTTTGGCTGGAAGGAGTACGAAGGGATCCACAACCGCACGGACTTCGACCTGGGGCGCCACCAGGAGTACTCGGGGAAGCGGCTGGAGTACATCGACTCGGGGAGCGGGAAGCGCTTCGTCCCCTACGTGGTGGAAACCGCGGTGGGGGTGGACCGTACGGTGCTGGTGCTGCTCTGCGATGCGTACCACGAGGAGGAGGTGGAGGGGGAGGTGCGGGTGGTGCTCCGCTTCAAGCCCTCCCTGGCCCCCATCAAGCTGGCCGTCTTCCCCCTCATGAAGAAGGACGGCCTCCCGGAGATCGCCCGGAAGCTGCAGGCGGACCTGCGCCGCGCCGCGATCCCCTCGTTCTATGACGAGGCCGGCTCCATCGGACGGCGGTATCGCCGTCAGGACGAGGCCGGGACGCCCTGGTGCGCCACCATCGACGGAGAGACGTCGGAGCAGGGGACGGTGACCATCCGGGACCGGGACACGCTGGAGCAGGTGCGGGTCCCGTTGGAGGGTGTGGTGGCGTGGGTGCGGGACCGGTTGATGGAAGGGTGATGGTCTGATCGGGAGCATGGACCCTGTAGACGGGAGGCACGGATGGCCGGAGTGAGGCGGGGACGGGGGGCTGTTGCGACGGTGGCTCTGGCGGCCCTGCTGGCCGTGGCATGTGCCCCGGGAGCCCGGACCGGGTCCGGAGCCGGCGTGGCCCTGGACTTCGAGCGCTACGAACTGGACAACGGGATGGAGGTGATCCTCCATGTGGACCGGTCCGATCCCATCGCCGCCGTGGCCATGACCTTCCATGTGGGGTCCGCCCGGGAGGTGGCGGGGCGCACCGGCTTCGCCCACATGTTCGAGCATCTCTTCTTCCTGGACTCCGAGAACCTGGGACCGGGAGGGTTGGACCGGCTCATGACCCGGATCGGCTCCTCCACCAACGGCTCCACCAGCCGGGACCTGACCAACTACTTCGAGGTGGTCCCCATCGACGGCCTGGAGAAGACGCTCTGGGCGGAGTCCGACAAGCTGGGGTGGTTCATCAACACGGTCACCGAGGACGTGGTGGCCAAGGAGAAGCAGGTCGTCAAGAACGAGAAGCGGCAGGGGGTGGACAACGTCCCCTACGGCCACAGCTCGTATGTGATCGACAAGGCCCTCTACCCCGATGGGCACCCCTACCAGTGGCAGGTGATCGGTTCGCTGGAGGATCTGGACGCCGCCACCCTGGCGGATGTGAAGGAATTCCATGAGCGGTGGTACGGCCCCAACAACCTCACCCTTGTGGTGGCCGGCGATATCGATGTGGAGCAGACGAAGGCGTGGATCGAGCGGTACTTCGGCGAGGTCCCCCGGCGGGACACCCCCGTGGTCCCCGAGCCCCCGCCGGTGGTGCTGGCAGAGAGCCGGTTCCTCTTCCACGAGGACAATTTCGCCCGGCTTCCCCAGTTGCAGTTGGCGTGGCCGTCGGTGCCCCTCTTCCACCCCGACCAGTACGCCCTGGATGTTCTGGCCCGCATCCTCACCGATGGGAAGAATGCCCCCCTCTATCAGGTGATCGTGGAGGAGGAGGGGGTGGCTCCGGGGGTGAGCGCCTTCAACGGCTCCCAGGAGCTGGCGGGGCGTTTCACCCTGACGGTGCGGGCCTTCCCCGACGTGGACCTGGACGCCGTGCAGGCAGCCATCGATGCGGGCTTCGCCCGCTTCGAGGAGAAGGGGGTCCCCCCGGAAGAGCTGGCTCGGGTGCTGGCGGGGACCGAGACGGCGTTCTACGCCGGGCTGGCCAGCAACCTCGGCAAGGCCTTCCAGTTGGCAGACTACGCCCTCTTCGCCGATGACCCCGGCTTCCTGCAGGAGGATCTGCGGAGGACGCTGGCGGTCACGGCCGACGACGTGATGCGGGTCTACCGGGAGTACCTGGCGGACCGCCCCCGGGTGGCGGCCAGCTTCGTCCCCCTGGGGCGCCCTGAACTGGCGCTGGAGGGGTCGGAGCGGGCGGAGGTGGTGGAGGAGCCCATCGTCTTCGCCGCCGAGCGCCCCGTGCAGATCAACGATCGGGGGACCATCGCCCGGACCCCCTCCCTCATCGATCGCTCGGTGGAACCCCCCTTCGGCCCTGCCCCCACCCTCCGGGCCCCCACCGTCTGGCAGGGGGAGCTGGCCAATGGGGTCCGGGTCCTGGGGATCGAGGACCGGGAGACACCCCTGGTGCAGTTCGAACTGCGCATCCAGGGGGGGCAGTTGGCTGAGGAATCGGGGCGGGTGGGGATCGCCAACCTCCTGGCGGAGAGCATGACCCAGGGGACGGCGAATCGCACCCCCGCCGAACTGGAGCAGGCCATCGACCTGCTGGGGGCGTCCATCAACGTGTCTGCCGGCCGGGAGGCCTTCTCCATCCGGGGGAGCACCCTGGCCCGGAACTGGGCCGCCACCATGGCGCTGGTGGAGGAGATCCTCCTGGAGCCCCGCTTCGATCCGCAGGAGGTGGAGCTGGCCCGGCAGCGGGTGCAGAATGCCCTCCAGCAGCAGGCCGCCAGCCCCGGGGCACTGGCTGCGGGGGTGTTCGCCCGCCTCGTGTACGGGGATCACATCCTGGCGGAGAACACCCTCGGGACGCTGGAGACGGTGCCGGGGTTCAGGCTGGACGATCTCCGTGGGTACCACGCCCGGGCCCTGGTCCCCTCCCGAGCGGCCTTCCATGTGGCCGGCGCGGTGGACCAGCGGGCGGTGACGGCGGCGCTCCAGGGGATCGGGGAGCGGTGGAGGGGGGAGGGGATTGCGCTGGCTGCGGCCCCCTCCTGGGACCCCTCCCGGGCCGGCCTCTACATGGTGGATGTCCCCAACGCCAGTCAGTCGGTGCTGAACATCGGCTACCTGGCGCTGGCAGAAACGGACCCCGCCTTCTGGCCGGCCTCCGTGATGAACTTCCGCCTGGGTGGGGGCGGGTTCGCCTCGGAGCTCACCCAGGTGCTCCGGGAGGGGAAGGGGTACACCTACGGCATCGGGTCCCGCT
>CAYQVI010000084.1:0-14267 GCA_964420725.1 uncultured Gemmatimonadaceae bacterium | reverse complement strand
GGGCAGCGGTCCCGGCCCTGCCGCAGGGGCGGTAAGTTAGCGTGGTGGCGGAACCCCTGACACCCTGCGACCCCAGCCCGGAGCACCCGTGGACTCCCCTGTCACAACCGTCTCACTGACCGAACTCCTGGCCACCGCCCGTGCCGCGGCAGATGCGGCAGCGGAGGTGCATCGTCGGAGCATGGGGAGGCCGGACCTGATCCAGGGGCGGGACAAGGGGCACAGGGACTTCGTCTCGGAGGTGGACCTCGAGGCGCAGCGGGTGGTGCTGGCCATCATCGGGGAGCGGCACCCCCGGCACCGGATCCTGGCGGAGGAGGAGGACGGAACCGCCGGGGACGGGGCCGGCGACCCCGGTCAGCCCTGCTGGATCGTGGATCCCCTGGATGGCACCACCAACTTCCTCCACGGGCACCCCATGTTCTGCGCCTCGGTGGGGGTGGTGCTGGACGGGGTGCCGGTGGCGGGAGCCGTGACGGCGGCGGCCACCGGGGAGCGCTGGTGGGCGGCCCGGGGAATCGGGGCTTTCCGGAATGGGGAGCCCATCCGGGTGTCGGGGGTGGAGGATGCAGGGCTGGCGCTGGTGGGGACCGGATTCCCCTTCAAGACGCCGGAGGTGGTTCCCCGGTACCTGGAGGCCTTCGGCAGGGTGCTCCTGGGGTCATCGGGGATCCGCCGGGGGGGCTCGGCGGCCATGGACCTCTGCTACCTGGCGCAGGGCTCCCTGGACTCCTTCTGGGAGGAGTCGCTGAGCCCCTGGGACATCGCGGCGGGACTCTGCATCCTGGAGGAGGCGGGAGGTGTGCACACCCGGATCGACGGGTCTTCCACCCGGGTGGAAGAGGCGGGCTCCCTCCTGGCGGCCAACGGTCCGGCCATGCACGCCGCCCTGGGGGCGAAGGTCCGGGGGGAGGGAGCGGGGGGCTGACTTCCCTAGGGCCGGGAGGGTGGAGAACGCACGAAGCCCCCGGGATCGAATGATCCCGGGGGCGCGGCTCCACTGAGGGGCCAACCCGCCTCAGCTCTCGGTGGCGATGGAGATCTTCCGACCCTTCGCCTCCGGCGCCTTCGGCATGTGGACCGTGAGCACTCCGTCCTTGAAGGTGGCCTTGATCTCGTCGGCCTTCACGGTCCGGGGGAGGGTGAACATCCTCTGGAACGAGCCGTAGCGCCGCTCCCGGAAATGCACCCGGCCCTCCTCCCCTCCCTCCTCGATCTGCTCCCGCTTCTCGCCCCGGATGGACAGGACGTTGTTCTCCATGTCGATCTCCACATCCTCCGGGCGCACCCCGGGGAGCTCGGCGGTGAGCCGGAGATCCTCGGAGGTCTCCTGCACGTTCACCGGGGGAGCCCAGAGTCCACCCGAGTCGTTCCCTCCCTCTTCGAAGAGCCGGCTGATGCGGTTGGACATCTCCTCCAGTTCACGCCACGGGGCATAGGCGGGAGTCCGGTAACCGCTTCGGATGATGGCCATGGAAACCTCCTCATGGTGACAGGTTTGCACGTGTGGAACCGTCCCCGCCGGAACCGCCCGGGCGAATCGGGGACGAACAGCTTCGATGCCACGATGGCCATGCATACCACGTGCCCGAAACGACCCATCCCGTATCTGCCAAAGATGCACAGCGCAGGGACTTGGCTCTGTTGGTGCTCTGTCGGAATGACCGGGCCCGGGAGGCGGGGCCCCCGGCTCTGCCATCTCGACCGGGACAGGTTGACCCGGAAGAGGCTCCGGGGTGCAGTCTGGACATTTTCCGGGACAGGGATACACTCCCCGCCATGATCGTCTACAAGTTCGGGGGAACCTCGGTGGGAAGCGCGGAACGGATCCGCGGGGTGGTGGAGGTGATTCGCCGGGCCCCCCACAGGCCCGTGGTGGTGGTGTCGGCGCTCTCCGGGGTGACGGACGCCCTCACCGCCCTCCTTCCCCCGGGGAGGGCGGACGAGGTGGCGGATCGCGTGGAGGCCCTGCGGGTCCGCCACCTGGCCGTGGCCTGGGAGCTGGTCCCCCCGGGAGAGACCCTGGACCTCCTGGAAGCCCGACTGCTGGGGGTGCTGCACGGGGTGCAGACCCTGCTGGAAGGGGAGCAGGCGCGGGGATCCCCCTCCGACCCCGGGAACCGCACCCTGGATGCGGTCCGGGCGGCAGGGGAGGACCTCTCGGTGCAACTCGTGTCGGCGGCGCTGCTGGAGGCGGGGCTTCCGGGACTCCCCGTGGATGCCCGGCGGGTGGTGCGGACGGACCGCCGGTTCGGGGCGGCCATCCCCCTGGACGAGGAGAGCTACGCCCTGGCCCGGGAGATCCTCCTTCCGCTGCTGGACGAGGGGCGGATCCCGGTGCTCCAGGGATACGTGGGAGCCACCGCCGACGGGGAGACCACCACACTGGGAAGGGGGGGCTCCGACTTCACGGCGGCGCTGGTGGGGGCCGCCATCGACGCCCAGGAGGTGACCATCTGGACGGATGTGGACGGGATCTTCTCCGCCGACCCCAACCAGGTGAGGGGGGCGCGTGTCCTTGCTGAGATGGGGTACGAGGAGGCGGTTGAGCTGGCCTGGTTCGGGGCGAAGGTGATCCATCCGGCGGCGGCCAAGCACGCCGTGGCCCGGAGGGTCTCGCTCCGGATCCGGAACACCCTGAACCCGGAGGCTCCGGGAACCCTCATCCGGCACGACCGCCGGGAGAGCCCGGGAGTGGCCGCAGTGGCCGCCCGGACAGGGGTTGCGCTGGTGAAGGTGCGCTCCCGCCCCCTCTTCATGGCGGCTGGCTTCCTGGCCCGTGTCTTCGAGGTCCTGGCCCGACACCGGCTCCCGGTGGACCTGGTGGCCACCTCCCACACCTCCACGGCGCTGACCCTGGACGGGGAGGAGGATGTCGGGAACGTTGTGGACGAACTCCGGGCCTTTGCAGAGGTGGAGGTGCACACCGGGCTGGCCACCGTGAGCGTGGTGGGAAGGGGGCTCCTGGAGCGGCCCGGGATCGTGTCCCGGGTCTTCACTGCGCTGGGAGTGACTCCGGTGCTCCTCATCTCCCAGGCTTCGGATGTGAGCCTGTCGCTGGTGCTGGACGAAGCCCATGCCCGGGACGTGGTGACCCGGCTGCACACCCTGGTGGGAGAAGCGGAATGAAGCTGGCAGTCGTGGGATACGGCCGGATGGGCCAGTCGGTGGAGGAGGCGGCGGTGCAGCGGGGACACTCCGTGGTGGCCCGGGTGGATGGAGAGGGGGCCCTCCGGGATGCGCTGGCGGCGGATCCTCCATTGGGGGGTGCGGAGGTGGCCATCGAGTTCACCACCCCCCTGGCGGCGCCGGGGACGATCGGAGCCCTGGCCCGGGCGGGGATCCCCGTGGTATCCGGCACCACCGGGTGGAGCAGCCGTCGGGAGGGGGTGGAGAGCGTGGTGCAGGAGGAGGCGCACCGGGGCGCCGCCCTCCTCCACGCCCCCAACTTCTCGGTGGGGGTGCAGCTCTTCTTCCGGCTGGCCCAGGCTGCCGGACGCCTGCTGGAGTCGGTGGAGACGCTGGATGTCCACGTCCTGGAGGTGCACCATCGCCACAAGCTGGATCATCCCAGCGGGACGGCGCGGCACCTGGCGGAGATCCTGGTGGAGGAGCTCACCCGGAAGGAGGGGTGGGCCGAGGGGCTGGGAGAGGGACCGGTGGATCCGGCGATCCTCCAGGTGGCCTCCCTCCGCTCCGGGGAGAACGCCGGCACCCACGTCATCGGGATCGAGGGGCCGGACGAGCGGATGGAGCTCCGGCACGAGGCACGGGGGCGCTCCGGGTTTGCCCGGGGAGCTGTGCAGGCTGCAGAGTGGCTCTACGGGCGCAGAGGCGTCCACACACCCGCCGCGTGGCTGGCGGACATCTTCGGTGAGGGGGGAATCGGGTGACGGATCGATCGAGGTTCAGGGGGCTGGCGGTGGCCATGGTGACCCCCATGCACCCCCACGGCGACGTGGACCGGGTGGCGCTGAGGGAGCACGCGGAATTCCTCATCGCCGGGGGCGTGGATGTCCTGGTCCCCTGCGGCACCACCGGGGAGAGCGCCACCCTCCACTTCCGGGAGCAGGCGGAGGTGATCGCCGAGGTGACGGCTGTGGCCAACAAGCGGGTTCCCGTCATGGCCGGTGCCGGGACGAACCATACGGAGGACGCCGTCAAGCTCGCCCGGGCCGCCCGGGATGCCGGGGCCGACGCCATCCTGTCGGTGGGTCCCTACTACAACCGCCCCACCCAGGAGGGGCTGTACCGCCACTTCAGCGAGGTGGCCCGGAGCACGGAACTCCCGGTGTTCATCTACAACGTGCCGGGGCGCACCGGATCCAACATCCTCCCGGAGACGGTGCTGCGACTGGCCCGGGACATGGACACCGTCGCCGGGGTGAAGGAGGCCTCCGGTGACCTGGCCCAGGTGGGGACCCTCCTCCGGGAGCGCCCGGACGACTTCCTGGTCCTGGCCGGGGACGACGAGATGGCCCTCCCCGTGATGGCCCTGGGGGGCGACGGCGTCGTGTCGGTGGCAGGGAACGAGGTGCCGCAGGCCATGAAGGAACTGGTAGCCGCAGGGCTGGCGGGGGACTTCGCCACCGCCCGCACCCATCACTTCCGACTGCTGGCCCTGATGCGGGCCAACTTCGTGGAGTCCAACCCCATCCCGGTGAAGACCGCCCTGGAGATCATGGACCGTTTCGAAGCCCACATGCGGCTCCCCCTCACCCCCATGGAGCCGGCCCACCGCGCCACCCTGGAAGCCGCCCTCCGGGAGGCGGGGGTCCGATGAGCAGCCATCGAGACGAGATCGACGTGGAGGCGCTGCGGGCGGTGGTGGAGCGGTGGTCGCAGGCGGATTGCGGTCCCGACCATGGGGACGCACGGAGCGCCGTGGCCCGCCTCCTCCACGCCCTGGAGGTGGGGGCGGTGCGGGCCGCCGAGCCCGGCCCGGACGGGTGGAAGGCCGTGCCCTGGGTGAAGGCGGGAATCCTCCTGGCCTTCCGGGTGGGGCGGACCCAACGGGTGGGGAGTGTGGGCGCCGACGTGGAGTACTTCGACCGGGATACCCTCCCCCTCCGTCGGACGGCGGGGGTGGAGGAGAACATCCGCATCGTCCCGGCGGGGAGCGCCGTCCGGGCCGGGGCCTACCTGGGGCCCCGAGTGGTGATCATGCCGCCGGCCTACGTCAACGTGGGGGCCTGGGTGGGAGAGGGGACCATGGTGGACTCCCACGCCCTGGTGGGGTCGTGCGCCCAGATCGGCGCCGGAGTGCACCTCTCCGCGGGCGCCCAGGTGGGAGGGGTGCTGGAGCCGGTGGGGCTCCGGCCGGTGGTGGTGGAGGACGAGGTGATGGTGGGGGCCAACACGGGGCTCTTCGAGGGGGTGCTGGTGGGGCGTCGGGCCGTCCTGGCCCCGGGGGTGATCCTCACCGCCTCCACCCCCCTCCACGACCTGGTGAACGGCACCGTGCACCGGGGAACGACGGAGGCCCCCCTCTCGGTCCCCCCGGGGGCGGTGGTGGTCCCGGGCTCCCGCCCCGCCGGCGGAGAGTACGCCCGGCAGCATGGGATCCACCTCTACGCCCCGGTCATCGTGAAGTACCGGGACGAGCGGACGAACGCCGCCACGGCGCTGGAGGAGGTGCTGCGGTAGCCCGGGGGCGGTAGGGGGGGCGATCCCCAGGGGTCGCCTCTCACCGGCATCCCCCGGGGACACCGGCTCCGGCGTGTGGTGGCTTGTGGCGGACTTCCGGCCTAGCTTCGCCAGGGTCGCGGGACGGTCCCGTGCTCCAGCCCTGGTTCCAGAGGAGGCTCCATTGGACGGTTCCCACCCCCTCGTTCCGGATCGCCGGGAGATCCGGGCGTCGCACCGCCTCCTGGAGGTGGCGGAATGGGAGCTCCAGCAGATCCTCCTGAACATCCACGATGGCCCGGTGCAGGCCATGTACGCCGCCCTCTCCCAACTGGACCTCCTCCAGCGCTCCCTCACCCAGGGGAGGGATGATCTCCCCCCGGAGGCCGAGGACCGGATGGACCGGATCCGGCGGCTCCTGGAGAGCGGACTCACCGACGTGCGGAGCTTCCTGGGGGCCTTCCGATCCCCGGAGTTCTCGGCCCGGGACCTCCCCACCCTGCTCCGTGAACTCCTCCTCCAGCACGAGGCCATGACCGACATGGAGGTGGAATTCCAGGCGGAGAACGTGCCCCTGGATCCCCCCCTTCCGGTGAGGATCACCCTCTACCGGGTGCTCCAGGAGGCCCTGTCGAACGCCTACCGGCACGGAGGGGCCAACGGGGTCCGGGTGGAGCTGAGGCTGGCTCCGGCGTCGGCGGTGGAGGGGGTCCCCACACCCCTCCGGCTGGAGCTGGAGGTGAAGGACAACGGCTCCGGGTTCGACCCCGGGGGACTGCCGGGGGCGAAGCACTTCGGGCTGGAGGGGATGCGGGACCGGGTGGAGATCCTGGGGGGGGACTTCTCCCTGGAGAGCGCTCCCGGGAAGGGGACCACGGTGCGGGTGGAGGTTCCGCTGGAGTGAGTGGTCCATCCTGGCCCCGGAGGGAGGCCGACGGCTCGCCGTCGGTGATCCGCATCGTCCTCGCCGACGACCACCACCTGGTGCTGGAGGGGATCCGCTCCCTGGTGGAGGCGGAGCCGGACATGGCGGTGGTGGGAACCGCCCGGGACGGGGCGGAGGCGCTGGAGGTGGTCCGGGGCTCCCGCCCCGACCTTCTGGTCCTGGACCTTGAGATGGCGGGGATGGACGGGCGCACCTGCCTGCGGCTGATCCGGGAGGAGGAGCTCCCGGTGCGGGTCCTGGTGCTCTCGGCCTACGGGGACGGGGCATCGCTCCGCACGGCCATCGAGGGGGGGGCCGACGGGTACGCCCTCAAGACCGAGCCCCCGCAGCAGACGCTGGTTTCCATCCGGCAGGTGGTCCGGGGGCAACTGGTCTTCCCCACGGCCGCAAAGCGTTGGCTCCTGGGGCGTTCCACCCCGGCGGACCCGGAGCTCACGGACCGGGAGCGGGAGGTGCTGGCGCTGGTGGCGGAGGGGAACACCAACGCCGCAGTGGCCCAGCGGCTGAAGGTGTCCGAGAACACGGTGAAGTTCCACCTCCAGAACCTCTACCTGAAGCTGGGGGTCTCGAACCGCACCGAGGCGGCGGCCCACTTCCTCAAGCGCTTCGGGCGCCGGGAACGCTAGCGAAGGTTCCTGGGAGCCCACCCCATCGGGTAGGTCCGCCCCCCCCCGGACGTGGGACCCATTCCCCCTCCAGCGGAAGCGCTCCCCCCTTCCGATGCCGGTGTTGCGTCGGGGCTTGTCCTGGGAGATTGAAATCAGGTTCCCGGGGTGGCTCCGGGGCCGGACGGTCCCCGATACGGTCCCGCCGACCGGGTCGATGGAGTCGCCGGCCCCCGGTCCCATCCCGGTGCCGTTTGCGGGACTCAGCCCTCTGCCGCAGGCTCCATCATCCCCCGCACGGTGTCCTCCACCAGCAACCGGATCTCCTCGGGTGATTCCACCCACGCGTCGGGGCCGTACTGCAGCACATGCCGCACCACCCAGAAGGGGTCGGCCACCCGGTGCTCCACCCGGCACCCCCCGTCCGGCAGGGACTCCACCCTCTCCCGCTCCTGGATCCACCGGGCCACCACAGGGGAGTAGCGCACCACCACGGTCTGGTGGCCGTCGGGGCGGTAGACCTTCCCCCCCGCCAGATCCAGGAAGCCCCGGGGGTCCAGCTCCGACGGACCCTCCCGCGCGGAACCATCCTCCTCCACCTCCATGACCCGGTCCACCCGGAAGGCCCGCCCGGCTCCCGCCGTCCGGCACCAGGCCAGGAGGTACCAGGCGCCCTCGGCATGCACCATCCGGTGGGGCTCCACCACCCGCTCCTCCGGCTCCTGGTCCCTGGGCTTCAGGTACCGGATCCTCAGGGGTGTCAGGCTGCGACAGGCCCCCATGACCACCGAACGGATGGCATCGTCGCCCCCATCCGCTGCATCCACCGAAAAACGCCCCCCGTGCTGCGCCGCATACTCCACCGCCTTCGTGGTGGCCAGCTCCTTCTCCAGGCGCCGGGCCCGTTCCAGGAGCACCTCCCTCTCCGGCACCCCCGCCTGCCCCGCCAGGATCCGCATCCCCAGGGTCAGGGCCAGCGCCTCGGGGGTGAGGAGCCGGGGGGGGCGACCGAACGCGCCGGGGGTGAAGAAGCGGATGCGGTCCCCCTCGCCCTCTTCCCCGCCGCCCCCCTCGATCCCCCCCTGGATCTGGTCCCCCGCTCCCGCCGACAGCGTCCCCATCCCCCGCTGGAGGATGGAGAGAAGGGCCAGGACCTGGGAGGGCTCCATCTCGAGGAGACGTGCGGCCTCGTCCACACGCAGCCCCTGGGGACGGGCGCCCAGGGGAACCAGCTCCAGGATCTGCTGGAGGAGCTCGGGGGCGGTGGGGGTCATGGACTCCTCGTCCGGTAGCGTGCCAGTACGGCCTCCACCATGGCGGAGAAGGCTTCCCGCACCTCGGGCGGGGAGAGGATCTGGGCATCTCCCTCCAGGGTGAGGATCCAGCGGAGGAAGGGGTCCAGTTGCCGCACCTGGAAGACCCGCACCCCTTCCCCCTCCTCCCCTCCACCGGCGGGCTCCCCGTGGCCATTCCGCTCCGCCCAGATGGACCGGGGAAAGCGGAAGTGCACCCGGACGGTGGTGGAGTCCTCCTCGGAGCCCAGGCTCCATGGGTCCGAATTCACATGGTCCGAGAGCCGGAAGTCCTCCGGGATCGTGTAGGCTCCCCCAGCCCCCCCCGCGGAGCACCCCTCCATCCGCCCCACCCGGAAGACCCGCCGCTCCCCCCGGTCCTCGTCCTGTCCCACCAGGTACCAGTGCCCCCACTGGAGGAGGAGACCCCAGGGCTGCACCCGGCGCTGGGAAACCTGATCCCGGTACATCCCCCGGTAGGTGAAACGGACCACCTTCCGGTCCAGGAGGGCCGAGGAGAGGAGTCGTACCACCTCGGCCTCGGCGGCGATCCCCGGCGCCTCCAGGAACATCACCGGGGCCGCCGCATCGGGGAAACCCGGGTCGAAGCTGAGCTTCCGGAGTGCAGACCGGGCCCGCCCCGCCAGGGGAAAGCCGGGAAGCTTCGCCACCAGCCGGAGGGCTTCCGAGGCCACCCCCGCCTCGTCCAGGGTGAGGTGGACCTGGCCGGGAGGCGCAGAGGGCCGACGGATCCGCTCCAGCAGCTTCCGCTCCTGCTCGGAGAGGGTCGGGTCGCCGGGATCCAGCCCCCCTGGGAGTTTCACCTGCGGCTGCTCATGGAGCAGCTTCAGGTAGGGGAGGAAGAAGTCGTTGCGGGGAAGCTGATAGGCCTCGATCTCCTCCCCGGACTCCACCCTCACCCGTTTCATCGCCAGGGGAATCCCCAACTCCCGCAATTCCTTCTTGTCCCGCTCGAAGGTGCGGCGCACCGCCTCCTGATCCTTCCTGTCCCCACCCCGGAGGCGGGAGGCATATCCCTCCACGGACGACATCAACTCCTCGGTGGTGAGGAATCGGGAGCCGGCACCGGCCAGCGCCGCCAGGAGGTCCAGCCAGCGCTGGGCCTTGTCATGGCTTCGGTTCGTCGCGGGAGGTTTCTTCATGACGATGGGGATCGTACGACGGAGGAAGAAGAGGCGGCAAGAGGAAGCCCCCAGGGGGACCGCCCGGCACCGGACAGGACGGCGAAAGGTGCCAGAGGGGTGGGACGGTGGCCCCGGGTGTCGCCGGGGAGGGTCAGGTGCCGGGACGCCAGAGCCACCGTAGGGCAAAAAAGAGCCCGGCTCCACCCAGAAGCCCCACCCCACCGATGAAGGCCACGAAGGCGGTGGGACCCACCCCCAGGAAGGAGCCCAGTTGCACAACCAGCGCCAGGGCGATGAGGAGGGCGGCCCACCGCACCGGCGCAGCCCTCCGGGAGGGAGGGTCCATGGGGTCCGGACTCATCCCACCCCCTCCAGGCCGTGGGCCGGCCCGTGGCAGGTGAGGCAGGAGCGGTCCTCCCGCTCCCCCCCGGGCTCCAGCCCCCGGTGCATGGGGAGGGCTTCGAAACCCTCGGCCCCGATGTGGCAGTGGAGGCACTCCCTGTTCTCATAGGGGGAGTAGAGTCGAAGCGTGTCCGGCGCCCCCGTCAGGTTCACCAGGAGGTGTCGCACCCCCAGCGCCTTGGCCTGCAGGTCCCCATACATGGTGTACTGGGTATGGCAGGTGTAGCAGGCCCGGTCCCGGGGGATGAGCCGGTCCTGGAAGTGCATGGCCGCCAGGGCTCCCTGGGTTCCCGCTGCCCCGGTGAGGGACTCCCCCCAGGGCTCCATGATGTGACACGAGAGACAGAACTCCGTCGTGCGGGATCCCTCCAGGTGGTGGCCGGCCCCCAGCCCGAAGGCCAGCACCGGGAGGACCAGGAGGAGAAGTGCCGCCAGCCCCCACCCCCCGGCACCCAGCACCGGGGCCGGTCGGACCAGAAGGAGGAGCACCCCCAGAAGCGCCACCGCCGCCACCGCCGCCGCAGGAGCCCGCCAGGCCTCCGTCTGCGTCAGGGCCCCGGTCCACTCCAGCGGGTCCGCGGGGCCGGTCCGGGGTGGCTCCGAGGCGGCAGCTTCCATGGGGGAAGGGGTGGTCTCCGGAGGGGGTGCCCCGGCAGGGGCCGGGGGGGGCTCCGCAGGCGGGTCCTCCGCAGCGGGAGGGAGCACCTCCGCGTCCGCCAGGTCGTCTGCGGCAGGAGGGGGAGCCGGAGCCTCCCCCAGGAGCCAGCCGGCCAGGGTGTCGGCCACCGGGGGGGGACCGCCGAAGGGGATGGGGTGCCGGGCTCCGCCCAGGAGGGAATCCCCCATGAGGTATCCCACCAACCACCCCCGGGTCCGACCCTCTCCCAGCGCCTCGCCCAGTGCCTCCACGGAGGGAGCCCCCGCGGCGGGGATCCCCGCCCACGGTGCACCATGGCAACCGGCGCACCCCCAGCGGAGGAAGGACGCCTGGGCCAATTCGTCCGGAGTCTGCCCATGAAGATGGGACGACACGCCCCAGATGGCCGTCACTGCCACCCCCAGGGCCAGAACGACCCGTCCCCCCCTCCTTCCGGGAATCCTCCCTCTTCCTGCACCCATCGGCCTCCCCTCCGCGCAATGCCGGAGACATGTCCCTCGGCCCCACGCCCTCTCCTTGTGCATTGCCCGTGCCCAACCACCCGGGGTGGTTGTCCCCCCCCCCGAGCCCCACCGCTGCACGATCGGGCCGGAAGCGCAGGACGGGCCCCTGCAGCCCAGAAGCGCGAACGAGCCCCTGCGGGCGGTCAGAAGCTGGGGCGGGCTCCTGCGGGGGTGGTGCCTCGGGCGGCTCCCAGGCGGGCGGAGGCCTTCAACTGGATCCGCCTGAAGAGGGAGAGCCGATCGATGAAGAGACGTCCCTCCAGGTGATCCACCTCGTGCTGCATGCAGACGGCGTCCATCCCCTCCAGCTCCCGCTGGAAGGGAACCCCCTCCCGGTCCATGGCCCGCACCGTCAGCCGGGTGGCCCGGATGACGTTCCCCGTCACACCGGGGATGGAGAGACAGCTCTCCTCCACCAGCCCCGGAACCCCGCTCTCCAGGATCTCGGGGTTCACATAGACATGGGGATCGGAGGCGGTGCCGGAGAGATCCGTCACCAGCACCCGGAGCAGGGCGCCGGTCTGGGGGGCGGAGAGGCCGATCCCCGGCGTGTCGTAGAGGGTGTCGAAGAGGTCGTCCACCAGACGGTGGAGCGCGTCGTCGAAGTGCTCCACGGGGTGGGACCGGAGGCGGAGCCGTGGGTCCGGATACTCCAGGATCGGAAGACGTGCCACCGCTCAGACCCGGGATGCAGGGCGGGGTGCCGCCTCCAGGACCGCACCCCCGGAGGCGGCCATGGCAAGCGCAGCACCACCGGAGTCGGGCCTGGCTGCACGGCGAATCAGGGGGATGGTGAAGCCGATGGTCACGAGGAGGAGGGTGATCTCCAGGACGTAGACCACGATGTAGCCCCCGGCCACCGGGTCGAATCCCCAGATCCCCCCACGTCCCCCCAGGGCGGCCTGAACCAGGTCGCGGATGACCCCGGAGAGGGCCAGTGCCACACCGGCAGCGGTGGCCTGGACCGCCCCCCATGCCCCCAGCGCCAGCCCTGCCTGGTCCGCCGGAGCCCGGTTCATGGTGGCCGTCAGTGTCCCGTGGCCGAAGAGCGCCCCGCCGAAGCCCACCAGGAAGTTCCCCGCCAGGAAGAGGGCGGGAGATCCGGTACGGGCCGCCACGATCACCAGGAGGAAGGCCGGCACCCCCACCAGCGCCCCGGTGCGGGACATGCGGTTGGCATCGCCCCCCTGCCCCAGCACCCGGGAGGCCAGGGCGAATCCAAGCAGCCCCCCGAAGGCCAGGAGGGCGGTGAGCCGGGTGGTGGCCCCCACCGTGAGGGCCAGGACCTGCCCGCCAAAGGGCTCCAGGAGGACATCCGCCATCCCGAAGGCCATGGTTCCCACCCCCACCACCACCAGGTGGTGGATGGCGCTCTCACCCTGGCAGAAGCGGGCCCACGACTCCCGGAAGGTGGGATCCGGGGCCGGGGCGGGCCCACCCCGACGGGGGCGCCGCTGCTCCTGCTTCCACATGGCCACGGAGTTGAGCACCATGGTGGTCACCGCCGCCCCCTGGATCACCTGCACCAGGCGCCCCGGGGAGAAGTCCACCAGCGCCGCCCCGAAGACCAGGGCGCTGACGATCATCCCCAGGAGGAGCATGACGTACATGAATCCCACCACCCGGGGGTGGGATTCCTGGGGGGTGAGGTCGGTAGCCAGCGCCAGCCCGGCGGTCTGGACGGTGTGCACCCCGGCCCCCACCAGGAGGAAGGCCAGCCCCGCCGCCGCCTGACCGATCCAGACCGGTGCAGCCCCGGCCTCGCCCTTCCCCGCCAGGACCAGGAGCGCGAAGGGCATGATGGCAAACCCCCCGAACTGCACCAGCGTCCCCTTCCAGATGAAGGGCACGCGCCTCCACCCCAGCTCGCAGCGATGGGTGTCCGAGCGATGCCCGATGAGAGCCCGGAAGGGGGCGAAGACCAGGGGGAGGGCGATCATGATCCCCACCAGGGAGGCGGGCACCCCCAGCTCCACGATCATCACCCGGTTCAGGGTCCCCACCAGGAGGACCATGGCCATCCCCACCGACACCTGGAAGAGGGACAGCCGGAAGAGCCGCCCCAGGGGGAGATCCGGGGTGGCCACATCCGCGAAGGGGAGGAAGCGGGGCCCGAGGGAGACCCACGCCGCGGTGACCTTCCGCCCCAGGCTGCTCATGGGTTCAGCCTCCCATCATGATAACGGGGATCCGGAGACGGTGCTCCGGATCCCTTGGATTCTCCTGCATCGACACCGGAAGACGGGGACACCGCCCGCCAGGATCGAGAGCCATCGCCCTGATTCAGCGCCGCCGGGTCAGCAGCGGAAAGGGGATGATGGGCTTGTAGGATCCCCGGGACCGGGTGAGCATCGGGAAGGGGATGACGGGCTTGTACGATCCGCCGGAGCGACTGAGCACCGGGCCGGGAACCACCGGCTTGTACGCCCCCCTGGACGAGGAGAGCATCTTCATCCCCAGCATCGAGGAAAAGGCGAACCGGGGATTGGACAGCTCCGGGAAGATCCGGGAGAGATAGCTGCGCCCCCGTGTGGAGAGGGTCGGGAATCCGATCCAGTCCGAGAAGGGGGACGGGTTCCGGCGGCTCACCATGGGGACCCCCACCGGGGTTACAGGCCCGGCCTCCAACAGATGTCCCGTGGCCACCTGTCCCCAGTTGAAGGGGGCCTCCACCACCACCAGCCAGTGGCCGGCCTCCAGCCCCCTGGTGTAGGCGATGGACTGGTTCCTGGGAACGCTCCGGGGGATGGCCCGGGGACCCGAACCGGGAGCCACCACCGCAATGGTGTTCTCGGCGAATCCGTCTTCCTGGAGCCTGCGTGCGGCGTCCCTCGCCCTCTCTTCGGTGGCGTACATCCGTCCGATCGGTATCATCGTGGCACTCCAGGAGATTGGATACACCACTCCGACCCCGTGGACGGAATGCCCACGGGGCCGGGAGTCGGGTTCAGCCGCCGAAGAATGCGGGGAACCACGTCGTGTTGTTCAAGATCGCAAAATGCACGATCAGGGAGATGAGCGCCACTGATCCCAGGAACAGCGGCAGTCCAACGGTGGGCTTCACGACACACCAGATTCTACCCTGGTTCAT
>CAYQVI010000083.1:0-14298 GCA_964420725.1 uncultured Gemmatimonadaceae bacterium | reverse complement strand
CGGTGACATCACCGACCTTCTGCACCTCAAAGGCCATCGAACCTCCCGAAGCAGAACAGGTCCAGGGCGGAACAACACCCTGGCTGGCACCGGCGCACGCAACGTCCGGTGTACATCAGAGTCTAAACAACCACGCACATCGGGGGCAACTCCCCCCCCTGCCCGTCGGATGTTCCCCGGAGGCCCCGTGTGGGGACCGGATCGGGACTCGGGGGCCTCAGGCCATGAGGGCGGTGACGCAGGCCACGCTGACGATATCCTCGCTGGTGGCCCCCCGGGAGAGGTCGTTGCAGGGCCGGCGCAGCCCCTGGACAATGGGACCGATGGCGTCCGCATGGGCCAGCCTCTGCACCAGCTTGTAGGCGATGTTCCCGGCGTCCAGCCCCGGAAAGATGAGGACGTTGGCCCCTCCCTCCAGCGGTGACCCCGGGGCCTTTCGCTCCGCCACGGCACGGATCAGCGCCGCATCCGCCTGCAGTTCCCCGTCGCACACGATCTCCGGGGCCAGCCGCCGGAAGCGCTCCATGGCGTCCCGGACCTTCTCCACCCCGCTCCCCCCGGCACTCCCCGCCGTGGAGTAGGAGAGGAAGGCCACCCGGGGTTCGTCCCCCACCACCGCCCGGCGGGCGCGGGCGGCGGAGAGGGCAATCTCCGCCAACTGCCGGGGCCCCGGGTCCGGAACCACCGCGCAGTCCGAGAAGGAGAGAACCTCCGGCTCGGCGCTCCCCCGGAAGGGGGGGACCACCATGTAGAAGGAGGAGGAGAGGGTCCGGATCCCCGGAGCCATCCCCACGGACCAGAGCCCCGCCCGGAGCACGTCGGAGGTGGCGCTGGCGGCGCCGGCCACGGAGCCGTCCACCTCTCCCGAGGCTGCCATCAGGGCCCCCCGGAAGAGGGGCTCCCCCGCCAGCGTCCAGGCCTCCTCCTCGGTCATCCCCCGGGAGGCCCGGAGGGCCAGGAGGGCGGCAGCCGCCGCCTCCCGCCCCTCCGGCCCGGCGGGGTCCACACACCGGACCGCCCCCTCCGCGATCCCCCGTTCCCGGAGCCCCTCCCGGACCAGGTGGGGGGGGCCGAGGAGCACCGGGGTGACCAGCTTCCCGGCAAGGAGAACGCCCACGGCATCCAGCGTCCTGGGCTCGGTGCCCTCGGGGAAGACCAGGGTGCGGCCCAGGGGGCGGGCCCGCTCCCGGAGGATGGTGAGGAAGTCCAAGGAATACTCCGTTGGGGCAGTCCGGAGACCGGCGCCGGCCAAAGGTCAGAATCGATCCCGGAGCCGTGTGAGGACCCCAGGCGAGACGAAGTTGGTCACATCCCCTCCCAGCCTTGCCACCTCCCGGACCAGGGATGCGCTGAGGAAGGAGTACCCCAGGTCGGGGGTCAGGAAGACGGTCTCCACCGGCTCCATGAGCTCCCGGTTCATCTGGGCCATCTGGAACTCGTACTCGAAGTCCGAGACCGCCCGGAGTCCCCGGACGATGATCCCGGCCCCACGGGCTCGTGCGAAGTCCACCAGGAGCCCCCGGAAGGAGGTGCACTCGATCCGCTCCTCGTCGGCGAAGACCTCGTTCAGCATCTCCAGCCGCTCCTCCACCGGGAAGAGCCCGGGCTTCGCCTGGCTGTTGGAGTGGGCCACCGCCACGATGACCCGGTCCGCCAGACGGAGACAGCGACGGGCGATGTCCTCGTGCCCCAGGGTGACGGGGTCGAAGGATCCGGGATAGACGGCGATCCGGGGGGCCGGCGAGGTCATGGCGTCACCAGGGGTGCATGGAGGGTGGAGAGGGTCGTGTCGCTGTAACGGCGCTGTCGGAGCCCGGGGATGTCCGGAATGCGTTCGGCGGTACGATGCTCCACCCAGAGCTGCTCCGCAAAGGGGTGCTCCACGAAGAGGGTCAGGAGATCCGCCGCCATCCCCCGGTCGTAGGGGGGGTCCGCCAGCGCCAGGTCGAACTCCCGGGGCGCCAGGGTCCGGGGGATCCGGGTGGCATCGGACTGGATGATCCGCACCCGGTCCCGACACCCCAGGAGGGCGACGTTGTCCTCCAGCGCCCTGAGGGCCCCCCGGGCCCGTTCCACGAAGACCACCTCCCGGGCCCCCCGGCTGAGGCACTCCAGCCCCAGCGCCCCGGAGCCGGCGAAGAGATCCAGGATCCGGGCGCCAGGAAGATCGGGGGCCAGCGCCGACATCCACGCCTCCCGCACCCGATCGGTGGTGGGGCGCACATCTCGCCCCCCAGGGGCCTTCAGCCTCCTCCCCTTCCACTCCCCGGCAATGATCCGCACAGCCCCTTCCCCCTAACCTTCGCCGTCCGCCCCGGCGGGGCGGACATCCTGGATGAGGGCCCGGACCCGCTTCACCCCCCTCCACTCATCCTCGTCCAACTGGAAGACGGCGTCCACCCGACCTCCGGCCAGGACCTCGGGAGAGACCCGGGAGGCCAGGCGGAACCCCATCCCCTCCAGGGTCACGGAGCCCTGGCGCATCCGGAAACGGAGGTGATCCCCCTTGACCACCTGCGGAGGGGCCAGGAGTTCCACGTCCCTGGCCATGAAGACCGGGCGGGGGTTTCCCATGCCGAAGGGCCCCAGGTAGGGGAGGAAGCGGACCAGCTCGGGAGTGATCTCCTGGAAGGTGATCCCGGCGTCCACCCGGAGCAGGGGGCGGAGGTCCAGCTCCCGGCACCGGCGGGCGGCCTCCCGGGAGAACGCGTCACGGAACCCCTCCAGGCGATCCGCCCGGACGTCCATCCCGGCAGCCTGCCGGTGCCCCCCGAAGCGCTCCAGGTGCCCACTGCACGCCGCCACGGCCTCGTACAGGTGGAAACCCGGAATGGAGCGGGCACTTCCCCGTCCCCGCTCCCCGTCCAGCGCCACCAGCACCACCGGCCGGTGGATCCGCTCCACGATCCGGGAGGCCACGATCCCGATCACACCCGGGTGCCACCCCTCCCCGGCCAGCACCACCCCGAAGTCCCGCTCCGGCGCGAACCCCTCCGAGAGGCCGGAGAGGGCCGCGTCCAGCGTCCGCCCCTCCTCCTCCTGCCGGGCGCGGTTCATGAGATCCAGCTCCGCCGCCAGGGGGGTCGCCTCCTCGTCCAGGGTGCTCAGGAGGAGGCGCAGGGCATCGCCGGCGTCTCCCATCCGCCCCGCGGCATTCACCCGGGGGGCCACCCGGAAGGCCACCTGGCCCGCCTCCACAACCCCTTCCACTGCCGCCACTTTCAGGAGAGCCCGGAGGCCGGGGGTGGTGGTGGCCTGCAGCGCCCGGAGGCCATACCGGACCAGGGTCCGGTTCTCCCCGGTGAGGGGAACCAGGTCCGCGATGGTGGCCAGGGCCACCAACTCCAGGAGGGGGAGGAGTTCCTCCGTGGGACGTTGACTCCGGAGGGCCAGGAGCTGACAGAGCTTGAAGGCCACCCCGGTGCCAGAGAGCCCCTTCTCCGGATAGGTGCAGTCCCTGCGGTTGGGATTCACCACCGCCACCGCCCCCGGGAGGGAGTCGGAGGGGGTGTGGTGGTCGGTGACGATGACGTCGATCCCCAGGGCGGCCGCCTCTGCCACCGCCGCATGGGCCACGATTCCCGAGTCCGCCGTGATGAGGAGGGTGGCTCCTGCGGCCCGGGCCCGGGCGATGCCGGCGGATCCCAGGTCGTACCCGTCCCGCATGCGGTGCGGCACGAAGGGGACCACCGAGGCCCCCATGATCCGAAGCCAGCGGGTGAAGAGGGTGGCGGCGGACACCCCGTCCACGTCGTAGTCCCCGTGGACCAGGATCGTCTCCCCCTCCCGGACCGCCCGGAGGATCCGGGCCACCGCCTCCTCGGCTCCAGCCAGCCCTTCCGGGGGGTGGAGGTGCTCAAGCCGCGGCCGGAGATGGTTCCGAGCGGCCTCTGGGGTCCCGAACCCCCGCACCACCAGCAGGGCACCGAGGGCGGAGGGAAGGTTCAGCTCCTTCGCCAGGGCAGCCACACGGGCGGGATCCGGGGGAGGGGCCACCTCCCACCTCCGGGAGGGGGGCTGGGGAAGCGGTGGAGGGGCAAGGGACCCCTTCGCCAGCGTCACTCCTCCCCGTTCTCGGGCTCGGGGGGAGCCAGGATCACCCCGCAGGCCTCACAGCGGATGAGGGAGGTGCCACGCCGCACCTCGCTCTGGAGCTGGAGGGGGGCCACCGAGAAGCAGAACCCGCAGGCCCCGTCCTGGGTGAGCGACACCACCACCACCGACCGACCACCGGCCCGGTAGCTCTCATAGAGCCGGCGCTCCCGCTCGCCCAGGGCATCGGCCCGCTCCGTCCGGGTCTTCTGCAGCTTTGTCAGTTCCTTCCGGGTGGCCTCCTGCTCCTTCAGCAGCTCCTGACGCCGGGGCTCCAGCTCTTCCACGGCGGCCTTCCGCCGGGCCTCCAGCTCCTCCAGGCTGTCCTCGGCGCGACGGATCCCGTCCAGAAGGCTCAGCGCCTCCTGCTCGTCCGCCTCAAGCGCCCGCCGGACCAGATCCATCTCCACCCGCAGCGCCGCCTCCTCCCGGAGATTCCGGATGGAGTTGAGGCGCTCCTGCAGACGCTTCCCCCGGGCCCTCTTGTCGTCGGCGGCGGCCTCCAGGCGACGTTCGTCCGCCCGCATGTCCTTGAGGCGGTTGCCCAGGAGTTCCGTCTCCCGGACCAGGGCCTCGGCAGGCGCCGCGACGTCAGCCAGCTCCTCCTCGAACCCCTCCACCCGGGATCGGACTTCGTCGATGCGGGTGTCCAGGTCCTGGAGTTCCTTCATCGATGCGTGGGTCGACACACTCATCTCGCTCTCACTGGGTTCAATTCCGTCCCCGGGGGCTTTTCCCGGGGCGCCGGAGCGGGGCGGACCCCGTTCCCTCCTGCACCGTGCTTCCTGCGGCTCACTCCCCTGGAGCGAGCCGGTTGTAGCGGCGGTCCGCGAACCGCCGGGCCGCGTCCTTCCAGTCCACCCGGCCGGAGCGTCCCTCCCGGGCCAGCCTGCGCTTCTCCTCCAGCCACCGCACCTGTTCGTCGAAGGTGGGGGCCTCCTGGATCTTCCGGTCCAGCTCCGCCAGCCGGACATCCATGGCGGACTCCAGCATCCGTCCCACCGCGGATTCGAAGACCTCGGAGGGATGGGCGAGTTCCGCCGGGTCCCCCAGGAACTCCTCCAGGCGCCGGGCCGCCCCGGGGTCCATCCCCGACGGAACCTGCTTCAATTCGGGGTTCTCCACCAGCGCGAGGAAGATCATCCTGAACCCGGAGTCGGTGAAGTCGTCCGGACCCACACGCTCCATGGCCCGCTCGATCCAGTCCCGGTCCCGGACCAGGAGGCGGAGGAGTTCCCGCTCCGCACCCAGCGCCGGAAGGGGGAGCGCCGCCGCCCGCCGGGCCGCCGCCCGCCGCTCTTCCAGGGTGTCCCCCCGGGCCCGGGGAGGGCCGGCGGCAGGCGCCTCCGACGCCAGCTCCCCCTCCACCGTCTCCCGACGGATACCGGTGCGCCGGGCGATGCTGTCCACGTAGAGGTCCCGGAGGGCCGGGTCCTTCGCCGCCCGGACGGTGGGAAGGAGACGATCCAGCGCCTTCCGCTTCCCCTCGATGGAGTTGAGGAGGCCCCGTTCGTCCATCATCTGGAGCTTCCGGTCCAGGACATCCACCGCGCCGTCCAGATACTGCTTCAGCGCCTGCGGCCCCTCCTTCCGCACCAGGGTGTCGGGGTCCTCGCCGGAGGGGAGGGTCACCACCGAAGGGTGGATCCCCTCCGCCAGGAGCACGTCGGCGGCCCGGAAGGTGGCCTTCATCCCGGCGGGGTCGCTGTCGAAGAGGAGGAGCGCCCGGCGGGTGAAGCGGGCCAGGAGCTTCCCCTGCTCCGGGGTGGTGGCGGTCCCCAGGGTGGCCACCGTGTGCTCGAATCCTGCCCCGTGGAGGGCCACCACATCCATGTACCCCTCCACCAGGAGCACCACCTCCTCCATCCGGATGGCGCTCCGGGCCCTGGTGAGGCCGTAGAGCTGTTCCCCCTTGTGGTAGACCGGGGTTTCCGGGGAGTTGAGGTACTTGGGCCCTCCCCCACCCGGACCGCTGGAGGCCCCGGGAATCAGCCGCCCCCCGAAGGCCACGATGCGCCCCCCGGGGATGTCGATGGGGAAGATGATCCGCCCCCTGAACCGGTCGTAGGGCTCCGGGGACTTCTCCGAGCGGGTGGTGAGCCCCACCCGCTCGAGGAGGGCGTCGTCGAACCCGTGGCGGACGGCGGCGTCCCGGAACTCCCGCCAGGAATCGGGAGCCATCCCAAGCTGGAAGGCCTCAGCAACCCCCGGGGTGATCCCCCGCCCCTCCAGGTAGTTCCGGGCTCCCCGCCCCGCCGCCTCGTCCAGGAGCCGCTCCCGGTAGAAGGCCGCCGCGAAGCCGTTGGCCTCGTAGTAGGGGCGCAGCGGGTCGTCCTCCGGTCGGGTCCCCCGGGTCTCCCGGAGGACCACCCCCACCCTGGAGGCAAGCCACTTCAGCGCTTCCGGGAAGTCCATCCCCTTGAAGCGCATCAGGAAGGTGAAGACATCCCCCGAGGCGTCGCAGCCGAAACAGTGGTATCCGCCGCCGGGGACCACGGAGAAGGAGGGGGTGGAGTCCTCATGGAAGGGGCACTTCCCCACGAAGTTCCGTCCTGAGCGCTTCAGCGGGACGAACTCCCCGATGATCTCCTCGATGGGAGCCGCCGCCTTGACCTCGTCGACCTGGTCGTTGCTCATCCGGCCAGCCTGGCCACGGTGACGCCGAATCCGCCCTCGCCGGTGCCGCCGGGGCGGAAGCTCCGGACCCGGGTATCCCCCCGGAGGAGCTCGTGGACCCGGGACCGGAGCGCCCCGGTCCCCTTGCCGTGGACGATCCGCAGTTCCGGGAGGTCCGCCAGGATCGCCGCGTCCAGGGCCCGTTCCAGCTCCATCTCCATCTCCTCCATCCGCATCCCCCGGAGATGGACCTCGGTGGAGGCCTGGATGGTGGGGCCGTCCCACGTGCCCCGGGCCCGGATGGCAGCGGCCTCCCGGCGGGCGGCCTCCACCTCCTCCCGGCGGGCGGGCACCACGTCCGCCAGGGGGACCTGGAGCCGGAGCCCGGAGCTCTCCACCACCGCCCGGTCGTCCCGGAGTTCCAGCAGGGTCCCCACCGCCCCGCCGGAGCGGAGCCGGACCCGATCTCCAGGGGAGAGGGAGCCGGGAGGGGGGGCGGTGGGGCGCTCCCGGACGCGATCCACCCGGGAGGACCGCTTCTTCTGCCGGTCTGCCGCCTTCTCCACCCGGCGCCGGGCCTCCCTTGCCCGCTCCTCCACCTCTCCCGCCTGGGCCTCCTTCACCCCGGCAATGGCCCGGTCCACCTCCTCCCGGGCCTCCAGGAGGACCTTCCGCGCCTCCTCGGCAGCCCTCCGCTCGGCCGTCTTCTCCCTCTCCCGGAGCGCCGCCTCCCGGGCCTCCAACTCCTCCCGGAGGCGGGCCGTGGCCACCCGCTGCCCCTCCAGCTCGTGGAGCACCCTCCCGGTCTCCTTCTCCCGCCGCTCCAGGGTGGCCAGGAGCTCCTCCACATTCACCTCGTCCATGGAGAGGTGGGAGCGGGCGGCCTCCAGCAACTCCGGGGGAAAGCCCAGTCGCCCGGCGATGGCCAGCCCGTAGCTGCGACCGGGGCGGCCCTTCACGAGCTGATAGGTGGGTTCGATCCGCTCGGGGTCGAACTGGAGAGAGGCGTTCACAATTCCGCTCCCCGGGGTGTCCAGTCGCTTCAGATCCCCCAGGTGGGAGGTGGCGATGGTGAGGGTCCCCCTCCGGACCAGCTCCTCCAGGATCGCCCGGGCCAGGGCGGACCCCTCCCTGGGATCGGTGCCGGTCCCCATCTCGTCCACCAGCACCAGCGAAGCCGGCCCCGCCTCCTCCACGATCTCCCGGAGCCGGGTGAGGTGGGCGGAGAAGGTGGAGAGGCTCTCGGCAATGGACTGCCCGTCCCCGATGTCCGCGAAGATCCCGTCAAAGACCGGAAAGCTGGACCCGGGACCCACCGGAGGGATGATCCCGCTCTGGGCCAGCGCCGGAATCAGCGCCAGCGCCTTCAGGAGGACGCTCTTCCCCCCCGTGTTGGGTCCGGACACCACCATGGCCCGTTCGTCGGGTTCCAGGGAGAGGGTGAAGGGGACCACCCGCACCCCACCGGCCAGCACCAGGAGGGGGTGACGCCCCTCCACGATGGTGACCCCCCGGGCGCCGGGGGGGAGGAGTTCCGGTACATGCCCCTTCCAGTCCACGGCGGTCCGGGCCCGGGCATGGAGGGTGTCGTAGTGGACCAGAGTGGCCTGGCTCTCCGCCAGCGCCCCCTGGTGGGGGTGGAGCCGCACGGTGAGTTCCCCCAGGATCCGGTCGATCTCCCGGACCTCTGCCCTCTCCAGCGCCTGCAGGTCGTTCATGAGGCGAATCGCCAGGGGGGGCTCCACGAAGAGCGTCGCCCCGGTGGCCGACTCGCCGTGGATGATCCCGCCGACCTCCGACTTCCCCTCCCGGCGGATGGGGATGACGTAGCGCCCCTCACGGAGGGAGAGGGAGGCGTCGGGGACCCGGTGGCGATCCGGGAGGTCCCGGAGGAAGGCGTCAAGCTGCTGCACCACCCGGGCGTGGGCCCTCCGGAGTTCGGACCGGATGCGGCCGAGCTCCCGGGAGGCGGAGTCCAGGATGCTCCCGTCGGCCTCCACGGTCTCCTGGATCCGGCGCTCCAGCGCCTCGTCCACATGGAGTTGCGGGACCAGTCCGGAGAGGTGTGGGAAGCCTGTCCCCGGCCGGGGAAGGGCCCGGCCCAGGATCCGCCCCGCCGTGAGGAGGACCCCCAGGCTGAAGAGTTCCAGCGGTTCCAGCGGGCTCCCCTCCGCCCGGAGTCGTCGAAGGGCGGGGCGGGCGTCCGGGATGGTGGGGGGGACCCAGTCGGCCTCCGCGTCCAGGAAGCGCATGGTCTCCGCCACGGCAGCCAGCGCCTCCCGGGCTGAGGCGGGGTCGGTCCCCGGGCGCAGGGCCCGGATGGCCTCCCGACCCGCCTCGCTGGCGGCCCGGCCGGCACAGCCCTCGAGCACCCGCTGGAACTCCAGGGTCCGGAGGGCCGTCTCGTTCATCCCGCCCCTTCCTTCACGACGCCAGCGCCTCCCTGACGAGCCGGTTGGCCTCCTTCCCGTCGAAGCGTCCCTTGATCCTCCCAGAGAGCCGCCCCATCACCGGACCGATCCCCTCCACACCGGAATCCAGGATCTCCCGGATCATGGCCCGGACCTCATCCTCGGTGAGACCCGGGGGGAGGTAGGCCGAAAGCACCAGCGCCTCGGCATCCTCCCGGGCCGCCAACTCCTCGCGCCCTCCGGCCCGCATCTGCTCCGCCGCCTCCCTGCGCCGCTTGATGGCCCGCCCCACCACCGACTGCACCTCCTCGTCGTCGGCCTCCCCCCCCAACTCGATCTCCCGGTTCTTCACCTCGGAGAGGGTCATGGCGAGGAGCCCGAGGCGATCCTTGTCCCGGTCCCGCCTGGCCTGGTTCAGATCGGCCTGGAGCCTTGCCTTCAGAGTGTCACTCACGTGGATTCCCCGGCTGTTCGATACAACGGTTGAATCAAGCTAGTGGCGGCACCGGGCGCTGCGGTAGGCGCGGTGGGTGCCTTCCCGGACGGAAGGCTCGTTTCTCCATGGTCCCGCCCGGACACGGGGTCCATCATGGCATCCCGAATCGGTGGGGCGGGCTCCCGCCCCCGGACCGGCTCTCCCCCCCTCGGCGGCATCGTCTTCTCCCCACCCCGGGGTGAAGGTGTTCCGCCCCCGGCCCCGGAGTCCCATGGAGATTCCCGAATCCCTCCTCGATGCGTTGTCCACCAGCTCGGAACCCGCCCTTCCCCTGGATCGGCTGGCCCGCCGGCTGCAGGGGCAGGTCTCGCCGGACGACCTGGTCCGGGGGCTGGCCCGAAGGCCCGACCTGGTGCGACTGGTGGACGTGTGGCAGAGTGCCCTGGCGCCGCTGGGGCTCCATCCGTCTGTCCTCCCCCCGGACGTGCTGGGGGTCCTGGAGCGGGACGGACTCACCGGAACCACATGGGTCATCCCCCTGGGCCCCCCGCAGGGGCGTGGTGGACACTGGGTCCAGCGCCGTCTCCTGGAGACGGTCCGATACCTGGGTCGGATCGTGGACCACGACTCCCCCCGGGCCGTCACCCGATGGATGCGGATCGTGGTGGAAGGCCGACTCCTGGGGGAGGCGGATCGGTGAGGGAGGGGACCGGGAAGACTCCCAGGAGCCGGAAGGGGAGTATCAGGACCCGTCAACTGCCGGGGGCAGTAGCCTCCTGCAGACGGAAGGATCCGCTCCACCACTCCTCCTCGGGCTCCCGGCCGTCCGGGTGGAGTCCCACCCTGGCCGCCGCCTCCTCCACCAGGTGGGCCTCGCCCCGGGGGATCCCGGAAAGGATGAGCCATCCACCGGGGCGGAGGGCGTCCACCAGCCCGGGGAGCAGGGGGACGACAATCCCCCGCTCGATGTTGGCCAGGATCCCTTCGAAGGTACCCAGCGTGGTGAGGAGGGGGAGGTCCACCAGCGCCTCCTCCACCTGGACCCGCCCCTCGACACCATTCCGGACCACGTTGGCCCGGGCGGCCTCCACGGCCCACGGATCCGACTCCAGCGCAAGCACCTGGTCCGCTCCCAGGAGTGCGGCGGCCACAGCCAGGATGCCGGACCCGGACCCGATGTCGGCGATCCGCCCACCAGGGGTGGCCAGGGCATCCAGCAGCCGGAGGCATCCCCGGGTGGTGGGGTGCTCGGCGGTCCCGAAGGCCATTCCCGGGTCCAGGACCACCACCACCCTCCCCTCCTCCCGGGGGGGCACGTCCCAGGAGGGCGCCACCATGATCCGGGGGGAGACGAGACGGGGCTCGATCCCCCGTCGCCAGAGCGCCTCCCAGTCCTCGTGGGGCTGCCAGCGCCAGGTGACCACCAGATCCTGCAGCCCGGTCTCCTCTGCGAGACGGTCCGAGAGGCTCGTGGCCTCGGCCTCGGGGTCGGGGGGGGGCTCGAAGGGGGCCGTGAAACGACCCTCATCCTCCTCCACCACCGCCCGGGCTCCCGCCTCCAGGAGGGCGGATGGGAGGAGCTCGGCGTCCCAGGGGGCCTCCGTGGTGACGGTGACGATCCACCACCGATCGGGGATCATCACGTGAAGGCTTCCTTGACGCGGCTCCAGAACCCCTTCCGCTCCCGACTCCCTGCGGGGACCGGCGGGGGGTCCTCCACATCCCGCAGGCGGGCCATCACCTCCTCCTGCTGGGCGGTGAGGCGCTCCGGCGTCCACACGTGGACCCGGATCATCTGGTCTCCCCGGCCCCGGCCGTCCAACTGGGGCAGGCCGTGACCCCGGAGCCGGAGCACCGTCCCGGACTGGATCCCGGCAGGGATGGTGATGGTGGCGGTCCCGTCCACCGTGGGTACCTCCACCCGGTCCCCCAGGGCGGCCTGCCCGAAGCTCACCGCCAGGTCGTAGAGGAGGTCCGAGCCGTCCCGGATGAAGCGCCCATCCTCCTCCACCTCGAAGAGCACCAGCAGGTCTCCGGGAGGCCCGCCCCTTGGGCCCATGTTCCCCTGCCCCCGCATGGTGAGGTAGTTGTCACTCCCCACCCCGGCGGGAACCTCCACATCCACGTTCCGTTCCTTCCGGATCCGGCCGTCCCCCCGGCAGGTGACGCAGGGCTGTTCCACGATCCGCCCCTCTCCGCCGCAGCGCCGGCACTGGGTCACGCTGACGAACTGCCCGAACACGGAGCGCTGGGCGATCCGCTCCTGTCCACTCCCCTGACAGGCGGGGCAGGTCACCGGAGCACTCCCGGGAGCGGCACCGGAGCCGTCGCAGGTCTCGCAGTTCTCAAGCACCGACACCCGGATCGTCTTCGTGACCCCGGTGGCCACCTCTGCCAGCGTCAGCCCGAGACGCACCCGGATGTTGGAGCCGGCCTCCCGACTGGAGCGCCCCTGCCGCCCCCCCTCGAACCCTCCGAACCCCCCGAAGTCCCGCATGAAGATCTCCAGGGCATCCGAGAAGTCGAAGCCGCCGTAGGCTCCACCCCCGGGACCGCCTCCCACCCCCCGCTCTCCGTACCGGTCGTAGGCGGCCCGCTTCTCCGGGTCGCGCAGAATCTCATAGGCCCGGGAGATCTTCTTGAACTCCTCCTGCGCATGGCTGGACCCCTGGTTCCGGTCCGGGTGGTGCTCCATGGCGAGCCTCCGATAGGCCCGCTTGATGGTGTCTGCATCGGCATCACGCGGGACGCCGAGGGTCTCATAGAAGTCGGACATGCATACTCCGCCGTCCACTTCCACCGGAAGGGACGGATCCCGAGGAAATCCGCTGGACGATCCGGTCAGCCGAGGATCTCGTTGACCAGGGTCGAGGTGTAGTCCACCAGGGTGATGACCTTCTCGTAGGGCATCCGGGTGGGGCCGATGACGCCGATCACCCCGGAGAGCCCGCCCACCCTGTACTCGGCGGTGACCAGGGTGAAGCCGGTGAGCTCCCGGTCCCGGTGTTCCCCGCCGATGGTGATGGTGAGACCGTCCTTGTGCTCACGGTCACCCAGTACTCCGGCCAGGAGCTCCCGCTGCTCGGTGAGCTCCAGGAGGTCCTTGAGACGATTCCCGGTGAACTCCGGCTGGGTGGCCAGCATGGAGGCCTGACCCAGGTGGATCTCCCCCTGGTTCCGGGACCAGTCGAAGAGCTCGGCCCCGGACTGCATGAAGATGTTCAGCAGCTCGGTGGCTCCGTCATCCCCCGCCTCCACTCCCCGGAGCCGCGCCGGGAGGGTATCCCGGATCTCCTTCAGGGTCAGCCCGGCGAGACGCTCGTTCAGCACCACGGTGAGGGTGGTGAGGGCGTCGGTGGGAACCTCCCCCGGGAGGTCCACGAAGATGGTGCGCACCACCCCGCTGCGGATGGAGGTGACCATGAGGAGCTTGGAGCTGGAGACCCGGATCAGCTCCAGCTTCTCCAGGACCGCCGACTCCAGTCGGGGGAGGGCGGCCACCCCCAGCTCCAGGGAGAGGACCGAGAGAGCCCGGGCTGCCCTCTGCACCAGTCGTTCCACCGCAGAGATCCCACCCGCCAGATCAAGCTCCGCCTCCAGGCGGAGCCTCTCCGACGAGGTGAGGGGGACCGGATCCATCAACTGGTCCACGAAGTACCGGTACGCCCGGTCCGTGGGAACGCGCCCTGCGGAGGTGTGGGGATGGAAGAGGTACCCCTTCTCCTCCAGGTCGCTCATGGTGTTACGGACGGTGGCGGGGGACACAGAGATATCCGACCGGCGAGCCACGGTACGGCTGCCGGCGGGTTCCGCCGTGTCCACATAGGTGCGGATCACAGCCTCGAGGACGAGGCGTTCGCGATCCGTCAGGTCACTTCCCGAAGGAAAGTTCCCGGTCGGTTCATCTCCCATAGAGCACCGGAAGATCGAAGGATATCCACTACAGAGTCAAGAAACCCCGGCTCCATCCAGCTCCACGGTGAGCCGGTCCAGGAGGAGCCACCCCTCGGCAGATAGCCGGAGGAACCCGGGGTCTTCCAGCGTCCACCCCTCCTCGTCCCAGCGCCGCGCCACCGCCCGTTCGGCTTCGGACAACAATGAGCGGGAGAGTCCGCGGCTGGTCCGGAGCCCCAGCCAGATCCGTTCCAGGCGGGCCTCCTCCGGACCGATCACCTCGGAGTCCGCCACAGGAAGCTGCCCCGAGAGGACCGCTCCCCTGTATTCCGCCCAGTCCCGCAGGTTCCACCGCCGCACCGGAAAGCGGAACGCATGGGCCGAGTTGCCCAGTCCCATCCAGGAGTCCCCGGACCAGTATACCGCATTGTGCCGCGCTTCCATCCCCGGGCGGCAGAGATTCGACACTTCGTAGTGGAGATACCCCGCTCCCCCCAATCGTTCGGCCGCCTCCAGGTACTCCTCCCGGTAGCGGTCCGGATCCGCCAGCGTCTCCTTCCCGCTCCCCACGGCCCGGTACAGCGGCGTCCCCTCCTCTGCCGTCAGCCCGTAGAGGCTCACATGCGGCAACTCCAGCGCCTGGACCTGCTCCAGGTCCTCCCGCCACGAGCGATCCAGTCGGGCGGGGAGGCCGAAGATCAGGTCCACGCTGATGTTCTCGAACCCCGCCTTCCGGAGGGTACCTACGGCCTGGATAGCCCCCGCCGCGCCATGCAGCCGTCCCATCCACCGCAGGACCGGTTCCTGGAAACTCTGGACCCCCAGGCTCACCCGGTTCACCCCCGCCCG
>CAYQVI010000082.1:0-14509 GCA_964420725.1 uncultured Gemmatimonadaceae bacterium | reverse complement strand
CGTCGCACCAGGGGGCGGATCCGGCGGTACCCCCGGAAGCTCCCGGCGCTGAGGCGCCCGTTCACCACCGCCACCGGGATCCCCCGCCGCCGGCACTCCCAGGTGAAGGTGGGCCACAGCTCCAGCTCCATCAGCGCCACGGCATCCGGTGCCACCGCATCCAGGAAGCGCCGCACCGCCGGCGTGGCGTCGAAGGGGAAGCGGACCACGGGGTGCCGGTCGCCGTAGAGGCTCCGGGCCCGGGCGAAGCCGCTGTCCGTGGTGGCGGAGATCACGATCCGCAGCTCCGGCTCCGCCTCCTCGAGGGCCGCCACCAGGCTCCGGGTGGCATTGATCTCCCCCAGGCTCACGCCGTGAAGGAGGAGGGTCCGGGGACCCCTGGGAAGGACGGGGGTGCGGCCGAAGCGTGCGGGCCAGTCGGTGCGCCACTTTCCACTCCGCCCCAGCCGCCAGGCCAGGATGGGGGAAGCCACCACCGCCACCAGGAGGTAGAGGAGGTCCCGGATCCGATTCACGCCCGGGGGCTCCAGGGGCCCCGGGCCCCGCTGCGCTGCCGGGGCATGGCACTTCCAACCCATCCGCGGAGATGCTAGCCTCCCGGGAGCCGGGGCCGTCGGAACTCCGGCACCGACCGTCCATCCGAGAGGGGACCGGGACATCATAATGCCTTCGGAGCCGGAAGGGGGCGGGGCGCCTCCCGGAAATGACGACGGGGCCGCGCCGGCGGGACCCACCATCATCCTCGTGCGCCTGGGCGCCCGGGGGGACGTGGTGTTCGCCTCTCCGCTGGTGGGGGCCATCCGCCGGAGGCACCCGGGGGCCCGGATCATGTGGGTGGTGGAACCTGCCGCCGCCGACCTCATCCGGCACCACCCCCTCCTGGACCGTGTGGTGGTGTGGCCCCGGGGGCTCTGGGCCGGTGCCCTGAAGGGGGGGCGGCTCCCCACCCTCACCCGGGAGGTGCGGGAATTTGCCGCCACCCTCCGGGAGGAGCAGGCGGATCTGGCCATCGACCTCCACGGGCTGCTCCGGAGCGCCGCCGTGGCCCGGCTCACCGGGGCCCGGGAGGTGGTGGGGCTGGGGGCCCGGGAGGGGAGCGCCCTGCTGGTGGACCGGGTCATCCCCCGGGACGGTGGCGACACCACCCGCATCAGCTCCGAGTACCTCCACCTGGCCTCGGAGCTGGGGTGGGACACCGACGACTTCCACTGCGAGGTCCATCCCGGGCCCGCCGATCGCGCCGGGGCCGATGCCCACCGGGCCCGGCTGGGCCTCTCCGAGCCCTATGCGGTGCTGGCCCCCTTCACCACCCGCCCCCAGAAACACTGGCGAGAGGAGCGGTGGGCGCCGCTGGCGCTCCGGATCCGGGAGGAGGTGGGGCTCCGGCCGGTCCTCCTGGGGGGGCCCGACGACCAGGAGGCCGCCGGGCGGATCGCCGCAGCCGCGGCCCTGGTCCCTCCCCGCCACTTCGGGGTGGGTCCCCTGGTGGACCTGGTGGGGGACACCTCCCTGGGGGAGGCCGCCGCCCTGGTCCAGGGGGCCTCGCTGGTGGTGGGGGTGGACACGGGGCTGACCCACCTGGGGGTGGCCATGGACCGGCCGGTGGTGGCCCTCTTCGGCTCCACCCTCCCGTACACCCACGCCCCGGGCCGACGGGTGCGGGTGCTCCACGAGCCGCTGGAGTGCTCCCCCTGCCGGACCCGCCCCACCTGCGGCGGAGCCTTCACCTGCATGGCCATGCTGGATGTGGACCGGGTGGCGCAGGCGGCGCTGGGAGTGGTCCGGGGCGGAAGGGGCTTCGTGTGACCCCGGGCGGAGAATACCCTCTCTCCGGGAAGCCCGGGCCCCGGCGGGTGGTCCATGTGGAGACGGGGCGGCACCTCTACGGGGGGGCGGCGCAGGTGCTCTACCTCTGCACCGGCCTGCAGGAACTGGGGGTGGAGAGTGTGCTGGTGGCGCCCTCGGGGAGTGCCATCGCGGAGGCCGCCGCAGGTCGGGGGCTCAGGGTCCACACGGTTCCCCTGGCGGGGGAGGGGGACCTCCGGTTCGTCCCCCGGCTGGCCCGGATCCTCCGGGAGGAGTCGCCGGAGCTGGTCCACTGCCACTCCCGCCGGGGGGCGGACACGCTGGGGGGGATGGCGGCGAAGGCCGCAGGGATTCCCGCCGTGGTCTCCCGCCGGGTGGACAACCCCGAGCAGGCGCTGCTGGCCCTCCCGAAGTACGCCCTCTACCGGAAGGTGATCACCATCTCGGAGCGGATCCGGGAGGTGGTGATCTCCACCGGGGTGGACCCGTCGAAGGTGGTGTGCGTCCGGAGTGCCGTGGAGGTGGATCGGTGGAGTGGACCCTGCGATCCGGACCGTTTCCGCGAGGTCACCGGCGCCGTGGAGGGGGAGCCCACCCTGGGGGTGGCGGCCCAGTTCATCCAGCGGAAGGGGCACCGGGACCTGCTGGAGGCCCTCCCCGCCATCCTGGAGCAGCACCCCCGCCTCCGGGTGATCCTCTTTGGACGGGGCCCTCTGGAAGGCGAGCTCCGTGGGGTGGCAGGGTCGCTGGGTGTGGCCGGGCGGGTGGTCTTCCCGGGGTTCGTGGACGACCTCCACCGGATCCTCCCCTGCCTGGACCTCCTGGTGCACCCGGCCCACATGGAGGGGCTGGGGGTGATCCTGCTGCAGGCGTCGGCGGCGGGGGTCCCCATGGTGGCCGCCGCCGGCGGCGGCATCCCCGAGGTGGTGCGGGAGGGGACCAACGGCCTCCTGACCCCCCCCGGCGATGTCGCCGCGCTCACCAGGGCCGTCCTCACCCTTCTGGGCGACGAAGCGCTGCGCCGCCGGCTTGGGCAGGGGGGGCAGACCCTGGCCCGGGACGAGTTCTCCGTGGCTGCCATGGTCCAGGGAAACCTGGCGGTCTACCGGGAGCTCCTGGCCGACTCCGCCTGAACCCTTCTCCGGCCGGATCCCGGCTCCTTCCGAGGGCCGCTCCCGGGGCCACCGGCCCCACGACCCCCCGGTTCGCTGTGACCTCTCCGGGTCAGTTCTCTTCGCCCCCCCCGTTCTGCTCCGCCCGGTCCACGGCGATCCGGAGCTTCAGCAGCGTGTCGGGCGTCACCGAGATGGAGGTGATCCCCGCCTCCACCAGGAAGGGGGGCACCTCGTCCGGGTGGTCCGACGGGGCCTGTCCGCAGATCCCGATCTCCAGCCCGGCGGCGTTGAAGGCCCGCACCGCCTCCCGGATCATGATCTTCACCGAGGGCGAGCGGGCATCCACCGGGTGGGTGTAGTGTTCCAGATCGTCCCGGGAGACGGCATAGACCGTCTGCACCAGGTCGTTGGACCCGATGGACCCCCCGGAGAGCCCCATCTCCTGGATGAATCGATCCGCCTCCAGGACGTTGGATGGGAGCTCGATCATGAGGAACAGGGGCACCCCGGCCCGGGGCGAGAGGCGCCGCCGGTCCAGCAACTGAGCCACCTCTGCACCTTCTTCCGGCGAACGGCAGAAGGGGACCATCACCTGCAGGTTGTCCAGCCCCACCCCCCAGCGGACCCGGGCCAGCGCCTCGCACTCCATCTCGAAGGCGGGGCGGAAGCGGGGATCCACGTACCGACTGGCCCCCCGCCAGGCGATCATGGGGTTCTCCTCCTCGGGCTCGAAGAGCCGGCCTCCCAGGAGGTCCCGGTACTCGTTGGACTTCAGGTCGGAGAGGCGCACCAGCACGGGGCGGGGGTGGAAGGCGGCGCAGATCAGCGCCACCCCGTCCGCCAACTGGTCCACGAAGAAGTTCCGCCGATCATCGTACCCCGGGGTCCTCCGCTCGATGGCCCCCAGCACCGTCCGGATCTCCTCCGGTCCCTCCTTCTCCAGCCGTTCCCGGTAGGGCTCCAGGGAGGGATCCACCTCTCCCCGGTCGGCGAAGGCCTTCAGCTCCTCGTAGAAGCGGAGCGCCAGGGGATGCACCCCCACCTCCGCCGTGAGGATGAATTCGATCCGGGCCAGCCCCACCCCGTCCGACGGCAGCCGCGCCTCCCGGAGGGCCCGGTCCGGAAACCCCACATTCACCTTCACCTTGGTTCGCAGGTGGCGGCTCCGGTCCACCTCCATCTCCTCCACGTGGAAGGGCTGGATCCCCTCGTAGACGATCCCCGCATCCCCTTCCGCGCAGGAACCCGTCACCTCCTGGAGGTTCCGCAGCACCCGGGTGGCGTCCTCACACCCCACGATGGCGGGGATCCCGAACTCCCGGGCCACGATGGCGGCGTGGGAGGTCCGCCCACCCTTCTCGGTGATGATGAGGGAGGCCTCCTTCATGAGGGGCTCCCAGTCCGGCGTGGTGAGCTCGGTGACCAGCACGTCCCCAGGGTCGAACACCCGCTCTTCGGGGGAGAGGGTATCCAGCCTCAGCCCCTCCTTCACCCGCTTCCGGAGATCCCGCTTCCGGAGGATGACCTCCTCGTAGCTCTCATACACCCGCACGGGCCCGGCACCGATGCGGGTCCCCACTGCGTGCCCCTTCAGGAGGACCTTCCCCTCCCGCTTCAGCCGGTCCGACACGGCGGAGTCCATCCGGTAGGTCCGGAGGATGTCCTGGTGCTCGTTGGGGCCGTGGACCGTCTCGGGGCGGGCCTGCACGATGAAGAGCTCCCCGGAGTAGCCGTCCTTCGCCCACTCGATGTCCATGGGGCGGCCGTAGTGGGACTCGATCTCCAGCCCCATACGGGCCAGCTCCAGCACCTCCTCGTTGGTGAGGGACCACTCCCTGCGCCAACTGGCCTGGACGTCCACACTCTCGGTGGTGGTTCCCCCCTGGGTCCGGTAGACCAGCTTCCGGTCCTTGGCTCCCATGACCCGGTGCACCACCGCGTCCCGCCCCCGGCGAAGGCCCTCCTTCCAGACCACGAAGGAATCCGGCGAGACCTCCCCCTGCACCACCAGCTCCCCCAGCCCGTAGGACGAGCTCACGTGGATCACGTTCCGGTTCCCGGAGTCGGGATCCAGGGTGAACATCACCCCGGAGGTGGCCAGGTCGGAGCGCACCATCTTCATGACCACCACCGCCAGACCCCCGTCCAGGAGGTCCATTCCCAGGCCGAGCTGGTAGCTCACCGCCCGCTCGGTGAAGGCGCTGGCGGCGCACCGGTGCCAGGCGTCCAGCACCGCCCGGGACCCCTGGATGTTCAGGTACGACTCGTACTGCCCGGCGAAGGAGGCCAGCGCCGAATCCTCCCGGGTGGCGGAGGAGCGCACCGCGGTATCCACATCGGGGCCGTAGCGGCGGCAGAGCTCCTCGTACCCCTCCCGGATGGCCTCATCCACCTCCGGGGGGAGGGGGGTGTGGAGCACGAAGGAACGGGCCAGTTCCGTGCGGGCGTGCAGGTCCAGACCGTCGTCCTCCAGCGCTCCCGCGAACACGGTGGAGAGGGCCTCCCGCAAGGTCGCCTTCCTTCCCGCCTCCCGGGCCAGCGCTTCCGCCCCATCGGGGAAGGGCATCTCGGCCCAGGTGCCCTTCGGGTGGGGGGCGTCCATGAAGGCCGCCCAGGCCTCGGTGGTGGTGACGAAGCCCTCCGGGATCCGGACCCCCCGGGGCACCAGTGCCTGCAACATCTCCCCCAGCGAGGAAGCCTTGCCGCCCACATGGGGCGTGTCCTGGGACGAAACGTCCCGAAGGCGTCGCGTGAACGTCGCCGGAGAGGGGGGAGCAGGCGGTGCAGCAGGCGCGCCGGTGGGGAAGATCGGATCCATGGACCAGCCTCCATTCTACGTGCAGAGGGGGGCGGGGCCCCCGGGGGACCCCCTCGACAGAGGGAAACCCCATGATGCACAACGAGTGCCGCGATCCGTTCCACATGGGTGTCTCGCCCCCTCGGTGGTCACTGGACGTCTGCTACACCACACCAGGGGACCCAGGGCGAAGGGAAACCGGCGATCCGGCGGAACGTCACCGCCCCGAGCATGCCACGGAGTGCCGTGGAAGAGCCACATCAGCCGGTGTAGAAGGTGCCCAGAGGGCGATTCTCAACGAGTCCCTTTCCATACGCGCCCGGGCACTGAATATTGACGGGTATTCGGGGAGCCGACCGGGGCACGACCCGGACTCCGGCCCCCCCCTGCAGCCGGAGGTTCCTGCCACGATGTTTCCTGCCACCTGGATCGAGCGGTTTCCGGAAGTTCCCTTCTTCGGGCGGCTCAGGGCCTGGCTCGAACCGGGAAAGTCCTCGATCCCCGAGTTCGGTGAGATCTCCTTCGGTCTCTGGCGTCCCGCTCTTGACATCTGCGAAGCCCTGCGGGAGTTCGTGGTGCGGGTGGAGCTTCCGGGGCTGGACCCCTCCCAGGTCCGGGTGACCTGCGACGGGGGGATCCTCACCATCTCGGGGACGAGGGAGGAGATCCGGGAGCAGGAAGAGATCGACTTCCCCCTCCGGGAGCGCACCTTCGGAAGTTTCAGTCGCTCCATCCGGCTGCCTGCGGAGGCCGACGACGGGGATGTCCGCACCTCGTTCGCCAACGGGCTTCTGGTGGTCCGGGTGGGGAAGCGAGAGCTGGGGAGCGGTATCGGAGGGTGGACCCATCGCTCCTTCTCCTGAGGTGGCTCATCTTGAGGTTTCGGCAGGCGTGGGCTCTCCCTTCTCTCCCCCCGACATGATGGTGGGGGCCTCTCCATGAACCGGATCCTCATCGCCGGGTGTGGCTACGTGGGCACCGCCCTGGGGGTGGAGCTGGCGGCCCGGGGAGATGAGGTCTGGGGGATCCGCCGCGATCCTTCCGGGCTCCCCCCGGCCATCCGTCCTCTCCGGGGGGACCTGCTGGATCCGGACACCCTGGCCCGGGTCCTCCCTGATGCGCCGGACGTGGTGGTCTACGCGGCTTCTGCCGGGGGGTTCTCCGATCATGCCTACCGGAGTGCCTACGTGGACGGGGTCCGCTCCTTCCTCCGGGCGCTGGTGCAGTCCGGGGCAGAGCCCCGCCGGGTCCTCTTCACCTCCTCCACCGGCGTCTATGGCCGGACCGATGGCGAGTGGGTGGACGAGGACACTCCCCCCGAGCCCACGGCTTTCAATGGGAGCCGTGTCCTGGAGGGGGAGGACCTCTTCCTGGACGGTCCCTTCCCTGCGGTGGTGCTCCGCCTGGGAGGCATCTACGGTCCGGATCGCACGTCCCTCCTGCAGCGGGTGAGGCAGGGTGGGGTGACGTGTCCAGAGAATCCGGTCTGGTCCAATCGGATCCACCGGGATGACTGCGCCGGGGCCCTCCTCCATCTCATCGACCTCCCGGAGCCGGACCCCATCTACATCGGGGTCGATCGGGAGCCTGCGGATCTCTGCGAGGTGATGACCTGGCTGGCGGGGAGGGTGGGGGCGCCGGAGCCTGTGCGTGAGGTGGGGGGAAGCATGGGGCGGGGGTCCAACAAGCGCTGCTCCAGCGATCGTCTGGCCAACTCCGGCTACAGCTTCCGTTTCCCCGACTTCAGGTCCGGATTCGAGGCGATCCTGGCGGGAGAGGACTCCGCCTCAGGCGGATGAAGGCAACCCCGCCCGGGCGCCGGCACCGGGGAAGCCCAGTGTGTCACAGGCGTTCCGCACCACCGAGGCGAAGTCCGGAACGAGGCTGAGCCCCACAGGCTCTCCCGGATGCCAGTCCCGCCCCGGAGGGAGGTGCACCAGGAGATTCCGGATCCCTCCACCAGCACGGGGCACGGCGATCTCCGCCTCCACGTGGGGGCCGGTGTAGCAGGCGGAGATCAGCGTTCCCCGGAGCGTGCCCGGCTCGTCTGGTCGGAAGCCGTCCGGCCGCACCGAGACCACCACAGGGGTCCCTCCCTCCAGACCCGTGCGATCCACCGAGCAGAACGACCCGAAGTCGGTGAGAACGCAGCCGTCCACCCCCTGGATGGTTCCCGCCAGGAGGTTGGTCCTCCCCACGAAGGTGGCCACGAAGATCGAAGCAGGGTGCTTGTAGATCTCCCGGGGGCTCCCCACCTGCTCCAGGTTCCCCCGGTTCATCACGGCCACCCGATCGGAGATGGCCAGGGCGTCCCGCTGGTCGTGGCTCACCAGGATCGTGGTGATCCCCGAGCGGCGCAGGATGGACACCACCTCGTCCCGGACGTTGTTCCGGAGGTGGGCATCCAGGTTCGAGAAGGGCTCGTCCATGAGCACCACAAGGGGCTCCGGCGCCAGGGCCCGGGCCAGCGCCACCCGCTGCTGCTGTCCCCCGGAGAGCTCGTGGGGATAGCGGTCGATGGCGTGGGGGAGGTCCAGGATCTTCAGGACCTTCTCCGCCCGGGCCCGCCGGTCTCCCCGCTTCATCCGGTGGAGGCCGAAGGTGACGTTCTCGCCCACGGTGAGGTGGGGGAAGAGGGCGTAGTCCTGGAAGACCATTCCCACCCCCCGGTGCTCCGGCGGGACCCAGGCTCCCTGGCCCGCCACCAGGCGGTTCCCCATGGAGATGGTGCCGGCATCCGGGCGCTCGAACCCCGCCATGAGGCGGAGGGTGGTGGTCTTCCCGCACCCGCTGGGTCCCAGGAGGGTGAGGATCTCCCCGGGAGCCACATCCAGGTCCAGGCCGGCCACGGCCCGGACGGGGCCCGGCAGGTAGGACTTCTCGACACCCCTAAGGGAGAGGACGGGCTCCATGGGCTCGCTGCTGAAATGAGAACCGTTCTCAGGATCCCCGAAGTCTACGGAAAGGGGATCGGGGGGTCAACGCAGACGGGTCGGCCCAGCCCCCTGTCCAGCGCCTCCCTGAACCGGTGCCCCGGCGTCGTGATCCGCCGTTCCCGACTCCAGGGACCCGGTCCGGGTGCTCCGTAGACGATGGTCGAACTCGGTCACCTCCTCCACCCGGCGGAGCCCGCTTTCCAGGACATCCACCTGCTGCTCCAGAAGCGCGATCCGGCGCTCCATGATCCGGGTGGACTCCTCCTGACCCCTCCCCTCCAGGAACTGACTCAGTGCCTCCACCGTGGGCTTGAGTGCAAAGCGGGCGGTGATCCCGATGACGGGGATCACCACGACGGAGAGCGCCATCACCGTTCCGATGACCGCGGTGATGTCGATGGGAAGGACCTGCATGGCGGACTCCGGCGGGAGGGATGATGTCGGTGGACGCCTCCCCGGGGGGGAGGCCACTGGGTGGGTCGGCAACCCGAATGTAGCCCAGGCCGGTCCCACTCTGCACGGGGGGGGTACGTCGATGCCTCCCGGTGGGTTTCACCCCGGGGTCGGCGCCCTCGTGAAACCCTCCGGCCCCTTTCTCCCGTAGGCGCCTGTGGGGAGGGGAAGCCCCCACCGACGGCCCTGGAACAGGAGACCTTGAACCATGCGCAGGCAAGCCCACCATCCCAGCCGGATCCACGGCACCCCGTCTACCCCGGGGACGCTGCTACTGGCCCTCGCCCTGGCCTCTGCCGGACCGGTCCTGGCCCAGACCCCGGAGAGCATCGTCCTGGAGGGGTCACACCCCTCGGTCCACGTTCCGGCGGGGGAGGCCCGGGTGGTGGGGGGGAACGGCACCAGCGTCCGGGTGGAGGTCCGTCTCGAAGGACCGGATGCAGACCGGCTCCGGCTGGAGACCCTGCGGTTGAACGGCTCCGACGCCCTGGTGATCCGCTATCCCGAGGGGGAGGACGTGGTCTATCCCGGAGCCCGGGGGAGCACCGACCTGAGGATCGACGGGGAGGGCTTGTTCTCCACCCAGGGGCGGCGGGGAAGGGGAGACCGGGTCCGGGTCCGGAGCCGGGGAGACGGGGTGGAGGCGTGGGCCGTGGTGACGGTTCATGTCCCGGTGGGGATCGGAAGCGATGTCCACGTAGGGCTGGGGACCATCACCACCCGGGGAGTGGAGGGAGAGCTGGGGCTCCGTCTGGCGTCGGGCTCGCTGGAGGCCCGGGGGCACCGGGGAGGGCTGGATGTGAATGTGGGGTCCGGGCAGGTGGATGCGTCGGATGTCCAGGGAGGGACCATCTCCCTCACCACCGGTTCCGGCTCGGTGACGGCCCGTGACCTCCAGGGGGACCGGGTCCGTCTCCAGACCGGCTCCGGATCGGTGGAGGTGGAGGCCATCACCGCCGGAAGCGTCCGGATCGGTACCGGCTCCGGAGGGATCGGAATGCAGGGAGTGGATAGCCCGGAGGTCCACGTCCGCACGGGGAGCGGGCGGGTGAACGGAAGGCTGATGCAGTCGCCCCGGGAGCTGGAGGTCCAGACCGGCTCAGGGGCGGTCCGTCTGGACATTCCCCGGGGGAGCGGTGCCGAGCTGGACATCCGCACGGGGAGTGGCGGGATCGAGGTGGAGCTTCCGGTACAGATCCGCTCTTCCGGCCGGAGCCGTCTACGGGGAACCGTCGGCGACGGCTCCGGGAGCATCCGGATCACCACCGGGTCCGGGGGAGTGCGGATCGGGGCCGGGTGACGCCTAGGGGGGAGTGGAGCCGGGGGAGGCAGGGGTGAACCGCCCCGGCCGGAGGGGCCAGAGGTCTACCCGGGGGGGGCGGGTGAGCACCAGGTCCGCCACCACCTTCCCGGTGAGGGGGGCCAGGAGGATCCCGTTGCGGAAGTGTCCCCCGGCGTGGAGGAGCCCCTCCACCTCCGGGTCCGGGCCCAGCACCGGCAGCCCGTCCGGGGTCCCTGGTCGGAGCCCGGCCCACACCTCGTCGGGGACCAGGGGCCCCACCCCCGGAAGGAGGGTACGGGCCCGGGACAGGAGTCCCTGGATCCCCTCGGGGGTCACCCAGGGGCGGCGCCCTACCCGCTCCATCGTGGCCCCCACCAGGATCCGACCGGAGCGGCGGGTCACAACGTACACCCCCGGGGCATGGAGGATGGGGCGGGGGGCTCCAGGCAGGGGTCCCAGGGCGGCCATCTGCCCCCGCACCGGCTCCAGGGGGAGGAACGGAGCCCCATCCACGTCGCCCCCCTCCCACCCCGCCGCCAGCACCACCACGCCGGATCCCACGGTCTCCCCGGTGCGGAGTCGCACCCCGATACACCGCCCCCCCTCACGGAGGAGCCCCTGCACCGGGGCCCCCTCCACGATCCGCACCCCGGAGGCCCGGGCGGCGGCGGCCACGGCAGGAGTCAGGAGGCGATTGTCCACCTGGTGGTCCCCCGGAAGGTGGAGTGCCCCCAGGACCTGCGGCCCCAGGCCGGGCACCCGGCTCCGCACCTCGGCCGCCTCCAGGAAGGAGGCCGCCGGATCGTACCGGGTCACCCACGCCAGCCGGGTGAGCATCCCCTCCACCGCCTCCGGGGTGGTGGCGATCTCCACCCCACCGGAGGAGAGCAGGGCCGGATCGATTCCCCCTGCCTCCCGGACCCGGCCCACGAAGTCGGGATAGAGACCCAGGCTGGTCAGCCCCAGCTCCAGGAAGGGGCCTGGCTCCGGCGATTCTCCCACGGGAGAGAGCATTCCAGCAGCCGCCCGGCTGGCACCCCCGCCGATCCGTCGGGCCTCCAGAAGGGTCACGGAGAGTCCGGCCAGGGCCAGCTCCAGGGCCACCGTGCATCCGATGACCCCGCCGCCCACCACCACCACGTCACTTCCCCGGATCGTATCCACGGGGCCAATATATCCTCTGCATGCCTCCCGTGGACCTGCCCCACGTCCCGGCCCTTCATCTCCTCCCCTCCCCTCCCGCATCAGGCCGCACACAATGACCGAAGACCTCTTCCGCTTCGCCCACCCCGTGTCCGTCCGCTTCAAGGACATCGATGTGGGGGGACATGCCCACCACTCCCACGCCCTGGTGTACTTCGAGGAGGCCCGGGGGGCCTACTGGCGGGAGGTGGCGGGGCGTCAGGGGGTGGACGACGTGGACTACATCCTGGCGGAGGCGGAGATCCGGTACCATCGAAGAGTGCTCTACCCGGACACCCTGCGGGTGGGGGTGCGCGTCTCCACGCTGGGGAAGAAGCACTTCGTCATGGAGTACCGCGCCTGGTCCTCGGAGGGGGAGCACCTCCTCACCGGGCGGACCACCCAGGTCATGTTCGACTATGCTGCCGGGAAGACCTCCCGGATCCCCGACGAACTGCGGGAACGGATCGAGGCATTCGAGGGGATCCGCCCCCCCCACCCTTGACGGGAGAGGGTCACCCGTCGTATTCGATGACCCCTTCCGTTGCGATGTGCCCCACGCTGGAACCTTCTCCACCCCTTCTGTGTCCACAGTGGTCGAACCCTGGGAGGGACGGGTCATACTACGGTCAGGCAGGGGGTGGGAGGTCGGGTGGCGCAGTCGATTGCGGGGGGAAGGGGACCTTTCCGACCCCAGGGTTCGTACCATGTTCGAGGTCGTTGTCGTGTTTCGACCTCAAGCAGGAGAGGGACGGGGTTGTCTGGCGGGGTGGTGGACGTATCTTGGGCGTTTTCCAGAACCTGTCGGAGGAGGCCCCGGGTCCGGCTGTGGCCCGACCTTCAGAGTTTCGCGTGGCTCGCTGGCGGTCCTGAAGGCCGCAGGGCCGGATCGTAGGACAACATCAGGGGGGATTTGTGATGATTCGAGGAGCCAGAATCGGGGCGCTGGCCGCACTGGCGGCAGCGATTGCCGTTGCACCGGCCTTCCCGTCGGGGTTGGAGGCACAGGAGCAGGGGCGGTTTCGGGTCCTCGTGCCCGATTTCCGTCCTGAGGGAGACGGCAATCGCCGATTCGGTGAGGATGTGGCCGGCAGGGTTGCGGATCTCATCGACGACTACGACACGCATCAGCCGGTGCCGAGGCGGGAGTATGATCGGGCCCTCCGCGACAATGACCTGCGGAAGGAGAACATCGACTGCATCTCCGCCCGGCAGTTGGCCTCCCTCATGAACGCCCAGCTGGTGGTGTGCGGGGGCTTCTCCCAGGCCGGTGAGGAGATGACGGTCCAGGCCACGGTCTGGAGCGTGGGCTCCCAGGAGTCCTTCGAGATCGACCCGTTCACCGTTCCCCGGCGGAACGGGGATCGGCTGGCCGCCGAGCGGTTCAACGAGGACTTCAGCCGTATCCTGCAACAGCAGCGGATGGCTGGTCTGTGCATGATGATGTACGAGAGCCAGCAGTGGGACAGTGCGCTGAACAACTGCAACCAGGCCATCGAGCTGTCCCCCACCTCCACCGGGGCCCGGATGGTCCGGGGGATGGTCCATCGTGAGGAGGGGCGCCTCCAGGAAGCCCTCACCGACTTCGAGGCCGTGCTGGAGAGGGACCCGTTCAACCAGAGTGCTCTGGAGAATGCCGCGTATGTTGCGGGCCAGGCCGGTGAGAGCGAGAAGTCCCGTCAGTACTACAGCGAGTTCCTGGAACTGGACCCGGACAACCACCAGGTCCGGATGCGGATCGCCTTTGAGATGGCCGGCGAGCTGGGCGATCCTGCCGGGGCTGCGGCGCTGCTGAAGGAGGGGCTGGAGCGGGCTCCGGACAATGTGGAACTCCTGGAGCGGTACGGGGCCGCCGCGTTCGCCTCGGGAAGCTCCATGTCCACCCCTGGGCAGGAGCTCTCCCCGGAGGCCCGGAGCTACTTCCAGGAGGCGCTGAGCTCCTTCGAGCAGGTCTTCGAGATGAGGGGGGGCGAGACGGATGCGAATCTGCTGGCCAACTCCATCCGGGCCTATGTCTCCCTGGACCAGCCCGAGCAGGCGGTGACCTTCGGGGAGCGGGTGATCCAGACCAAGAGCGACGATGCCAACATCCGCGAGGCTCTGGCCACCGCGTACCAGCGGGTGGAGAACTTCCCTGCTGCCGTGGCCCAGCTCAACGAGGCCAAGCGGATCAACCCCGACCTCCCCAACGTGGCGGTGCGGCAGGGGCAGATCCTGATCTCCTCCGGTCAGTTCGACGAGGGCTTTCCCTACCTGGTGGAAGCAGTGGAGCGGGGTGAGCAGACCGCCGACAACATGGCCAACTTCGTCTGGGGCCAGGCCTACAACAACGGGATCCGGGGTGACGCCAACCTGAGCCGCGGCATTGCCTGGATCGAGCAGGCCAAGACGCTTCCGGTGCAGGATCCCGTCGTCCGCTCGAAGCTCGACTTCTGGCACGGGTTTGCCATCTTCCGTCAGGCTGCCACGGCGGCCAACGAGCAGTCGCTCCCGGTGGCGCAGCGGACCCTGCCGATGTTCCAGCGGTCCCTGGAGCTCTTCCGTGCGGGGCAGGCGTACGCCCAGTCGCCGGACGGCCAGCCGATCCGGAACAACTACCAGCAGTATCTCCAGAATGCCCAGGAGTTCATCGAGATCCAGGAGTTGATCATCCGCCGGGGGCGGTGATCGCCGGATCCACTCCGACCGAGTGACCCAGCGCCCCGGAGCCGAACAGGCTCCGGGGCGCTGGTGCGTCCGGGGCGGGGTCCCCCGGGTCCCCGCTCCGGCCTTCCCCTCCAGGGGCTCCCCTCTCCCCCTCCTCCGGCTTTGCCGGTGGGGCCATCCCAGCTCCTCCGGCCACGCTCCGGGCTCCCACGGTTCCGCCGCCCAGTCCACCTCGGACCCCTCCCCCATCCCCTCCCGCCTCAGCTCCTCCATTCCCGGCACCCCCCACCAG
>CAYQVI010000081.1:0-14607 GCA_964420725.1 uncultured Gemmatimonadaceae bacterium | reverse complement strand
TCCAGCGCTTCAAGGAGTTGAGCCGGGGGAAGACCGGGATCCTCATCTCCCACCGTTTCTCCAGCGTCCGTATGGCAGACCGGATCCTGGTCCTGGCCAACGGCGCCGTGGAGGCCTCGGGGACCCACGAGGAACTCATGGCAGCCGGGGGGAGGTATGCTGAACTGTTCGATCTGCAGGCGGAAGGGTACCGGTAGCCTCCGGTCCCCCCCTCCTTTGACCGGGGCCCCACGGGGACCCATCATTGACGGGTTGTCCGCCCACCGATCATCTCTGGATCCCATCTCGATGCCGCACCGCCCCTTCCGGGGGTTGCTCTCCCCCTTCCCTCCCCTCAAGAGGGCCCTCGTGGCCCTCCTGGCCTTCGTGTGCCTCCTACCCGCTTCCCTGCCGGGTCAGACGGTGACCCGGGACCAGGTGATGTGGACGGCGGGGGCACTGCAACGGGTCCTGTCCGAGCGGGACTACCCCGCGGTGCTGGCGGTGGCTGCCCTGAACCGGGTGGCTGGGCGAGGGGAGGCCGGAGAGATCCAGGGGGCCGATCTCCTGATCTCGGCGCTGGGGGGTGGAGGCGGGGACGGGGCCCTCACCCGCTGCCGTGGACTCCGGGATCCGGTGGAGGGGACCCTCTGCTCCATGGAGGCGCTCACCCCCCTCCTTCCCCCTTCCCTGGCTCGGGATCTGGCGGCGGAGGGGGCGCGCCTCGTGGGGCTCTACCACCGACCCGGGGAGCCCGGTCCCCAGGGGCTCACGGGTCCGGGTGGCTCTCCCCGATTCGGAGGGGAGGGGGTTCTCCTGGCTCCCCTCCAGGGCTTTGCGGAACAGGTCCTGGAGGAAGCCTGGCTGCGCAGGGAGCATGGGGTGCCCGGTGTGGGGAATGGCGGCCCCGGGGACTTCGCCTCCCTCCTGGCCGGGGCGGTGGGTCTGTCCCCCGGGGAGTCCGCGGAGGAGCTCCTGGCCCGGGTCCCGGAACTCCGGAGCCTGGCGGCGCGGCACCCCACCCTGGCCGCCCTGGGGGGAACCGCCAGGGAGGGGGAGGCGGTCCTCCTGGAGTACCGGGACTTCCTGGCTTCCCTCACCGGTTCCTCCCGGCAGCTCCTGGAGGAGGCCTCCGGGGTGGAGGCCCAGCTCCGAGGGGTCCGGGAGTGGGCCACCCAGCGCTCCTTCGTCTACCTCTCCTCCCGTACCGCTGCGATCACCGGCCTGGAAGCGGGGGTCACAGAGCGGATCCGGAGCCTGGGGAACGTGGCCGCCGACCTCCAGCGGGAGGGCTCGGCCTTCGCCGCAAATCTGGCGGGGATGGGGCGGCAGGCGGCCACGGCGGCGCTGCGGGGGGATGTATTCGCCCTGGCCGCAGGGGTGGCGTCCTTCTTCCAGCTCACCCCCGGGGCGCTGGGCCCCTCCGCCGCCGAGGACATGAAGGCGCTCCGTGAGGGGGTGGAATCGCTCCGGGATGAGATGGGGGTGCGGTTCGACGACGTGGATGGGCGGCTGGACGAGGTCCTGGATGTGCTGGACACCCGCTTCTCCCGGATGGAGACCCTGGTGGCCTCGAACCACCGGGAAGTACAGGAGGATCTCCTGTCGCTCCAGATCGGCCTCAGCGCCCTGGGGCGGCGGATGGACCGGATGGAGTCGAACCTGGCGGCCTACATGCAGGCCGGCTTCGACCGGGACTTCAGCCGCACCCTCATCCGTTGCCTGGAGCACCGGGAGCGGCACCTCCCCCCCTTCGACGAGATGGAGTTCGGGGTCTTCTCAGGGTGCCTCACGGATTTCCGGGCCCGGGGCACCCGGGACGCCACCGATGCCCTGCTCACCGATCGCACCACGGGGGTGGACGACCTCTCCCTGGCGGAGGCGCTGGCCGACCTGTCGCCGGAGAACCTGGCCCGGCGTCTCCCCCTCCTGGCCCGGGCGGCGGAGCAGCGCATGGGCTACGGGGGGATGCAGGGGGGAAGGGGCGGTGCCCATGCGGAGGAGTGGATGGTGGCGTCCCAGGCCTACCTCCGCATGCTCCGGGACTGGCCGGAGCACGCCCTCTCCGTGGCCCCCGGCGACCTGGAGGCCCTCCTGGCGGTGGGGGTGGATCTTGAGCAGATCCTCCGGGGAATCGTGGTGGACCCGGCCACCGGGGAGCGGGGGGTGCTCCTCCAGCGGGTCCTCTCCCGGTACGAGGCCCACGTGGCGGAACTCACTGCCGAGGCGGACGTCCTGGCCCGGCGGCATCAGCAGGCGCAGCTCCGACGGGTGGACCCCGCCTCCCTCCTCACCCGGATCACCCCTGCGGAGGAGGGGCGTCCGGAACTCATGGCGCCCCTCCAGGTCACCCGGACCTTCCCCCAGGAACTTCGCACAGCCACGGTGCTGGCCCTGGAGTCACCCGCCCTGGTCTACACGACGCACACGGTCGATTCCGTTTCCCGGGAGAATGTCCGGCGGGGGGGACTCTTCCGGCGGATGCGCCATGACCGCCTCACCTGGACCCGCACCCGGATGGAGGTGGAACTCCGTCTGGGGGACGGGAGGATGGTATCGCGGCACATCCTGGCGGGGAGCCCGGTGTTGACCCGCCGGGAGGAGATGGGAGGCGGCGAGGGGAGTGAGGATGTCCGGCGGGTTGAGAACTCCGTGCCGGACCCGGTGGGCCACTTCCTTTCGGACGTCTGGCCCACCCTGTCCCGACAGGCAGGCACCTGGGAAGAGGGCTCCCCGGACCCGCGGCTCCTGGAGTCCCTTGAGATGGCGGTGGACGCAGAACTCCGACGGAACGAATCCGTGGCGCTGAACGGGGTCTTCTCCGCCGTCTGCCAGGAGGGTGCGGGGTTGGCAGGGGTGGATGGACCCGACCGGGACTCCGCCCTCCGGATCCGTCAGGCCATGGACGGGCTCACCGGCACGCGTGCGCTCCTGGCTGCCTGGGTCCGGCTGGCGCTCCCCGGCGCTGCTTCGTCCGACGTCCTCCTGCGGGAACTCCTCTACACCCCCGACGGACTCCTGGATCGGGGCTCCCTCTGCCGCACGGTGGCAGCCGGGGAGAGTCCCCTGAAGGTGGTCTGGCTGGACGAGGAGCCCCGGCGCCGGGCCGGCGAACTCTCCGGTCTCCTGGAGGCTGTGCTGGAGCGGGAGGGGACGGCGTTGGACACGACCACCCCGGTGGAGAACACGCTCCATCAACTCCGGGCGGCCCTCCGCATCCAGCAGCTCAGGGCCCGGCTGGCCCGGGGGGCGAACTGATGCCGCTCTCCCGCGCCTCCCTTTTGAACCGGATCCGATCCCACCAGAAGCGCTGGGACCTCGTCGTCATCGGAGGGGGGGCCACCGGGGTGGGGATCGCCGTGGATGCCGCCTCCCGGGGGTACTCGGTGGCCCTCCTGGAGCAGGACGACTTCGGGAAGGGGACCTCCAGCCGGAGCACCAAGCTCATCCACGGGGGGGTGCGCTACCTCCAGCAGGGGAATGTCCCACTGGTGATGGAGGCGCTGAAGGAACGGGGGATCCTGAGGCGGAACGCCCCCCACCTGGTCCATGACCTCCGCTTTATCGTCCCCAACTACCAGTGGTGGGAGGCTCCATTCTACGGGGTGGGGATGAAGGTGTACGACGCCCTGGCCGGGCGCTACAACTTCGGCCGGTCCCGGAACCTCACCGTGGAGGAGACGCTGGAGCGGATCCCGACCCTGGAGACTGGCGGGCTCCGGGGGGGCGTGTCCTACCACGACGGCCAGTTCGACGACGCCCGCCTCCTGATCCACCTGGTCCTGACGGCGCTGGAGCAGGGGGCGGCCGTGGTGAACCATGTCCGGGTCACCGGGATCCTCCGGGACGGGGCCTTTGTGGACGGGGTGGAAGCCGTGGACCGGGAGAGCGGCGAGCGCCTGGAGTTGAAGGCCCGTCTGGTGGTGAATGCCACCGGGGTCTTCGCCGATGGGGTCCGGCGCCTGGACGACGCGAATGCGAAGCCGCTGATCCGCCCCAGCCAGGGGGTGCATATCGTCCTGGACCGGAGCTTCATGCCCGGGGATTCCGCCATCATGGTGCCCCACACGGATGACGGCCGGGTGCTGTTCGCCATCCCCTGGAGCGACCGGGTCCTGGTGGGGACCACCGATACCCCCGTGGATGACATCTCGCTGGAGCCCCGGGCCCTGGAGGAGGAGCTGGACTTCCTGCTGAAGCATGCCGCCCGCTACCTCACCCGGGATCCCGACCGGGGGGACGTGCTGAGCATGTTCGCGGGGCTCCGACCCCTGATCCGGAACGACGGCGGCATGGGGGATACAGCCACCATCTCCCGGGAGCACTCCATCGTGGTCTCGAAGTCCGGGATGCTCACCATCGCCGGGGGGAAGTGGACCACCTACCGGAAGATGGCGCAGGACGTGGTGGACCACGCGGTGACCCTGGCGGGGCTGGAGCCCCGCTCCTGCGTCACGAAGCGGCTCCCCATCCACGGCCACCATCCAAACGCCGGCCGATTCGGGGTCCGGGCCCACTACGGGGCGGACGCACCCGCCGTGGAGGCCGTCATCGCCTCCACCCCCGACCTGGCCCGACCCCTCCACCCCCGGCTCCCGGTGCTCCGGGGAGAGGTGGTGTGGGCCATCCGGGAGGAGATGGCCATCACCGTGGACGACGTTCTCGCCCGCCGGACCCGATGCCTGCTCCTGGACGCCCGGGCGGCCATGGAGGCCGCCCCCGATGTGGCCCGGATCCTGGGGGAGGAGCTGGGCTACGACCAGGAGCGGATGAGCGCCGAGGTGGACTCCTTCCGGGCGATGGCTGCGGGGTATCTTCCGGGGTGATCGTTTCCCGGAACCCTCCCCCCTGTTCCGGGGTCCCTTGTGCATCATCTCGCCCACTCTGGCCCGGGGTTCGCCCCGGATTCCAGGAACCCAGTCCAGGAGAGGTTGACCCGATGGTCCGGACCCCGTTGGCTCTCATCACCGCCGGCCTCATGGTCGCTCTGGCCGCGCCCCTGGCCGCCCAGGGGCCGGTGCACCGCTCCGCCCTCCATGACTACCGTGTCACCACGGTGGTGGATGGCCTGAACAGCCCCTGGTCCCTGGCCTTCCTCCCCGGTGGCGACATGCTGGTCACCGAGCGGGGCGGGGAGCTCCGGATCGTCCGGAACGGCACCCTGGTCCCCACCCCGGTGGCGGGGGTGCCCCAGGTCCGCACCGGAGGCCAGGGGGGGCTCCTGGATGTGGTCCTCCACCCGGACTTCGCCAGCAACCGCCTGGTCTACCTGAGCTACTCGAAGCCCAGTGCCAACGACTCCCTGGGGACCACGGCCGTGGTCCGGGGCCGGTTCGAGAACGACCGGCTCACCAATGTGGAGGAGATCTTCGAGGCGGATGCGTGGTGGCAGGGTCGGGGGCATCACGGCTCCCGGTTGGCCTTCGACGGGAACGGCCACCTCTTCATCAGCCTGGGGGATCGCCAGGTGTCCCCCACGGGGGACCTGGAGGCGCACCCTGCACAGGACCGGAGCAACCACATCGGGAGCCTGATCCGGATCCACGACGATGGAAGGGTCCCCTCGGACAACCCCTTCGTGGGGCAGGCGGGGGTGCTCCCGGAGATCTGGAGCTACGGACACCGGAACATCCAGGGGCTGGTGGTCCACCCGGAAAGCGGGGATGTGTGGCTCACCGAGCACGGGCCCCAGGGGGGCGACGAGCTGAACCTGAGCCCCGGTGGGGGGAACTTCGGTTGGCCGGTGGTGGGGTACGGGGTGAACTACCGGTCCGGCTCCGCCATCCACGGTGCCACCATGCGGGAGGGGATGGAGAATCCCCACCACATCTGGGTCCCCTCCATCGGGGTGTCCGGGCTGATGGTCTACACAGGCGACCGCTTCCCCGGCTGGAAGGGGAGCATCTTCGCCGGGGGGCTGGTGGGTGAGCAGGTGGCGCGCCTGACGCTGGAAGGCGGGCAGGTGATCAACGAGGAGACCATCGCCCAGCGCATGGGGCGGGTCCGGGACGTCCGCCAGGGCCCCGACGGCTACATCTACCTGGTCATCGAGGGACGGGGTGGCCTGCTCACCCCCATCCTCCGACTGGAGCCCGCCGACACCAACTAGTGTAGTGCAGCCGAAGTCGAGTGAGGACAGAGGGGGACGCCACCCGTCGGGTGGCGTCCCCCTCTGTGTATTCCGGGGCGCCCGGGGCGGGGAAAGGGGTCAGCGGAGCTCCACCACCCCCATCCGGGTGCGGATCTGGGCCACCAGGAAGGGCTCGGGAGCTCCCTCCAGGGGAATGGGGAGCCTCAGCGCCTCCAGCATCCGGGAGACCTCCTCCCCCTGGGGGTGCCCTCCCCGCAACTCCACGATCCGACACCCTCCCGGGAGATCCAGGGCGGGGTGGCGGGAATCCTGCCAGTCGATGAAGAAGGGGATCACCCCCCCCTCCCGGTGGGCTCCGGGGTCGGTGACACCCCAGCGGAGCTCGCTTCCGTCCGGCCTCCTCCGTCCTCCGGCGGAGATGGCCCCAAGGTCGACTCCCGCCTGGCGGGCGCTCTCGTGGATCTCCGCCAGCGCCCCCCCTGCCGCGCACCAGGTCACCAGCCGCGGCGTCTCCAGTCGGTCCACCTGGAACCAGCGTCCTCCCTCCGGCATCGGCTGCTCCGGGTCGGCCCCCACGATCTCCAGGTACGTGTCCAGGCCCAGGCCGATGAGGGCATTCATGGTGCCCTTCCCCGGGTGTCGCCCTCCCGGCACGGAACGGACCCCCAGTGTCTCCTCTGCTGCAGAGACGGCCCGGTCCAGATCCCTGCAGGCATAGACCAGGTGATCCAGGCGCCAGGGGCTCCGATCATGGGGTCCGGAGAGGGGTGGGCGGCCGTCGGGGAGGTGCGGAGGGGCCGACTGGGAGTCTTCCACGGAGGGGCCTGGGGGTGGGAGGTCCGGGGGGGCCCTGGAACGACATTCGCCCGGGTGGTTTCGGAAGGGCCGCTCCATGAATATCCTCGGTGGGTGCAGCGCGTCCAGCGGCTCCCTCTCCCCTCCTCCGGAGCGTCCACGTGACGGGTTCCCCACGCTACAGTGACTTCACCCGCTCCCTCTCGGTGGAGTCGGCCTTCACGGTGCTGGGGATTGCGAAGCAGTTGATCGCAGCCGGGAAGGACGTGGTGGAGCTGGAGATCGGGGACAGCCCCTTCCACTCCACGGCGGCGGCCCGGGCGGCGGGGATCGAGGCCATCCAGGCCAACCACACCCGCTACTGCCCCTCGCCGGGCCTTCCGGAACTCCGGGCCGCTGCTGCGGCCCACCTCCGGAGCAGCTACGGCATTCCCGCCGAGGCGGCGAATGTGATCATCGCCCCGGGGGGAAAGGTCTTCGAGCAGCTCTTCTGCGAACTGTACCTGGAGCCGGGAGACGGTGTCCTGGTCTTCAGCCCCCACTTCCCCACCTACCTCCCCAACATCGCCCGGCGGGGGGCTCGAGCGGTGCTCACCCCCCTGAAGCAGAGCCAGGACTTCCGCCCGGACCTGGAGGCCGTGGCCCGCTTCCTGGCAGATGACCCGTCACCCCGGGCCATCTTCCTCAATTCCCCCCACAACCCCACCGGGGGGGTGGCCACCGCCGACGACCTGTCCCGCCTGTCGGGGATGGTGCAGGAGGCGGGGGTGGCGGTGTTCAGCGACGAGCCATACTGCCACATGGTCTGGAAGGGCGAGCACCGCTCCATCATGGCGGAGCCGGGGATGCTGGACCACGGGATGGCGGCCTACACCTTCAGCAAGTCGTACAGCATGGGGGGGTGGCGGCTGGGCTTCTCGGTCTCCTCCGAGACCACCGCCACGCACCTGGGGAAACTCATCAACACCACCCTGTCGTGTACCCCCCCCTTCGTGCAGTGGGCGGGAAAGGCGGCGTTGGAAGCCGATGCCGCCGAGCGGGACGCCACCATGGAGAACTTCCGGGACAAGGTGGCGCTCCTCACCCAGGGGCTGAACCGGATCGACGGTTTCCACACCCTGGAGCCCACCTCCACCTTCTACGTCTTCCCCGACGTCTCGGCGGTGTGCAACCGCCTGGGGATCACCAGCCACGGGCTGGCCCTCTACTTCCTGGAGGGGGCGGACGATCAGTTCGGGGTGGCGTGCCTGGGAGGGGAGTCCTTCGGGGAGGCGGGGGGGGGCTTCCTCCGCTTCAGCACCGCCGAGTCGGATCATCGACTCCTGCAGGCACTGGATTTCATCCCCCGGGCCCTGGCCCGCACCGATCGCATCGAGGCCTTCCTGTCCGCCCGCCCCCACTTCCGGCTGGCCACCCCCTACGAGAGGGACACCGCCCCATGAACCGGCATCTGCCCCTGAAGTCCGGCCTGCCCCTCCTCCTCTCCGCCGTCCTCCTCGTCTCCGCCTGTGGGGGAGGGGACTCCCCTGCGGACCCCGGAGGCGAGGATCCCAGGGTGGTGAAGGCGAACCCCTCCTTTGCCACCGACATCCAGGAGATCCTCGTTCGGAAGGGGTGCACGGCGGCGGGGTGCCACGGAAATGCCCAGCAGGGAGGGCTGGACCTCCGGGCTGCGGCTGCCTACGACCAGTTGGTGGGGGTCACAGCCTCCGCCGAGCCCATCCAGCGGGTGATCCCCGGGAATCCCCAGGGGAGCTACCTGGTGATCCGGGTAGAAGGGCGACAGGTGGTGGGGAGTCGGATGCCGCTGGGGGGGACCCCCCTGGACAACGTGGACCTCACCAACCTCCGGAACTGGATCCAGCGGGGAGCGCTGGACAACTGACGGAAGGGGGACGTGGGGCCCGGGAGCCGGATGCCTCCGCTCCCGGATCCCCCCCTTCACCCCGGCCACCCACCCGTTCCCCGACGCCGGCCTGCCTCCCTGCGACTGCGCTTCCCCTCCCGATGATTCAGGGATAGAGTCGAAGGTGCGACCAGTCCCGCCCCTCCCTCACCACCATCTTCAGATGCAGTCGCCGCCCGGTGGAATCAAACCACCAGGTGGAGCCGTCCCCCGCCCGGACCTCCTCCAGCGAGGACACCGGGTTCATGGGGTTCCCGCCCCAGTAGTCCCGGACGATCCGGGAGGGGGCCGCCGACAGGGGGATCTCCACCTCCACCCACTCCCCGGCCCGGGCATCCCGGAGGTTCAAACGCATGTCCCGGGGGTTGCCCCCGGTCTGGAAGACGTAGCGACGATTGGCCAGAAGGCTGATGGAGGCCCGGTCCGGGTTGTTCCCCGTCCCCACGAAGCGTTCCCCCGCTCCGTCGTCCCGGGTGAGGTCCAGCGGAGCGAAGGCGCTGGAGGCGTTCAGGATCAACCGGACGTACGGGCCCGGGCAGATCCGGGCATTCCACTCGGAGCGAAGGATGCACCCGGGGGTGGTGAGGAAGGGGGTGTTGGCCACCACCCACTCGCCGGCGCTTCCGGACACGGTACCGTAGGCGTCCAGGAAGACCGCGCTCTTGTCCCCGTCCTTGTCCGCCTGGGGATCCTCGAGGTAGACCACCCGGGAATCGATGAACTCCAGGTCCTCCGCCACATTCCCGGTGTGGACGGAAAAGGCGTTTCGCCGGTTGTAGCCCAGCGCACTCCAGGGGATGCTCCCGGAACCGGAGAAGCCCTGGAAGGTCACCCGCCGGGCTCCCACACGGCCATCGTAGAACTCGAAGCCCCGATAGACGTTCTGCCGGGTGGTGTTGTTGGCGGACTCACCCACCACCAGGGCATCCTCAAGGAAGCTCTCGGAGCTGGCGAAGGTGGCCCCGATCTGGTTGTCTGCCAGGATCGCCCCGGTGAGGAGGTGGGAGTGTCCCCGGAGCCAGACGCCTCTCGGAGAGTTCTTGTAGGCCACCAGGTTCTCGAAGACGGCGGGGACGACGGGGGACTCCGGGTCTCCAGGCGTCTCGATGGGGCGGTAGCTTGTGGTCTCCACGACGCCGTCCGGCCGGGGCCCATGGTCCACGAAGAGCCCCCCCCGCTGGTTGCTGTGGGCCACGTTGTTCCGGAAGACGCCCAGGGGGGTGCGCCGGGGGAGGTCGGGCTCCCCCGCGGAGGGACCGATGGGACGCTCCGGGAGGGCATACCAGAACCCGATCCCCTGTGAACCCGCCGCCACATTCCCCTCCAGATGGTTGTCGGGGTTGGTCACCCAGAAGGTGGCGGGCCGGTCGTCGGAGGGGATGAGGCGGGCCGCACCGTAGGGCCGCCGCCCGAGCACCCCCAGGTTCCCCACCAGGCGATTCCCGGTCTCGGCTCCCTCCTCCAGGAAGAACCCGTGACCCAGGTGGTCATAGCAGACGTTGTCCAACACATCCAGATGGTCGGTGCCATGCACCGTCACGCACCGGTTGCTGGAGCGCCAGACCGTGTTGTTCCGGAAGAACTGTCCGGTGACGTCCCCGGCCAGGTGCCAGTGGACCGGGTAGTGGCCCAGTCGGCCGGTCTGCCCCATGTGGAGGAACTCCACCCCCTGGATCCGGGCGACTGCGCCGGCCAGGATCATGACATGTCCCCCCTGTCCGGCCTGGGACGACTCCACCACCCCGGTGTCGTCCACACCGATGCCCCGGATGGTGATGGCACGGCTCAGGAGACCCACCTCCGCCCTCTGGTCCACGGAGCGTCCGGCAATCGTCTGGATCTCGCCGAAATGGAGGTGGGAGAGGGGGCGGTCCAGGGTGAGCGTCCTCCCGGACACGGAAGTGATGGCCCGGTCCTCGGCTTCCCGGGGATCGAATCCGCTGGGGGCCAGCACCACCCGCTCTCCCACCCGCCAGTCCACGGGGGTGGCCAGGGTGATCCGGTCCGCCCCGGCGTGGGCCGTCCCCTGCAGGTGGGTCCAGGCGGTGCGGGTCTCCCCCCACATCTCGAGACGGCCCCCGGGAAGGACCCCCAGCACCCGGTTCCCCATCCCCGGGGCCGCTTCCGGCTCCAGGGGGCCGGTGAGGGTGATCCGGGCCCGGTGGGTGAAGGGGTTGGACTCATTCCCCACCTCCAGGGCCCCGGGGACCAGGATCCACCCGGCGGTCAACTCCAGGTCCCGCCTGGCGAAGGTGAGGGTCCCCTCTACCCGGAGGCCTCCAAGGGGAGGAGGGGAGACGTCCAACTCCATGGTCCTCCCTGCAGGCACCACCACGGTCTGTCCCTCCCGGGGGACCTCTCCACTGGCCCATGCGGAAGGATTGGACCAGCGGAGGGTGGAATCTACCGGGGGCGGATCGTCGCCGGGCTGCAGGAGCTCCTCGTCGGTCTGGCAGGCCGAGAGGAAGAAGAAGCCAGCAATGGCAAACAGCGAGAAGAGGGAGGGGCGGACCATGGAGACCTCGCGGGATGGGGGGGCACCCGGGGGGGCCGGCTTCGATCCATCGGATCAACCGGAGAATCGGCAAGAAATGAGCCGATTACAACGATCGGGGTCGTTCTCGGTCCTGCAGGCGTCGGGACGATTCAATGCCCGGGGTCAGCCGCTCAGGAACCGCCCGACGCCGTACCCAGCCCACGCCACCACCCCCGTCAGCGCCGTTCCCCAGGCCAGGTCCACCACCACCATACGGACGGGGAAGCCCCGGAGGGTGGCCAGGTTGGTGAGATCGTAGGCGCCGTAGGCCACCAGCCCCAGCAGCGCCCCCAGCCCCAGCGCCCTTCCCGGCGACCGCAGTTCCAGGGCAGGGAGCACCGCCAGGATCACCACGCCCGCCACATAGATGAGGTAGAAGAGGACGGCCGCTCCCCACCGGGGATCATCCCGGAGCATCTCCCCCAGTTGCCGGGCATAGAAGCCCCGGGCCACCACCCCCAGCCAGAGGGCGTCCAGGGCCAGGAAGGTCACCAGGGTCCCTCCGTAGATTCCCAGGAAACGGGCGATGGTCATCTCAGGCTCACCCCCTCCGGCTGGCGTGCCAGGCCTGGAGCACCGCCCTCTCCTGCTCCGCCGTGGCCCCCACCCGCAGGGTCTGCAGCTCCGGCGGCCGGGCGTGGTGGAACTCCAGGGTGGCCGTGGCCGTGTCCGCCAGCGACCGGAAGGTCAGGCCCGCCGCCACCTCCCGGCTCAGGTCGAAGCGGGCGAACCCCTCGAATCCCGGCGTCGGGGGGCGCCACACCGGCATCTCCGCGTAGGGACGCATTCCATGCTCCGCCAGGAACTCCCGGGGTACCCAGGTCCAGCTCAGGGGGGCGGTGGTGACGGCGGCGATCCCGTGGAGGAACTCGGCAATCGAGCGGCCGTTCTGCGGTCCCACCGCCATGTAGGTGCCGTAGGTCCGGGTCTCACAGAGGCGCACCGCCCACTCGCACAGGTCCCGGACATCGATGACCTGGATACGGTCCTCCAGGGGATTTCCCGGGGCCAGGATCTCTCCCCCCTTCTCGATGCGGACCGGCCAGTAGGTGAAGCGGTCGGTGGCGTCACCGGGCCCCACGATGAGCCCCGGCCGGACGATGGTGGTGCGATCCCCGAAGGCCTTCACCGCCTCGGCTTCCGCCAGCGCCTTGGCCAGACCGTAGGTATAGGGACGGTCCGGGGTCCAGTTGGGGGTGGTCTCCGGGGTGAGGACCGGAGCGTCCACCGTGGCCGGCACCATGCTCAGGTCCCGGTAGACCGACCGGGTGGAGATGAACAGGTACTGGTCCGCCGCATCCTTCAGGAGGTTGGCGGAGTCCCGGACCCACTGGGGGGCGTCGGATCGGGAGGCTGAGTTGTCGATGACCGCATCCCAACGGCGGCCCTTCAGGGCATCCAACTGGTTGGCGGCGCGGTCGCCCGTGAGTTCCTCCACCCCCGGGAACATCCCCGGAGCGCTCTGCCCCCGGTTGAAGATGGTCACCTCGTGACCCCGCTCCACGGCGTACTGGACCTGCCATGGGCCGATGAAGCCTGTGCCCCCCAGGATCAGCAGACGGATCCTCCGGGGCTGCCCCCCGTCCCCCGTCGTCCCGGGGGCGATGGGAGTTGCGGGTACGAGGCCTTCCAGCCCGCCGGGGCGTCCGACACCCAGGGCGATGGCGCCGCCGGCGGCGGCGGAGGTCCGCAGAAAGGAGCGACGGGACGGCATGGGGACCTCCTGGAGGGAGAGCGGTCTGACCCGGGTCCGGGTCCGGATCCTCGACCCTGTGAAGCTACGCCCCCGGGGCGGTGGTGACGAGGGTCCTGTCCTCGCCCCCTGGGAGAGCCGTGGCGAAGATGGCCATCCAACAGAAGGCGGGCCACCTCCGCCACGGAGATGGCCCGCCTGAACCACTGCATCCTGTCGGCTTCACATCACGGAGCGGCACCCCAGTTGATCATGTAGGGCATCAGGCTGGGATCGTCCGTTCCCAGCTCCCGGTCCCCGGTGGGGGCGCCATTCAACTGGAGGATGTAGGCGAAGACATCCGTGACCTGCTGCCGGGTGAGGGAGTAGGGATTCCCGTAGGGCATCCGGTCGTGGATGTAGTACCAGAGCTGGATGGCCCAGCGGCCTTCCCAGCGGTTCCGGAACTGGGACTCGGTGTAGATCTGGACTTCGTGGCACTCTGCGCACTGGGCCTTGTAGACCTCTTCCCCACGAAACGCCTGGGCTGCTGTGTAGATGCCGTCGAAGACCCCCGCCGAATCGGGAAGAACGGCCTCTGCAGCCGGTGGCGTCGGTGTCGGCGCGGCCGCGGTTGTCTCGGGCTCCGCGGGTGCCGGGCCGGCTGCCGGACCAGGGGTTCCGGCCCCACAGGCCGACAGAACCACGAGGGCGGCAAGCGAACCTGCAGCGAGTGAAGCTCTGACCATGTCGATCATCCCCGGATGAAAAAGGTGGACAGCGGGAGTCCGGGCTGTACCCCCCATTTTGATTCCGCGTTCCTGCCTCCGGGCGGAATCGGCATGGCCCGGGGCCAGGAGGGGGCAGGGCAGCGGTGCCCCGCCCCCTCCTGGCCTTCAGGCAGCCGCCCGGCCGACTCAGCCTTCCGGCCGCGTGATCTCGTACTGTGCTGGCGGGGTCCCTCCCATGAGGTGGGTCACGAAGTAGTCCCACCGCCTGCGGATGAAATAGGGCTCATTCAGCCCGTGGCCCCGGTTGGGGGCGATGATCAGGTCGAAGTCCCGGTTCGCCTTGATGAGCTCGTCCACCAACTGGATGGTCATGGCGGGGTGCACGTTGTCATCCATGTCTCCGTGGGTCAGGAGCAGTTTCCCCTGGAGATTGGCCGCGTGGGTCTTGTTGGCGGATGGGGTGAAGTTGTCGCCGTTCCCGTTCTCCCCCGGGACCAGGAGGCCCTGGTACTTCTCGGCCCAGTAGATGTTGTAGCTGGCGTTGTCGTGGTTTCCGGCGCCGCTCACCGCCACCTTGAAGAACTCGGGGAAGTTGAGCATGGCCGCCGTGGATGCGAACCCACCCCCCGAGTGGCCGTAGATCCCCACCCGGTCCAGATCCATGAAGCGGTGGCGGGCGCCCAGTTGCTTGATGGCCGTCACATGATCCGGGATCCCGTTGTCGATGAAATTCCCGTAGTAGGCATCGTGGAAGGCCTTGGAGCGCAGCGGGGTGCCCAGGTGGTCGATCTGCACCACCACGAAGCCCAACTGGGCCAGGGCGAAGTTCTCTCCCGACGACTTGAAGCTCCACGCCCCCACGCTCCCCACCTGGGGACCCGGGTAGATGTGGTCGAT
>CAYQVI010000080.1:13573-15023 GCA_964420725.1 uncultured Gemmatimonadaceae bacterium | reverse complement strand
TGATCTACCACCACCTCCGGGAAGGGGGTGGCACCGGGATCGATATCGTCCAGGTAGAGGTGGTCCTCTCCCCCGGGGAGGAGGCGTCGGTAGAGGATATGGCCGCCGCCTGGCAGCGGGTGGTGGACCAGGAGCCGGCCCTCCGGACGAGCTTCACCTGGGAGGGTACGGAGGAGCCCCGGGCCCAGGTGCACTCGTCCGTCCGGGTCTCTGTGGAGACGCTGGATCTCCGCTCCCCCACGGGCATGGAGCCGGGAGGCGGTCCCGGGGATCCGGGCGAAAGCTGCCCCATGGCGCTGGCCCGCTACCAGGCCCATCTGGAGGCCGACCGGGCCCGGGGCTTCGACCTGGGTCAGGCTCCCCTCTTCCGCCTCCTCCTGGCCCAGCTCCCCGGGGGAGAGCGCCGTCTCGTATGGACCCTGCACCACCTTGTGGCCGATGGGCAGAGCTACCGGCTGGTGCTGGCCCGGGTCTTCGAGGTCCTTCAGGGGGGGGATGAAGCGGAAGTCTCCCGGCAGGCCGGCCCACCCCCGGCGGCGCTTGCCCGCTGGATCCAGCAGCGGGATGAATCGGGCGACGAGGCCTTCTGGCGGAAGGCGCTGGTCGGGATCACGGCCCCCACGACCCTCCCCCGACGGGTAGGAGGGAGCCGCACCCCTGGCCGCTGGGCCTTCCACCCCATTCCACTCCCCGGTGTCCCCGGGGCTGCAGCCCCGGAGAACGGGAGCCACGAGGCCTCCGACCCCTCGCTTCCGGCGGCCCTGGGGCTGGAGCGGCTGGCCCGGGCCGAGGGGGTCACGGTGAACACCCTGATCCAGGGGGCATGGGCCCTGGCGCTGGGCACCTTCACGGGAGCCCGCCAGGTCACATTCGGCGCGATCCGGGGGGGACGGGGTGGCACGGTGGAGGGCGCCGAAGAGGGTGTGGGCCTCTACATCAACACCGTCCCCCTGGCGGTGGAGGTGGATCCGGACGCCTCCCTCCGGTCCTTCCTCCAGGGGCTCCGGGAGCGGTGGGTGGCCATGCGGGCCCATGAGCATGCATCCCCTTCCCGGGTGCAGGGATGGAGCGGCGTCCCCTCGGGGCAGCTCCTGTTCGAGAGTGTCCTGAACGTGCAGGCCCCCTTCTGGGGGGACGGTCTCGTGGAGGACGATCCCTCGTGGTCCTCCCGCTCGGTGGAACTCTACAACCCTCTGGTCTTCCCCCTGACCGTGGCGGTGAACCTGGGGGGGCGGACCCCGGGTCTCAGGGTGCGACTGGAGTTCGATCCCGGCGAACTGGATGTCCCCCGGATCGAGGCGCTGGGAGATCTCTTCGCCGGATATCTGGGGGCTCTGGCGGGGCTCGGGTGGGAGGCTTCCGCCTCCCTCCCCACCCTGGGTGACCTTGATCCCCTCCCCCCCGAGGTGAGGGAGCGGGTGGTGGTGGCCTGGAACGCCACCGACCGGCC
>CAYQVI010000080.1:0-13473 GCA_964420725.1 uncultured Gemmatimonadaceae bacterium | reverse complement strand
GTGGATCCCGCCTACCCTGAGGCCCGGGTGACCTTCATGCTCCATGATGCCGCCCCGGCGGCCCTCATCACCGATCGCGCCCACCTGGGGCGCCTGGTCGTCCCGGAGAATCTGCCCGTGCTGGTGGTGGAGGATGTGCTGGACGCGGCCACCTCCGACGGACCCCACCCGGACGATGCGGCCCCCCTGGCCGGAGATCCGGAGGGGCTGGCCTACATGATCTACACCTCCGGCTCCACCGGGCAGCCCAAGGGGGTCATGGTGGAGCACCGGAATGTGGTGAACTTCTTCGTGGGAATGGATGAGGCGGTGGGGGTGGGCCCCGGAGACCGATGGTACGCCGTCACCAGCATCTCCTTCGACATCTCGGTGCTGGAGATCCTCTGGACCCTGAGCCGGGGCGCCACGGTGGTGCTCCACAATCCGCAGGCGTCCTCATCGTCGGCCTCCTCTGCACCGGTGGCTCCCCCCTCCACGAAGACCCTGGATTTCTCCCTCTTCTTCTTCTCGTCGGAGGGGGAGGAGGGGGCCGAGCCCCCCACTCCCGGGCGGCATCGGTACCGGCTCCTTCTCGAGGGGGCGGCCTTCGCCGATCGAAACGGGTTCTCCGCCGTCTGGACTCCGGAGCGTCACTTCCACGAGTTCGGCGGGATCTACCCCAACCCATCAGTGGTGGGGGGTGCCCTGGCGGCCTTCACGGAGCGGGTCCGCATCCGGGCCGGGAGTGTGGTCCTCCCCCTCCACGACCCCATCCGGGTGGCGGAGGAGTGGTCGGTGGTGGACAACCTCTCCAATGGCCGGGTGGACCTCTCCTTCGCCTCGGGATGGCATGATCGGGACTTCATCTTCCGGCCGGAGGCCTTCTCCAACCGGAAGGAGGGGATGTTCGCCCAGATGCGGGAGGTGCAGCATCTCTGGCGAGGCGGATCGGTGGAGCGGGTGGGCCCGTCGGGGGCCAACCATGCCGTGACCCTGCACCCCCGACCGGTCCAGCCGGAGCTGCCGGTCTTCGTTACCGCAGGGGGGACCCCCGAGACCTTCCGGCAGGCCGGGGAGGTGGGGGCCAACCTCCTCACCCATCTGCTGGGGCAGCGTCCCGAGGAGCTGGCCGACAAGATCCGCATCTACCGTGAGGCTCGACGGGCTGCCGGACACCCGGGGGAGGGACATGTGGCCCTCATGCTCCACACCTGGGTGGGCACCACCATGGACGAGGTGCGGGACACGGTCCGGGGGCCCTTCCGGTCGTACCTGAGCACCGCCGTCGGGCTGATCCGGGCGGTGGCGGAGGAGGGGGGAAAGGATCTCCGGGAGGCGCAGTTGACCCCCGCGGAGATGGAGGCCCTCCTGGACCACGCCTTCGAGCGGTACTTCGAGACCTCGTCCCTCATGGGGGATGTGGATCGCTGCGTGACCATGGCGGAGCGGATGCGGGAGCTGGGGGCCGACGAGATCGCCTGCCTCATCGACTTCGGTGTGGAGGAGGAGCGGGTCCTGGAGGGGCTGGACCGGCTGGCCGCCGTGGCCCGGGCCTTCGGGATCGGGGCGCCGCAGGCCGTGAAGGGGCGGGGTGTGGAGGCGGAGGTGGCGCTCCCCGTCACCGAGGCGATCCTCCAGACCGGGGCCACCCACCTCCAGTGCACCCCCTCACAGGCGGCCCTCCTCCTGGCCGAGGACCGGGCCGCCGAGGCGCTGGGGCAGCTCCAGGTGCTCCTCCTGGGGGGGGAGGCCCTCCCTGGGGCCCTGGTGGCCCGGCTCCGGGAGCAGCTGGATCCTGAAGCCCGATTGCTGAACATGTACGGCCCCACCGAGACCACCGTCTGGTCCGCAGTCCGGGAGGTGGAACCCGGTGATGCGGAGTCGGCTGTGGTCCCCCTGGGGCCGCCGGTGGCCAACACCCGCCTCCTGGTGGTGGACGCCCAGGACCGCCCGGTCCCGATGGGAGTGGAAGGCGATCTCCTCATCGGCGGGGAAGGGGTGGTCCGGGGGTACTTCAAGCGCCCGGAGCTGACGACAGAGCGCTTCATCCCCTCGCCGGTCCCCGAGTGGTCCGGGCGATTCTACCGCACCGGGGACCGGGTGCGCCGACGGCACGACGGAGGGTTCGACTTCGCCGGACGGGCAGACCATCAGGTGAAGCTCCGGGGTCACCGGATCGAGTTGGGAGAGATCGAGGCCGCGCTGGCCTCCCGCCCCGACGTGGCGGCCGCCGTGGTCCTCCTGGAGGGGGAGGCGGAGGGGATGCCCCGGCTGGTGGCGTGGCTGGTCCCCGCCACGGGGGCCGTCCAGGCGGAGCTCTCCCGGAACGCCCTCCGGGGCTGGCTCCGGGACCGGCTTCCGGAGATCATGGTCCCCTCCGATGTCCAGGTGGTGGAGTCCTTCCCCCTCACCCCCAACGGGAAGGTGGACCGGGCCCGGGTCCCGGAGATGGGACGGAGGGCGGGATCCGATCCGGGGTCGGAGGCTCGTTCCCCGGAGGGTGCCACCTCCGCATCCCCGCCGGTGGCTCCCGGAGCCCTGTCCGGGGCCACCTCCCCGGTGGCCGCCCCGGTTCCGGAGGCTCCCGTGCCCTCAGGGGTTCCCAGGGCCCACCTCCAGGCGCTCCAGGCCCAGGTCCGGGGACTCTGGTCCGAGCTGCTGGGTGTGGAGACCGTGGGTCTGAACGACAACTTCTTCGAGATCGGGGGGCACTCGCTCCTGGCCGTACGGGTCCACTCCCGCCTCTCGGAAGAGGTGGGGGGGAGGCTTTCCCTGGTGGACCTCTTCCGGTTCCCCACGGTGGGCACCCTGGCCACCCACCTCGCCACCCTGGTGGCCCCTTCGGCGGCCTCCCCTTCCGGGGCAGACGGGGAGGCCCGGGATCGGGTGGAGTCCCGTCGTGATTCCATGGCCACGCTCCGGGCCCGGCGTGCCGCCGGCCGCCCCGGCACCAATCCCCAGGGAGGAGGAAGGGCATGACCGGGTTCCCCGAGGGGATCGAGGCGATCATGGATACCGCAGTGGCGGTGACGGGAATGGCCACCCGGGTCCCGGGTGCCCGGGATCCCGAGACCTTCTGGGAGAACCTGAAGGCGGGAGTGGAGTCTGTGCGGGACCTCTCCCGGGAGGAGCTGGCCGCCCGGGGCGTCGATCCGGCCCTCCTGGCGGACCCGGCCTGGGTCTTCCGGGGGGCGGCGCTGGACGGGCCCTTCGCCTGGGATGCCGGCTTCTGGGGGTTCTCCCCCCGGGAGGCGGCGGTCATGGATCCCCAGACCCGGCACTTCCTGGAACTCTCCTGGGAGGCCATGGAGAAGGCGGGGTACGCCCCGGGTACCTTCCAGGGTCCGGTGGGGGTCTTCGGTGGATGTGGGCCCAACACCTACATGATGTTCCACCTCCTGGGGGATCCGGAGGTGCTCCGGAGCATGGGGTTCTTCCTGGTTCGCCACATCGGGAACGACAAGGACTTCCTCCCCACCCGGGTCTCGTATCACCTGAACCTCACCGGGCCGGGGATCGGGGTGCAGACCGCCTGCTCCACCTCCCTGACCGCGGTCCACCTGGCCATGCAGAGCCTCCTGGCCTTCGAGTGCGATATGGCCCTGGCCGGGGGGATCACCATCAACTTCCCCCACCTCACCGGATACCGGTTCGAGGAGGGGGAGATCCTCTCGCCGGACGGTCGCTGCCGGGCCTTCGATGCCGACTCCGAGGGAACAGTGCTGGGGGATGGCGGGGCGGTGGTGGTGCTTCGCCGACTCCGGGACGCCATGGAGGCGGGAGACCCCATCCACGCAGTGATCCGGGGCTCGGCGGTGAACAACGACGGCTCATCCAAGGTGGGGTACCTGGCCCCCAGCGTGGACGGGCAGGCCCGGGCCATCAGCGAGGCCCTGGTGGTGGCGGATGTGGACCCGGAAACCATCGGCTACGTGGAGGCCCACGGCACGGCCACCCGGGTGGGGGACCCCATCGAGATGGCGGCGCTCACCCAGGCCTACCGGGCCCACACCGATCGCACCGGCTACTGCTGGATCGGATCGGTGAAGTCCAACATCGGACACCTGGACACGGCGGCCGGTGTGGCCGGCCTGGTGAAGGCGGTCTGTACGGTGCGGGACGGGATCATCCCCCCCTCCCTCCACTTCCGGGCTCCGAACCCGGGGCTCGCCCTGGAGTCCAGCCCCTTCCGGGTTCCCACCGAGGCGGTGAGCTGGCCCGAAGCCCTCCATCCCCGGAGGGCGGCAGTGAGCTCCCTCGGGGTGGGAGGAACGAATGTCCATGTGATCCTGGAGGCCCCTCCCCCCGTGGGGCCAGGGGCCCCGGACCGCCGGAGCTCCCACCTGCTGGTCCTCTCCGCCCGGAGCCGCGCCGCCCTGGAGCGGTCGGCGGGGCGATTGGTGGATCACCTGGAGCTCCGGGTGGCCGCCGACGAGGAGGAGGCTGGGCAGGATCCCTCCCTGCAGCGTCTCGCCGATGTGGCGTGGACCCTCCAGGCAGGGCGCGCCCCGATGAAGCACAGCCGGATCCTGGTGGGGCGGACCCGGGAGGAGTTCGTGGATGCCCTCGTCACCGGAGATGCGGAGCGCATCGAGGATCACGAGGGGGACGGTGCCTCCCGCACCGCGGCCTTCCTCTTTGCCGGGGGGGGAGCCCAGTACCCGGGGATGGCCCGGGACCTCCAGGCCCACGAGCCGGTCTTCCGGGCCCAGGTGGACGACGGACTCCGCCATCTCCGGGACGGGCTGGGCGAGAGCGCCCTCCACGACCGGGTGGCGGGTCTCCTCGGGCTTCCCGGGGCGCCACCGCTCCCCGCGGGGGAGGCGGAGCGCCCCTCGGTGGCCCTGCCGGCGCTCTTCCTCGTGCAGCTCGCCCAGGCCCGCCTCTGGATGTCGTGGGGGGTGACCCCCACCGCCATGATCGGGCACAGCATGGGGGAATACACCGCCGCCGTCCTGGCCGGGGTCATGGAAGCCCGGGAGGCGCTGGAACTGGTGGTGCTCCGGGGTCGCCTCTTCGAGGAGGTGGAGCGGGGGGGGATGCTGGGGGTCCCTCTCTCCGAAGGGGCGCTGCGGCCCCTCCTTGCGGAGCTGCATGCCCGGCGGCCGGAGCTGGGGGCCCTCTCGGTTGCGGCGGTGAACGGGCCCGAACTCACCGTGGCCTCAGGCCCCACGGCGGCCATCGAGGCGCTGGAGGCGGAGCTCCTGTCACAGGAGGTGGAGGCCCGGCGGATCCACATCGATGTGGCGGCCCATTCGTCCATGCTGGAGCCCATCCTGGAGCGATTCCGGGCCCGGCTCCGGCAGGCGGCGCTCCACCCCCCCCGGCTCCCCTTCGCCTCGAACCTCACCGGCACCTGGATCACGGCGGCGGAGGCCACCGATCCGGACTACTGGGTGCGGCAGCTCCGGGAGACGGTGCGCTTCTCTGACGGCCTCGAGCGCCTTCTGGAGGATCCCACCCAGGTGCTCCTGGAGGTGGGCCCCGGGCGGACCCTGGCCACGCTGGCCCGGCTCCATCCCGTGAGGGACACGGGGCAGGAGATCTTCACCTCCCTCCGTCACCCCGACGAGGAGGTGGAGGACGACCGCTTCATGCTGCAGGTGCTGGGGCGGCTCTGGCAGCGGGGGGTGCCGGTGGATTGGGCGGGGGTTCATGGGGGCGCTGCCCGGCGTCGGGTGCCGCTCCCCACCTACCCCTTCGAGCGGGATATCTACGTGGTGGAGCCCCGCTTCCGGCTGGACCCGCAGGCCGACCCCCGCCTCCAGCCCGGGGGTGTGGGGGGGATGGCCGCTGCAGGGCCGGTGGGTTCGGCCCCGATGGCTTCCGGGGCGGCGCCCATGGGAGCCAACGGGCCGGGAGGGGGATCTCCTCCTCCGGGGGCGCCTGCCAGGGACGAGCTGGGGGTGGACCCCACGCTGGTGGAGGCGGAGGAGGTCGCCCGCTGGATCCACGCCCCCCGATGGGTCGCAGGAGCGCAGGCCGTGGGCGAGAGCCCGACCGACCAGCTTCCCCCGACGCTCACCCTGGCGCCGGGGAGCCCTCCCCCCCCCGCCGACCTGCTGGCGCTGCTCGCTGCGGCGGGGGTGGAGCTCCGTGCCGGGACCGGGGAAGACGATGGAGACCATGAAGCGGGGGGGGGTGTCGAACTCCCCCGCATCCTGGTCACGGAGGGACTGTTCCCTGAGGCTGGCGAGGGCGACCGGAGCCAGGACAGCGCCGATCGCGCGGAGGAACTCTTCCGCCGCCTCTTCGAGGTGGGGAAGGGGTTGGCTGGCGCCGTGGGGGACGGCTCCCTGGAGGGGGACGATGAGGGTGGGCCGGCGGTGGAGCTGGTGATCCTCACCCGGGGGGCCACCGACGGTACGGGGGATCCCGCCGGAGCCGTGGTGGCCGGTCCCGCCCGGGTGCTTCCGGCGGAGACACCGGGGCTGGTGACCCGTTGGATCGACCTGCCGGTGGGGGAGGGGACCCCCCTGTCCCCGGAGGCGCTCCAGGCTGCCCTCGGGCTCCCCATCCCCCCGGAGGGAGCGAGCGTGGTGGCCCTTCGTGGGAAGGCCCTCCTCACTCCCGACTGGAGTGGTGATCCCGGTGACGGGGGGGAGGATGCCTCCGCGCTCCGGCTGGAGGGGATCCTTCCGGAGGCCCTCCCCTCCCGCCCCGTGTGCGTGGTCACCGGCGGCTTTGGCGGGGTGGGGCTGGAGGTGGCCCGGCACCTGGCCCGGTCCAGGGAGGCCCGCCTGGTTCTTCTGGGGCGCACACCCCTGGAGCCCGGGAGCACGGACCCCAGGGTGCGTCGTGCCCTGGCCCTGATCCAGGAGCTGGAGGACGCCGGGGCCGAGGTGCTCCCCCTGGTGGCCGACGTGACCGATGCCGACTCCCTGACAGCGGCCAGGGACCAGGCCATGGAGGCATTCGGGAAGGTGGACGCTCTGTTCCACTCGGCGGGAATCCTGGACGACGGCCTGGCCCTCTTCAAGGAGGTGGAGGCCACGTCCCGGGTGCTGGCCCCGAAGGTCCGTGGCACCGTGCTCCTGGACCAGGTCTTCCGGGGGGCGGCGGCGCCCCGTGTGGCGGTGCTCTTCTCCTCCGTCAGCGCCGAAGCGGGGCTCCCGGGGCAGATCGACTACACCGCCGCCAACGCCTTCCTGGACGCCTGGGCCCGGAGCCGGAATCCGGGGGGGAAGGGGAGCGGTGTCGACGCCTCCACCCCCACCCGCTGGATCTCGGTGGGCTGGAGCGCGTGGGCCCAGACGGGGATGGCGGTGGACGGTGCCCGGGGGCTCATGGCCTGGCCCCCCCTCCTGGCCCCCCGGTCCCCCTGGAGCGCCACCCCATCTCCCCTCTTCGACGCGGTCCTTCCCGGAGAGGGGAAGGCCCGGGTCCGCCTCCGGGATGGGCGACTCTGGATGCTGGACGAGCACCGGACTGCCGATGGGCTGGCCCTGATCCCCGGGGCGGGCTACCTGGAGTTGATCCGGGGTGCGGAAGAGGCGTTGGCCGGGGCTCCGGAAGGGGATGGCCAGGGCGTGCACGGGACGGAGCACGCCACCTCCCTGGTGCTGGAGGAGCTCTACTTCCTGGCTCCCTTCTTCGTCCCTGATGGGGCCACCCGGGAGCTGGAGGTCCGGCTTCCCCCTCGTGCGGAGGCAGGGGGGGAGGTGGTGGTGGTGGGGCGGAGCGCCCCCGAGGAATCCTGGACGGAACACCTCCGGGCCCGACTGGTGCGGACCGGCGGGGGGGCGGCCGGGGCCCCGGTCTCCGGATCGACGGCGCCCCCCGCCTCCACCCCGGAGCCCACCCTGGACTTCGCCGGAGGCGCCGAGGTGGGGCGGCAGGACCTGGCCTTCGGCCCCCGGTGGGCCAACGTCAGGGGGCTCCGCCCGGTGGACGAGGGGGTGGTGGAGCTGGCCCTGGAGTTGGATCCGGCCTTCCGGGCCGACCTGGAGGAGCACCCGCTGCACCCGGCGCTCCTGGACAACGCCACGGCGCTGGCGGGCCCCCTCCTCCCTGGTTTCGGGGAGCCCGGCTCCGTCTACGTTCCGGCCTCGTACGGCACCTTCCGGATGATTCGTCCCCTCCCCGCCCGGATCCGGAGCTGGATCCGACAGGTGGAGGTTTCGGGGGAGATGGTGACGCTGGAGGTCCACATCACCGACGAGGAGGGGGTTCTCCTGGCCGAGGCCCGGGACTTCGTCATGGTGCGGGTGGCCGCCGACGAGCTGGAGAAGGCCAGCCAGGCCGCCCGTGAGGTGGAGGCCGCTCGGGGAGCCGCCGTGGCCGCCGCCGCGGCGTCCGAGGGACTCCCCACGGCGCTGGGTCTCCGCATCCTGGAAGAGGCGCTGGCGCTGGCCACGCGGGAGAGCGGAGTCGAGCATCCGTATCTCCTGGTCACCCGGGGGAATCCGGCGGAGCGCATTGCCCGGCTTCGGGAGGCGGCGGAGGCCGGCGGGGCTCGCTCCGGGGGTGCTGGAGCCGGGAAGACCGGAGGGCGAGCCCCTGCGGTGGATGTGACGCCGGTGGAGGCAGCGCTGCTGGAGCTGGAAGCGGTGAAGGAGGCGGCGGTGACCGCCCACGAGGATCGTCCAGGGGAGATCCGCCTGGTGGCCCACGTGGTCCTGGACCCCGGCATGTTCGCCACGGTGAGCGAACTCCGCAGGGGGCTCCGGGCGGTGCTCCCCCGGGAGCAGGTGCCCCAGAACTTCGTCCAGCTCGACGCCCTGCCTCGCACCCGCCGGGGTGGGGTGGACCGGGGGGCGCTGGTGGATCCCTTCGCTCCGGTGGACGCCTACGTGGCCCCCGAGACCCCGATCCAGCGCGCCGTGGCATCGATCTGGGGGGACCTGCTGGGGTCGGATCGGGTGGGGATCCACGACAACTTCCTGGACATCGGTGGGCACTCGCTCCTGGCCATGCGGGCCATCCTCCGGATCGAGAAGGAGACGGGGGTGCGCCTGGGGCCCGTGGAGATGAACATGTATACCCTGGAGCAGATTGCCGCCCACATCGAGAAGGCGGGAGGAGGAGCGACCTCCGGAGAGGGGGAGGGTGCCGCAACTGGATCCCCCGACACCGGCAGAGGGGTGGACGGGGAGGGGAGCGGCCCGGCGGTCGGCGAGTCTGGTGACCAGGCGCCGGCGCAGGAACGTGGCGGAATCCTCTCCGGGCTCCGGCGCTTCATCCCCGGGGGGAGCTGACCTGTGAACCCCTTCTTCTTCGGGAGTCGCGACCGGGCCCTCTTCGGGACCCTCCATCCCCCCCGGACCCGATCCGGCGGACGGGAGGGGGCGGTCCTCTGCGGGCCCTTCGGGGTGGAGTACATGCGGAGCCACCGGGCCTTCCGCCAACTCACCACCCTCCTCACCAGGGGCGGGTATCATGTGCTCCGCTTCGACTACGGTGGGACCGGCGATTCGGCAGGCGAGGGGGAGGCCCAGACCCTGGAGCAGTGGACGGACGATGTGGGCACCGCCATCGAGGAGCTCCGGGACACGGCGGGTCTGGACCAGGTGACGGTGGTGGGACTCCGGCTGGGAGCGGCCCTGGCCCTGCAGGCGGCTGCCCGGGGGGGATCGGGCGGGGTGGGGGTGGACCGACTGGTCCTCTGGGACCCGGTGGCCGACGGGGAGCGGTGGCTGGCGGAGGTCCTCCCGGCGGGAGTGGAGGCCACAGCCCGGGAGCTCTCCGCCCCTGGTGGGAGCGGGGTGGTGGGGGTGAGCGGGTTTCCCCTCCCCCTGGCCCTCTTCCAGGAACTCCGGACCCTGCTCCCCGATGGGGCTGGGGTCCCCCCGGGAACACCGGTGGAGCTGGTGGTGTCCGGGGCCGACCCGATGTACGACGGGCTGGAGCGGAGGCTCGCCGGTTCAGGGCTGGATGTGAGACATCATGTGATCCCCAGCGAGGGGAACTGGGCCGAGGGGGACGCCTTCGGCTCCGCCCTCCTCCCCCAGGGGATCATCCAGGGGATCGTGGACCTCCTGGTGGGGTCGGGAGAAGAGGTGCGATGAACGAGAGAGCGTTGACCTTCGGGGACGAGCGGCATCTGGTGGGGATCCTCACCGAGCCGGAATCCGTGGGAACGGGAGGGGAGGGGAGCCTGGCCGGGGCAGGGGACGATGACCTCCGCCCCGGGGTGATCTTCCTCAACTCCGGGATCCTCCACCGGGTGGGGGCGAGTCGGATCTACGTGAAGCTGGCCCGTCGCCTGGCGGCGGAGGGGTGGGCCTCGTTCCGCTTCGACCATGCGGGGATCGGAGATTCGGACGTTCGACGGGACGACCGCTCCTTCCTGGAGAGCGCCATGGCGGAGGCCAGGGGCGCCATGGATCTCCTGCAGGAGCGCAACGGGATCCGCCGCTTCGTCCTGGCGGGGCTCTGCTCCGGGGCCGACATGGCCTACTGGGTGGCGCTGGAGGATGAGCGGGTGGTGGGTCTGGTGCAGATCGACCCCTTCGTCTACCGGAACCGGAAGGCGACGCTCCGGCACTACCTCCCCCGCCTCCTCTCGCCGGCGGCATGGGGTCGCTCCATCCGGGCCCGGACGAACCAGGTGGTCTGCCGCCTCCGGGGTCAGGGGGGCGCCGAGGACCCCACCTCGTCCGTCTGGGTGGCCCCGGAGTACACCCGGATCTTCCCCCCCCGGGAAGAACTCGCCACTGGCTTCCAGGCGCTCCGGGCCCGGGGAGTGGCCTTCTGGGTCTTCATCACCGGAGACATGGGTGAGATCGTGAACTACGCCGACCAGTACGCCGACACCTTCCACGATGTCCCGTGGGGGGATGCCCTCCATGTGGACTTCGCCCCCGAGGCGAACCACACGGTGACGGGCCTCCCCGATCAGAAGCGGGTGGCGGAGGGGGTGGCCGGGTGGATGGCCGGGCGGTGGGGAGGAAGGGACGAGAGCCTTCAGCGGGAAGCGGAGGTCGTGGGAAGCTGAAGGGGGCGGATCCGGTCCGTTCCCCTACCAGCGCACCGACCGGGGGAATCGGTTGTTCACGATGTTGGCAAAGGATGAGCCCCACCGGTAGCTGAGCCCCAGCGAGGCGTCGTACTGGTAGTCCGAGGGGAGGCTCTGTCGCCCCAGGAGGATGTCTTCGTCGGAAATGACCCCGGACGGAGTGTGGATGTTGTCGTTCACCCGGGACGCCCCGGCGGAGACGTTCAGGTCCAGCCCCCGAAGAATCCGGTAGTTGAGGTCACCGCTGACCCCGAACGCGTAGAAGTCCCCGCCGCTATGGAGATATTGATTGGCGTCGATGCCGAGGCCGGCATTCCCCCATTCCTCCCGGGCACGGTACTGGACCCCCACCCGATGCATGGGGAGCGTCTCCCGATCGACGCCGAAGACGGTGGTCTGGATGTAGTTGGAATGCTCCACCCCCACCGAGTAGTGGGCGATGAACTGGCGCCGGGTGGCATCGGAATAGGGGTAGTAGTTGTACTCGATGGCGGGGCTCACCCGGACCCGGGCGCTCTGATTCCGTTGCACCGAGTTCCGGAAGTCCGAATCGATCCCGATACCCATGTGGGCGCCCACGCTGCGGACGACGAGGGACGAGAGACTCCAGTCGTCGCGATCATCCCGCACCTCGCGGCCATCCGCGAGATCCCTGCGCTGCCGACGAAGATCGATCCGGCTGTTGAAGTTCAGCTTCCATTCGTCGGTCACCCGGTCCGCATTGAACTGGGGGTTCAAGCGGGTGGACGAGCGCGTCTCCCGGATGTCGAGGTCCCCTGACACCGCCACCCGGAAGGTCCAGGAGTTCCAGGGGTCGTAGAAGGTCGACTCCTCCTCCTCGCCGGTGGAAACCCGGGCGGGGTCCCCGCCGAACCGGATGTCCAGTTGCGGGCCCAGCCCTGCGGCCACCCCGTAGCGAAGCAGTCCGATCCGGAGGGTCCGCGCCAGCCCGTCCATGGTCTCGGCCTGCACATCCTGCCCGCTGGACATGAAGAGCAACTGGTCGTTCATCCCCACGAAGCGGTCCCGACCGACGAAATCCAGCGTATACTGTCGGCTCCCGCCGCTCATCTCCTGACTGGTGAAGATGACATGGACGTCGCTGTCCGCCCGGTCCCGCGCCCAGTTCACGAAGGTGATCTCGGTCCTGAACTGCTGTTGATTGCAATTGGGCCCCGATTGACAGTCCAGGAACACGGCGGGACGGGGCGGGCTGCCCTGGGTCGTGGCGCCGAAGAACTGTGCGGATACCGGGGTCGCCGCCCAGGCGAGCAGCATCGACAGGCCCAACAGAAGGAACGGACCCAGGGCGGAACGCCGATGGGGGATGGGATGTTCAGTGCACAACGATCAAGACCCTCTCACTCGACTTCCAGGGGTGGCTGCGGTCGACGGGAGTAGGTACGCGTCCCGTCCGTGACTGTTCCGAGGAGAGCTGGATGGGTTCTCCTGAGCCGGGGCCGGTCCTCATGTCCGTTTCGACCCGGGTTCCGGACCCGGCAGGGCTCACCGGGAGCCCTCCGGATGCACCACGTCCCTCCGGGAGAGCCCGGGCTCCGCAGGCCGGAGGGGGGACCCGGTTGCTGGCGAAGCGGGGGGGGCTCGAGCATCTTCGCCAGGAACCCCGGGACACAAGGAGGTCGTCAGGTTGCGCAACGGAATGGAGATTGCGGTGGTGGGCGGGGGAATTGCCGGGCTTTCGGCCGCCTGGCGCCTCAGTGGGCGCCATCGGGTCACGCTGCTGGAAAAGCATGCCGTGGCCGGGATGGATGCCCACTCCCTGGATCTGGAGCACGATGGGGGCACCTGGAGGATCGACGTCCCCCTCCGGGTCATCTACGAGGGGTATTATCCGACGCTGATTTCGCTCTACCGGCAGCTCGGCGTGGAACTGGAACGGACCAACTACGCCGGCTCCTTCGGGGATCTGGATGGGGAGGTGTACTACCGCTACTCCAACCTGATGGTCCGGGATCGTTCGGTGCCGTTGCCGGCCCTCCCCCTGGGCTCCCGGGCGCTACGGATCAATCGGGATCTGCTCCGCTTCTTCCAGATGGCGCCTGCTGCTCTCCGCACCCTGGGCCACAGCGAGGAACCGTTGGGCACCTGGCTGGACCGGGTGGGGCTGGGGCGGGATTTCGTGGAAGGATTCCTCATTCCCACCTTCGCCACCGTGTGTACCTGTTCGTCGGCGTCGGTGCGGGCCTATCCGGCCCGGACCATCCTGGAGTACCTCACTCGTGGGCTCACCTTCGGTGGTGTGCGCCGGGTGGTGATGGGGACGCGAGAGGTGGTGAATCGGCTCACGGAGCCGCTGGCCGAGGTCCGCTGCGGCGTGGAGGTGGGGGGAATCCGTCCGGTGGCGGAGGGGGTGGAGATCATGTGGCGGGGGGGCGCCCAGCGCTTCGATCACGTCGTGGTGGCCACCCAGGCGAACCAGGCCGCGCACATGCTGGATCCGGCCTTCCGCCGGGAGCGGGACGCGTTGGAACGGTTCGCCTACGAGGACAGCAGCGTCGCCGTCCACACCGACCCCC
>CAYQVI010000079.1:0-15131 GCA_964420725.1 uncultured Gemmatimonadaceae bacterium | reverse complement strand
GCCGTCTCCAGGTTCCGGTCCCGGACCCGCTGCCAGAACTCCCGGTCGTCGTGCCCCCCGGGGAAGGGGGCGGTGTCCTTCTGGGACTGGTGCCGGAAGATGGCCAGGATCTTCCGCCGTAGCTCCTCTCCCGAGAGGGGCACCAGCACGTCCGCCTCCGGCAGCGGCCACTCCTGCCAGGCGCCCCGGTAGAGCCACACCTCCGGGCCGGCCCCCGGAAGCCGGGCCAGCGCCTGGTCGATGGCGTCCTTGCACATCCGGTGTGTCCCGTGGGGGTCCGACAGGTCTCCCGCCACGAAGACGTATCGGGGGTCCACCTCCTCCAGGAGGGCCTGGACGATGGCTACGTCCTCCTCCCCGACGGGGTCCTTCCGCACCTCCCCCGTCCGGTAGAAGGGAAGGTTCAGGAAGCGGGCGGCGGCGGCGGGGACCCCCAGCGACTCCAGGGCGGCCACGGCCTCCGATTCCCGGATCCACCGCTTGAGCTCCTGGACCGCCCCATGGTCCACATCCCCGGGGCGCTTGGCCTCCAGCCACCCCTCCATCTCCCGGCGGCGCCCCGCCACCTCCTCCCGGTCCAGCCCCAGTGTCCCTGCCGCCCGCTCCACGAAGTCCACGTGGCGCCTCACGTCGTGGTCGAACACCGCGATGTTGCCGCTGGTCATGTAGGCCACCACCAGCTCATTCCCGTTCTCCTGGAGCTTCCGGAGGATCCCCCCCATGGAGATGACGTCGTCGTCCGGATGGGGAGAGAACACCAGGATCCGCTCCCCCTTCGGCAGGCTCCGGCGCCCCCGGATCTTGGCGGTGAGCCGGCTGAAGATCTCTCCGTTGAGAGGCCCCGGCTCCCCGTAGCGAGCCAGGAGCGGGCTCAGATGTTCGTCCGCGTAGTCGGCGGCGGAGAGCTTCAGGATGGCCTTCTCCCTTCGCTCCGCCATCCAGATCACCGCCCGCTCCCGGAGCTCCGGAGTCCACTCCACGGTCTCCACCAGCCAGGGGGTCCGGATGCGGGTGAGCTCCCCGGCCGCCGGGAGGTCCAGCCAGGCGGTGGCCCGGGGATGCCGCTGCAGGAAGGTGGCCGCCACCGCCGACGAGACCGGTCCCTCCACCGCCCGGGCCACCACCGGCGCCTTGTGCTCCCCCGTGGCGATGAGGGCGATCTCCCGGGCGTCCAGGATCGTGGCCACCCCCATGGTGATGGCCTCCCGTGGGACGTTCTCCTCGCCGAAGAAGTCGCCGGCCGCGTCCTTCCGGGTCACCCGGTCCAGGGTGATGAGGCGGGTCCGGGTGTGGGCGCCGGACCCGGGCTCATTGAAGCCGATGTGCCCGCTCCGACCGATCCCCAGGAGCTGGAGGTCGATCCCCCCGGCGGCGGCGATGGCGGCTTCGTAGGCGGCGCAGGCGGCGGGGATCTCCTCCCGGGAGAGGGTGCCGTCGGGGATGTGGATCTGGGATTCCGGGATGTCGATGTGGTCGAAGAGGTTCTCCCGCATGTAGCGGTGGTAGCTGTGGATGCTGTCCGGGGCGAGGCCGTGGTACTCGTCCAGATTGAAGGTGACGACCCGGGCGAAGGACACCTCCCCCGCCCGGTGCCGCCGGATCAGCTCCCGGTAGATCCCGATGGGGGTGCTCCCGGTGGCCAGCCCCAGCACGCAGTGCCCCTTCGACGCCACGGCGTCCTGGATCACCTTCACGATCCGGTCGGCCAGGACCACCGCCAGGTCCGCCGGATCCGGGACGATCCGGGTGGGGATCCGCTCCCGCTCCCGGGCGGGATCCGCACCCTCTCCCCCCACTCCTGGCCACCGGGGGTCCGGACCTTCCCGGGGCGCTCCGGTGTCCTCCTCCCCGGGCCCTCGGGCCTCCGGGGCGATGGAATCCGCGTCCCCCGGACGGGTTCCGGAACGTCCCTGCGATCCCTCGTCTCCGTCCACGTCCTCCATTCCCACGGCCTCCTCGTTCGGCTTCAGGGTTCCCGGCGCTTCCACGCGGGGTGGCCCTCCGGGATCGATCCGGGATCCGTCGCACCGGGGTCAGGAGCACCTCCATCACCGTGACCGAACCACGCAGGGCCGTCATCGTCGGAGCCGGCGCCCGGGGCAACCGGGTGTTCGCCGAACTCATGGCCACCCACAGGACCGGCTTCGTCCCGGCGGGGGTCGTGGAGCCCGACCCCGGAGCCCGGATAGCGTTCCAGACACGCTACCGCCTCCCCGACCACCGGGTCTTCGCTTCGGTGGAGGATTTCCTCGCCGCCCCCCGCTTCGGGGACATCGTCTTCATCTGCTCTCCGGACCCCACCCACTACACCCTCTGCCGGGCGGTCTCCGCCAAGGGGTACGACGTGGTGCTGGAGAAGCCGGTGGCCACGAACCTGGCGGAGTGCCTCGCTCTCCTGGATGTGGAACACACCTCCAGGACCCGGATCTTCGTGGCCCACGTGCTCCGCTACTCCGCCTTCTTCCGAGCGGTGAAGCGGGTGGTGGACAGCGGCGGCCTGGGGGCCGTCCGTCACGTCTACCTGGCGGAGAATGTAGGACACTGGCACTACGCCCACAGCTATGTCCGGGGAAACTGGTCACGGGTGGCGGACTCCGCCCCCATCATCCTCACCAAGAGTTCCCACGACCTGGACCTGCTCTGCTGGCTGGTGGGGCGCCCGGTGGAATCGGTGGCGTCGTACGGCGGCCTCTCCTTCTTCACTGAGGAGAATGCACCCGAGGGAGCCGCACCCCGGTGCACGGACTGTGTCCATCAGGACACATGCCTCTACAGCGCCCCCCGCTTCTACCTGAACGGTCGGCGGGAGTGGCCCTTCGATGTGATCGCAGCCCGGCCGGACTCGCCGGAAGCCCGGGAGGCCGCCCTGGTCCACGGCCCCTACGGCCGCTGCGTCTGGCGCTCCGACAACGACGTCTGCGATCACCAGACTGTGATCCTCTCCTTCCAGGGGGGGCTGGAGGCGGTCTTCGACCTGCAGGCCCTGACCGCCCGGAACACCCGGACGCTGCGGATCCTCTTCGATGGGGGGGAGCTGGTGGGGGACGTACAGAAGGGAGAGCTGGTGGTGACCCGCTTCACCGGCCTGGTGGGGGAAGAGAAGGAGGAGCGGATCCCACTTCCCCCCGGAGGAGACCCCCACGGTGGGGGGGACCTGGAGATGCTCCGGGGGCTGGACGAGCACCTGAGGGAGGGGAAGCACCAGGGAATGGTGACGTCGCTTCGCCAGTCCATCGCCGGGCATGTGCTGGCCTTCCTGGCGGAGGAGTCCCGGCTCCGGGACAACGTGAAGCTCCCGGTGTCAGACATGCTCATCCCCCGGCAGCTCCTGGAGGAGGAGCCGGGGAGGTAGCAACCGCTCCAGGGGACGATCCGGGAAGGACCCGGCGGCCAGGCTACGCCGACCGCTCCCACCAGGCGGGCCCCGGGCTTCCCCCTTCCGCCACCCTGGGACGCCCCCCCTCGTTCCCCTTCCGCTTCCTGCTGAACCGGGGGCGCCAGATGGCCAGGGCCACGTTCAGGATCCCCACCGCCAGGAGCACCCAGAACGACCCCCATTCCGGCCCCAGGGAGGCCACCAGGGAGGCTCCCTCCGGTGCCTCGCCCCCCAGCGATACCCCCTCCAGCGCTGCCCGGGCCTGCAGGGTGGCCCGTTCCATCGGCCCCAGGACGTAGATCAGCGACCCCTCGAAGACCAGGATCCCGGTGGCCAGCTTGGCCCAGACCCACCCGGCATTGTGGAAGGCGGGGGTGGCGGCCATGGCCAGGAGCCCGCTCACCACCACCAGCCCCATGGAGGGGAGGATGATCCACCGGGCCACCGCCCCCATGGCCATCCGGAGGGTGGCGAAGCGCTCCAGTTGATCCGGCTCCGGGAGGACAGCATGCAGCACCAGGAGTGCAGCCAGCCCCCCACAGAACCCGATGGAGGCCACGCTGTGGAGGAATTTCAGTGTGCGGCGCATGGGGTGGCGGGGGGTGGGGGGTAGGATCTACAGGGTCCCTGTACGGAGGGGGTGGTCCGTCCTGCTTCAGCGCCCGCCCACCATCAGCTCCCGGGTGCCGCTCCACTCCACCTGCCCCCCGGGGATGAGGGCCACCACGCTCCACCGCACCCCCTGGGCCGCACCCGGTGAGGTCACCTCCGGTCCCAGGGTCACCGTGGTATCCGCCACGGCCGAGGAGTGGAGCACCTGCCCCCCCTCCGTCACCAGCTCCACCTGGTATTCCAAGGCGCCCTGCACGGACCTCCACACCAGGGTGGAGCCTCCTTCGATGCGGCTTCCCGCCTGGGGCGACACCAGCACCACCTCGGCGGCGGGGCCCGGTCGCGTCCCCAGCCAGAGCGCCCCCACCGCCACGGCCACCACGACCACAAGGACCCGCCGGAGCAGGCTCTTCCGGGTGACGTCCGCCTCCAGCCAGGAGTCCTCCGGTGGAGTAGGGCGGCGGGAGGGGGAGGGGGTGTCCATGTCTCGATCCGCTGGCGTCATTGGAGCTCCGGGGATGCGTGGCTGGTCTTCCCCAAGGAAGCAGGGTGGCTCCCTTGTTGCAACTCCTCCCCTGCGAGATCCGCCCCTTCGGCCAGAGGGTTGTCCATGCGCCGCTCCAGGATGCTCCTCCTCCCCGCCGCTGCCGCCGTGGCTGCGGGAGGCTGGTCATGGGTGAACCAACGGGGTCGCCGGTTGGCGAAGGCCCTCCGACGATCCCCGGGGGAGTGGCCCCGGCAGACGCCCGCCGAGGGGCGGGGCCCCCTCTTCTTCCGCTCCTACCATATCGACATCCAGGATCCGGAGGTGGCACCGGACGAGCTGATGCGGCAGGTGCAGGCGGACCCGGATGCCTTCACCCCGGGGGAGATCGCCCGGTTCGAGAAGACCTGCGGCGACCCGGATGGGATGTCGGAGGGGGACGAGTACTACATCCACATCCGGGCTCCCTGGGATGGCCCGGTCCGGGTGGCGGAGGTACGGGAGGACGGCTTCCGGCTGGTGACCCTCCAGGGGCACAACCCACTCACCCCCGGCGATGCGGAACAGCCCTCTCCCTACGAGAGCGTTCTGGCGGACCTGGCGGCCCGGGCGCTGAACTTCGAGCCCCGGGAGGCGGAGCCTGCCGATGAGGGGTGGAATCACGCCGACGAGCAGGTGGAGCTGATCCCGGAGCCCCCGGAGACCCCACTGGAAGGAGGCTCCTGGGCGCATGCCAGGAAGTTCGTGGAGGCCTATCGCTTCCCGGACCCCCGGCTGATCCAGGGGCACTACGACCCCCAGGCCCCCATGGAGGGGAGGAGCATGCTCCTCCAGGGGCGCTTCCTGGGCTTCGACTTTCCCTTCGGCGTCCGGATCTCCCGGACCTTCGACGAGATCCGGGACACCAATGAAGGACCCCTACGGGCCTGGGGGTACAGCTACCGGACGCTGGAGCACCACTTCGAGCGCGGTGAGATCACCTTCACGGTGGGGAAGTACCTGGAGAGTGGCCGGGTGGTGTTTCGCATCCACTCCTACTCCAGGCGTGCCCACATCCCCAATGTGCTCTTCCGGGCGGGATTCCGGATCTTCGGCCGGCGGCTCCAGCGGCGCTTCGCGGAGAGTGCCCTGGCCCGGACCCGGGACTACGTGGAGGAGCGCCTGGTCCGGGAGGCCTGTCTGGACGCGGACCGGCAGGACACCTGGCTCCTCCTGAGGGACTTCGTGGTGGAGGAGGACACGCCGGTGGAGCCCCGGGAGGTGAGGGCGGCGGAGGTGGAGACGGCGGAGGCGGGGCCGGACGTTCCCGGCCAGATGGATGACGCCGGGGAGGGGCGAGAGGAAGGGGGCAGCTGACCGGGAGGGAGCCGGCTCAGGAGCCCTGGAAGGGAAATGATCCGGGGCTGCACCTGGCAGGTGCAGCCCCGGACCCGCTGACCTCTGTCACTCCGCCTGCATCAGAAGGTGCTGGCCCAGTCGGAGTCCTCCCCGGCGGCCGCGCCCACCGGCATGTTGGCCCAGTCGTCGTTGGCCGTCTCCCAGGGCGCTTCGCTCCGGGGAGTGGAGCGGCGCTCCGTGCCACCGGTGGCCGACCGTGCCGCTGCACGAGCGGGTCCCCGCTTCAGCCGGAACTGGGCCACCGTGTCCCGGAGCGTCCGGGCCTGGCTCTCCAGCTCCGCCGCCGCGCTGGCGGACTCCTCGGCGCTGGCTGCCACCTCCTGGGTCACCACATTCATCTGCTCCACCTCGGCGTCGATCTCGGTGACCACGGTGGCCTGGTGCTCCACTGCAGAGGAGATCTCCGCCGTCACCGCCGCCACACGCTGGACCTCGGTCTCGATCTGCTCCAGGGAGCGCATCACTTCGCCATTGAGCTGCACCCCGTTCTCGGCGCTCTCCACACTGCGCTCGATGAGGGCGGCGGTGTTCTTGGAGGCCTCGGCGGAGCGGATGGCCAGCGCCCGCACCTCCTCGGCCACCACCGCGAATCCCCGCCCGGCATCCCCGGCCCGGGCCGACTCCACCGCGGCGTTCAGCGCCAACAGGTTCGTCTGGAAGGCGATTTCCTCGATGGTCTTCACGATCTTCGCCGTCTCGGCGCTGGCCTGCCGGATGTCGTGGACCGCCTCGGTGAGCCGGGTCATCCGGGACGTCCCCTCCTTGGTGTGCTCCCGGGAGCTGGCGGCCAGGGCCCGGGCCTCCGCCGCGTTGGCGGCGCTCTGCCGGGTCATGGCGGCGAACTGCTGGACCTTGGAGGCCACCGACTCCAGGGTGGTGGCCTGATCGTTGGCGCTGTTGGCCAGCATCTGGCTCCCGGAGGTGATCTCGGAGCCCGCGTGGGACACCTGCTCCGCCGCAGCGTCCACCAGGGCGAACTGGGTGGAAAGGTTCTCCACCGCCTTGTTGAAGTCCGTGAGGAGGGCCACGTAGCTGGAGGTGGGGTCGGTCTCGAGGCGCACCGAGAGGTCGCCCTCGGCCAGCCGGGTGAGGGCCGCCGCCATGGTCTCCACCACCGTCTGCTGCTCCTTCAGGAAGGCGGCCTCGCTGGCCTTCATCCGGGCATCCATCTCCTCCTGCTGCGCCCGGGCCTGGGCCTCCATGCGGATCCGCTCCAGCCCACTCTCCTTGAAGTGCTGCACCGCCCGGGCGATGTCTCCCACCTCATCCCCCCGATCGGCGCTGGGAACCTCCACCGTGAGCTCACCCCCGGCCAGGCGGCCCATCACCGCGGTGAGGACCTCCAGGGGCTTCACCGAGCGCCCGATGAGCCAGGCCACCGTGGCCCCCAGGGCCAGGGCGGAGAGGGTCAGGAGGAGGGTGAGGAGGGTGAAGCTCCCCGCGAGCGCGGTGGTCTCCTTCCCGATCTCCTGGTTCTTCGCCTCCTGCAGGTCGATGAACTGGTTGATCTGCCGGAGCCAGGTGACGAACTGGGGCCGGGCCTCCGCCATCAGGAGCTGGTGGGCCCCCTGGGCATTGCCCCCCGTCTGGAGCTCGATGACCCGCTCGATGAGGGGGAGGGTGACCTTCTCCGTCTCCTTGATGCTGGCCAGGATCGTGTGCTCCTCGGGAACGGTGCCCTCGGCGGACTGGAGCATGGCATCCAGCGGCCCCGCCGAGGCCGCGTAGGCCTCGGTGAGGGTCTCGATGTCGGCAATGGCGGCATCCAGTTCGGAGGGCTCGCTCACCAGGGAGACATCCCTGAGGGCGATGGCCCGGTCGTGTACGCTCCCACGGAAGTTGATGGCGTAGCGCTGCTTGACGCTGTTGATGTCGTTCACCGCAGAGAGGTTCGCGCTGATCTGCCGGACCTTCTGGATGCTGATGGCGGAGAGCCCCATCATCATGACGAGGACGAGGGAGAAGCCCAGGGCCAAGCGCGTGCCGATGCGCATATTTGAGAACGCTGACATGATCGATTCAGGAGTCGTGGGATGAATTGCGCGGGCGGAGCCGGGATGGGCCGCCCCTGGTGGAGGACTCCGGTGCACGTCGGCCGCTGCACTCCCGCGGGTGGCGGGACGGGGGGGTCGGCGTCGACGCCCCGGATGCAGCGAGATGGAAGGGAGTGGTCACTCGATCCTCCGACATGTCCTTCGTGGATTACCGGTCCTCGGAAAGACAGTGTCGGATTGTATTCTGAATACTTTAGACAATTGATTCGGGAGGGGAGAGCCTGGCGTTGGGGAGCCGGAGCCTACCAGGGATGAGGCAAGGAGAATGCCCCGGGAGGCCAGACAGGCGTCCAGGAACCCGGAGTTATGTCCCACAAGGCATTTCCCTGAGCCACCAGGGGCGCGACCCTCGGAAAGGATACAGTATCGTTGCGCGACCGCAACGCACTGACGCGACAGCGAGCACCCTCGCGGGCCGACTCTCCGAGCCGTACTATCCCAACCGCCGTCCAGATTTGCCAACCCCGAAAGGGGACGCCGGCTCGTATCCGGGGCTGCCCCACTCCCTCCCCCTCAAGAGAGGTCATCCCATGCAACGCAGCGACATCCGTCTCCTTCAGGGCGAACTCCGGAAGGCCGGGCTCTACACGGGCGACATCGACGGAATTGCCGGCAGTGGAACCGAGGGCGCCGTCCACAAGGCGCTGCTGAAGCGCACGGACAAACTGCCCCCGGACTGGAAGGGGTGGCCGGGGAAGCGGAAGATGGTGGCGCTGGTCCAGCTGGCCTGCCATGAGCGGGGGATCGACGCCGGAAAGGTCGACGGTTGGTACGGCCCTTCCACCGAGTTCGCCGCCGACCAGCTCCGGGTCCTCATCCAGCGCGGGGAGCTCCCCCGCCCCTTCGTGGATCTCCGCCCCATCGTGGCCAACCCCCACGGCTTCCCGAACCAGCGGGACATGGAGGGCTTCTACGGGAGGGTCTGCGAGGTGCCGACGGTGATGGTGCCCTGCCCCTGGACGCTGACGCTGGACTGGGAGCCCTTCAGCACCACGAACCGGATCTCCATCCACACGAAGCTGGCCGACAGCCTCGGAACGATCCTGGAGGGGACACTGGCCCACTACGGTCTGGACGGGATCAAGCAGCTGGGGCTGGACCGCTACGGCGGGAGCTACAACTGCCGGCGGATGCGTGGGGGAACCAGCTGGTCCACCCACGCCTATGGCATCGCCCTGGACTGGTACCCCTCCCGAAACAAGCTGGCCTGGCGAAGCGACCGGGCCAGCCTGGCCCACCCGGATCTGGATGCCTGGTGGGAGCTGTGGGAGAACGAGGGGTGGCTCAGCCTGGGGCGGACCGAGGACCGGGACTGGATGCACGTACAGGCGGCCCGGCGGTAGGGGGGGCCTCAGTCCCCGAACTGCGTCAACGACTCCCGGAAGGCCTCGAAGGCAGGGGCGTAGCGCTCCCGGGCCTCCTGCGACGAGTACCGCCAGCCGATGGTCCACCGTGTGGGGCCCCGCTCGTCCTCCTCGGTGACGTAGCTCCGCTCCCAGGCACCGTCCCGGGCCCGGATCGTGACCCGGGTGGTGGTCACCGGCCCCGCGGTGGTGGAGGTGGAGTCCGCCATCATCTCGGTGCCGGGGTCGAGGGCGATGTCCACGGGCTCCCCGCCCCACTGGGGGGAGAACACGTAGAAGGTGACCTGGCCATCCGGAGAGTCGAAGAAGGCGCTGTCGAACCCGTCGGCGCTGCTGCTCTCCAGAGAGGGGCGCACGGCGAAGTCCGCCGGGTAGGCCACCTCGAACCAGGCGCCCTCGAAGACCCTGGTGGAGGCGTCCGGCGGGGGAGGCTGGGGACCCGGCTCCCCCCCTTCCACGGGTCCTCCCCCGGGGGCGCCGGCCGACCCCTCCACCACCCCCAGCGAGTCCAGAGACCCGACCGTACCGCCTTCCATCGTCGCCTCGGGGGCGTCCGGAGCGCAGGCGGCGACGGTGACCGCCAGCAGCACCCACCAGGTGGCACGGGATCGACCGCCGCGAGGCGGTGTGGGCACTGCGCATCCTGGTGACATGGCGGGAACCTCGACCGGCAGGGATGGCACCCCGCAGCTGGGCGTGGAGGGGGTGTCCTGGAAGCTCACGTCGGGATGGGGGAGGGGACAACCCATCGGCCGGGCATCGGTTGCCGCGCCACGGTTTTTGGTGGACCTTGAGGGAGATGATGGGGGCTTCCTTCAGGGGGGCCCCGCTCCGCTTCTTCCGGCTTTGGACCCCCACCTTGGCCACGCCGCATCGGACGCCCACATCCCGCCCGGATCCGGTTCCATCCGGGGAACCCACCCCATGGTGGTCCCTCTCCGTTCCCGAGGTGCAGGAGCAGTTGGGGGCGGACAGCCATGGCCTGACCTCCGGGGAGGCCAGGGCGCGGCTGGAGCGTTACGGGCCCAACACGATCCAGGCGGAGGAGCTGGAGCCGTGGTGGTCGCTGGCCCTCCGCCAGTTCCGGGACCCCCTCATCTATATCCTTCTGGTGGCTGCGGTGGTCACCCTGGCCGTCCAGCACTACGTAGATACCGCCGTCATCCTGGTGGTGGTGGTCCTCAACGCCCTCATCGGCTTCGTTCAGGAGGTGCGAGCCCGGGATGCAGTCCAGGCGCTGTCGAAACTGAGTGCCCCCAGGGCCGAGGTCCTCCGGGATGGGAAGTCCGTCCAGATCCCAGCCCAGGACCTGGTGCCCGGGGATGTGGTGCTCCTCTCCACCGGTGCCCGCGTGCCTGCGGACCTGCGTCTCTTCCGGGCCTCGGGCCTGGAGGTGGACGAATCCGCCCTCACCGGTGAATCGGTCCCCGTCCGGAAGGACCCGGACCGACGCTTCCCTGGAAACCCGGTTGCGGGAGACCAGCTCAACCTGGCCTTCGCCGCCACCATGGTGAGCCGGGGGCGGGGGCGGGGGCTGGTGGTCCGCACCGGCGGGCAGACGGAGGTGGGACAGATCGCCGAGGCGATCCACTCCGCCGGAGAGGTGCAGACCCCCCTTCAGCGGACGGTGCAGGACTTCGGGAAGCAGGTTGCGTTGGCCCTGGTTGTGCTATCCGGGGCGGCAGTGGTCCTCGGGCTCGTGCATGGGCTCTCCCCAACGGAGATCTTCCTCACCGCCGTGGCCATGGCCGTGTCGGCGGTTCCGGAGGGGTTGCCGGTGGTTCTCACCGTCACCCTTGCGCTGGGGGTGCACCGGATGGCAGGGCGCAGGGCGATCGTCCGCCGGCTCCCTGCAGTGGAGACGCTGGGGAGCACCTCCGTCATCGCCTCGGACAAGACCGGAACGCTGACCCGGAACGAGATGACGGTCAGGGCGATCTGGGCCGGGGGGGGTACCTACCGCCTGGAGGGAGGGGGGTATGCACCCCAGGGCTCCTTCAACCGGGACGGGGAAGAGGTGGATCCGGAGCGGGTGCTCCCGCTGGGTGAAACGCTGAGGGCCGGCGCACTGGCCAATGAGGCGGACCCTGCCATGGTAGGGGATGAGGGCGAGCCACTGGGGGACCCCACCGAGGTGGCCCTCCTGGTGGCGGCGGCAAAGGGGGGTCTCCTCCCGACCTCCCTCCGAAGCGCCCACCCTGAGCTGGACATCCTCCCCTTCGAGCCGGAGCTCCGGTATATGGCCGTCCTGGTCCAGGGAGAGACCGGGCCCCGGGTCTACATGAAGGGAGCGCCGGAGGCGGTCCTGGCCCGCTGCAGCCATCTGCTGGGACCCGACGGTCTGGAAACGCTGGATCCAGGCGCCGTTCTGGGTGCGGCGGAGGAACTGGCCGGGGAGGGACTCCGGGTCCTGGCCATGGCCTACCGGGACGGTGCGGCATCGCTCCGTGGCGCGGAGATGGAAGGCGGCTTCGTCTTCTGCGGGCTCCAGGGGATGGAGGATCCGGTGCGACCCGAAGCCGTGACGGCGGTGGCCGCGGTGCAGCGGGCGGGGATCCGGGTCCTGATGCTCACCGGGGATCATCTCTCCACGGCCCGGGCCATCGGACGGCAACTGGGGCTGGACGGTCCGGAGCGACAGGCTGTGGAAGGGAAGGAACTGGCGGACCTGGGGGATGAGGAGCTGGATGCACTGCTGGCCGGCGGGGTGCAGGTCTTCGCCCGGGTGGCGCCTGAGCACAAGCTCCGGATCGTGCAGCGGCTCCGGGCGATGGGAGAGGTGGTGGCGGTCACCGGGGACGGGGTGAACGACGCTCCTGCACTCCGGGCAGCACACCTGGGAATCGCCATGGGCCGGGGGGGCACGGACGTAGCCCGGGAGGCGTCGGACATGATCCTCCAGGATGACAACTTCGCCACCATCCAGGGGGCGGTGGAGGAGGGGCGGGTCGTCTTCTCCAACATCCGGAAGGTGACCTTCTTCCTCCTGTCGACGGCAGTGGGGGAGGTCATCACCATCCTCGTCGCCCTGGCGGCGGGATGGCCCCTCCCCTTCCTGGCGGCGCAGATCCTCTGGATCAACCTGGTGACCAACGGCCTTCAACACGTGGCGCTGGCGGTGGAGCCCGGGGAGCCGGGGCTGCTGGAGCGGAAGCCCCGCCCCAAGGGCGAGGGGATCCTCCCCTGGCGTCTCCTGGAGCGCCTGGGAGGAGTGGGACTGGTGCTGGCCGCCGGCACCCTCTGGTCCTTCTGGTGGAGCTACACCGGAACCGGTGACCTGAACGCCGCCCGGACCGTGGCCATGACCCAGATGGTGGTCTTCCAGTTCTTCCACGTCTTCAACTGCCGGTCGCTGGACCGCTCCATCTTCCGGATCAACCTCTTCTCGAACCGGTTCCTCTTCCTGAGCATCGCCGCCGCGCTGGTGGCCCAGTTGTCGGTGCTCTACTGGGGTCCGCTCCAGACCGTCTTCCGGACGGTGCCCCTGGATACCACGCAGTGGGGCGTCATCCTGGCGGTGGGCTCCACCGTGATCCTGGGGGGGGAGCTGGACAAGGCCTGGCAGCGGCGGAGAAAGCAGATCCTGGGGTGAGGGGGGACCCCGGGAGCGGCTTCCGGGGAGAACGTGCGACCAACAGGGCGAGGATCGGGGGGGGGGGAGAAACGGGGTGCTCAGGAGTTCTATAGATGCGAAGGCTCCCATAACCCCATCCGTGGAGAAGACCATGAACATTGGGACCACCACCCTGACCGTGCTCATCATGACTACGGGAATGGGCATTGGCCTGCACTCCAATGGCCGGTCGGAGGCCCCTGTCCTCATCGACACCTTCGTCCTGGATGCTCCGCGGCCTAGCGAGTGCGGCGACACCTGTCTCCTCTGCGACCAAGACCCTGATCGGAACGCCACATGGACCGATACACCCGACGGCAGTATCGACGTGGGTGAGGACCGTGGGTGTAGTGAGGAGGTCAACTGCAACGACTACTCCTGCGGGCCTGACGAGCAGCAGGAGGCGCTGGCCTACTTCGAGCAGGCTACGGTCGCGGCGAGCCTGCTCAAGACCGCCACTCCCGCGCAGGTCCTGGCCTTCCTGAGCCGCAACCCCTCCACCGTCTCCCTCAATCTTGAACGTCAGGCGTTGCAGATCCGAGGGTGTGGAGACACCATCCTCGCACACCTTCCTCTTGATGAAGCCACGCGGCTCGGGCTCGAGTCTGCAGGCGTAGTCATCGACGGAGGCCAGTAGATGCCGGTCTCCTGCCGCCCCTGCGAATCGACTCCCGCCTCCTTCCGCTCACCAGTTCTGCTGGTGGGGCTCCTCACCCTGCTGCCTGCGCCTTCACACGCCACTGCACAGATGGCGCTCGAGCCCGGATGCCCCTCGTGCCGGATCGTGGTTGAACCGCTGGTCGTGCTGGGGGAAGGGTCGAGACCCGATCTCATCGGCACCCCTGATGTGTTCGTCGCACTGGGGGAGGACGAATCGTACGCGGTCGGTTCACCTACCGAGCCGGTTCTGCATCTCTTCGATGGGGAAGGCGTTCACCGTGCTTCCCTCGGACGCTCGGGACAGGGTCCCGGGGAGTTTCGCATGCTCCTTGGCGCTGCCTTCCGCAGCGGAGGGGGACTCGACGTCCTTGATGCGGCCCCACGGCTGGTGGGGTTCGATCCGTCGTTCATCCCCGACCTCCACGTGACTCCCGACGTCCGCTTGGGCTTCGAGGTGATGCGGATCCGGGGGGACAGCCTGCTGGTGTCGGGGTACTCGTCCCGGTCTGACCTGATCGGACTCTCCGCCCACGTCTTCCCCGCTTCCGGTCCGCGGAGTCGATCATTCGGAGAGGTCGAGGGCACCATCCAGTCCCAGGACCCGTTCCGCCTCGTCCGATCGATGGCCGCGTCCGGTGACTCGGCGGTCTGGATCGCGCCGAAGGACCGCTATCACCTGGAGCTCTGGAGTCTGGACGGCCAGCGGCTGTTGACCACTACGCGCGAGGTCCCCTGGTTCGACCCCATGCCGCGGCCAACGGACGGTCCCACCCCGCCCCGGGGCTCCCTCGGGTCCATGGTCGAGGATGCTGACGGCAATCTGTGGATCTCCTTCTCCGTTCCCCGACCGGATTGGCTGACCGGCGCCTACCGTTCCGAGTCGAGCCCCAACGGCTGGGCCGTGGCACCGGGCTGGCGGTACCAGCGCATCGTGGAGGTCATCGATCCACGGCGGGGCGTGCTTCTGTCCAGTCACACTTTTCCCCGGGGAGAGGAGTCCTACTCGGGGCTCTTCGGGGACGTTCGGGTCGCACGCGGCGAGGTGGATGTCTCCACCGGGGCGGTCACGATTCAGGTGCTCCGGTTGCGGCTCGTGAGGTAGCAGGACGCAAAGGCGGGGGGGCTCGCCGAGGCTCAGGGGTTGTGGACCTCGCGGCCAGGGTGAAGCATGGTCTCATGTTCATCGACCGCGAGACCTTCTCGGATCTGGAGCTCCACCAGCAGGGGCGGGACTCCCTGCCGGGGCGCCTGGACCGGACCCGCACGGTGGCGGGATCCCGGCGCCTCCGGGAGCGGCTGGGGCAGCCGATGTCGGACCCGGAGCTGTTGAAGATGGCGCTTTCGGGCCCCGCCTTCCTGGCCTCCGTCCCCCCTCCGCCCCCCCTGGACGGGGAGGCGATCCACACCCTGACCCAGTATCTGGACTCCCGGATCATGACGCTGGGGGACCGATCCCTCAGGCCCGGGCTCACCGAGGCGGCGTGGGTCGGCCTCCGGGACCCCGAACTCCTGACCCTGGCCCGGGTGGGGATCCCCGCCGCCCGACGGGTGGTGGAGAACATGGAGGCGC
>CAYQVI010000078.1:0-15192 GCA_964420725.1 uncultured Gemmatimonadaceae bacterium | reverse complement strand
TGGGCTGCGTTGCGGGCTCTCAAGAACGAGGACTGAGGTCACCATGGCTGTTCCCAAGAAGCGGGTCTCGAAGCAGCGGCAGCGGAAGCGTCGCGGGCACCACAAGGCGGAAGTGCCCACCCTGGGGACCTGCAGCAAGTCCGGTGAGCCGACCCTCCGCCACCGGGTCTGCCCCACCTCCGGGATGTATCGGGGCAAGGTGATTCTCGACATCCAGCAGGACTGAGTCGGGAATACCCCGTGCGCATCGCCCTTGACGCGATGGGCACCGACGGTGCGCCTCTCAGCGAAATCGCGGGGGCGGCCTCGGCGCTGAAGGATCTCGACGAGGATGTCGAGATCCTTCTGGTTGGCGACCGTGGGATCCTGGAACCTGCCCTTGAGGCCTTCCCTGGGTTTCCCCGGGATCGGATCTCCATCATCCATGCGCCGGACCGGATCGCCCCGGGGGATTCCCCCGCCTCGGCGATCCGCAGGAAGCCCAATTCGTCCATCACCGTCGGCATCCGCCTCCAGAAGGAAGGAGAGGCGGATGCGTTTGTCAGCGCTGGCTCCACCGGTGCCGTGATGGCGGCCTCCCTGGTCCTCCTCCGCCCCCTCCCCGGGGTGGATCGGCCCGCCATCGGCACCCTCCTCCCCACCGCCGAACGCCCGGCCCTCATGCTGGACGCCGGGGCCAACATCGACTGCCGTCCCCACCATCTGGTGCAGTTCGCTCGCCTGGGTACCATCTACGCCCAGGATCTCATGGGGGTCGCCAATCCACGGGTTGGGTTGCTCAACATCGGGGAAGAGCCGGAGAAGGGGGACGAGCTGGCCGTGGAAACCCATCTCCTGCTGAAGCAGAGCGACCTGAACTTCATCGGGAATGTGGAGGGGCGGGACATCATCCGTGGGGCCTGCGATGTCCTGGTGTGTGACGGGTTCGTGGGCAACGTCCTCCTGAAGTTCTACGAGTCGGTGGCCGGTCTGGTGATCCAGCTCCTCAAGAAGGAGCTTCATCGCAAGGGTACGGAGCTGGAGCTGGACGAGGTCTTTCGCGTCCTGGACTACGCCGAGTATGGTGGAGCTCCTCTGCTGGGCGTGAATGGGGTGACCATCATCTGCCATGGTCAGTCCACCCCCAAGGCCATCCGGAACGCCATCGGGGTGGCTGCCCGGGCCGTCCGGTCCAGGATGGTCTCCCACGTCGCCCGAGAACTCGCCCGCGGATCCGATCAACCGGAGACCGAATGACCACTCCCAGCCCCTTCGTGGAGATCGCCGGTACCGGCCGATTCCTCCCCGACAGGATCGTCACGAACGACGATCTGGCCCAGGAGATGGATACCTCGGACGAGTGGATCCGGGAACGCACCGGAATCCGGGAGCGCCGCATCGGAGCCCCGGAACTCCTGGCCTCGGAGATGGGGGCCGCCTCGGCCCGGCTGGCCCTGGAGCGGGCAGGGATCGAGGCGGGAGAGGTGGATCTCCTGGTGGTCTCCACCGCCACCCCGGATCGATGGCTCCCCTCCACAGCCTGCGACATCCAGGCCCTCATCGGGGCCCACAGGGCCGTGGCCTTCGACGTCCAGGCGGCCTGCTCCGGGTGGCTCTACGCCATGTCCGTCGCCGAGGGATACATCGCCGCGGGACGCGCCCGGGTGGCGCTGGTGGTGGCCACAGAGAAGATGAGCAATATCCTGGACTGGACGGACAGGGCCACCGCGGTGCTCTTCGGAGACGGCTCCGGTGCCGCCGTCCTCCGCCCCGCCACGGGGGACAGGGGGATCCTCTCCAGCCACCATGGCTCTGACGGTTCCCTGGCGGAACTCCTGTATCGGCCTGCAGGCGGGGTGCGTGCACCCCTCACGGCGGAGCGGGTGGCGAACCGGGAGCACCTGATGCAGATGTCCGGGCGGGAGATCTTCAAGAATGCCGTCCGCTCCATGTGCGAGGCCTCGGAGCAGGCCATCTTGAAGGCGGGACTCACCGCAGACGACATCGACCTGCTGGTTCCCCACCAGGCCAACATCCGGATCATCGAATCCACGGCCCGATACGCCGGCATTCCCCGGGAGAAGGTCTACGTGAATGTGGACCGCTACGGCAACATGAGTTCCGCCTCCATCCCGGTGGCGCTGGACGAGGCGGTGGAAGAGGGTCGGATCCGTCCGGGCTCCCTGGTCCTCCTGGTGGCCTTCGGGGCCGGGCTGACCTGGGCGGGGATGACCGTACGCTGGTGAACTCCCGCTCCGGGCGTGGAGGACACCCCCTCACGACCCTCCGCTCCGTCCATCCTCTCCATCCATCCAACCCCCAGAGATCGTGAGCATCGCACTCCTCTTTCCAGGGCAGGGTTCCCAGGTGGTGGGGATGGGCCAGGATCTGGCCCAGGCCTTTCCGGTGGCCCGGGACACCTTTCAGGAGGCGGACGATCTCCTGGGCGTCTCCCTGTCCAGGATCTGCTGGGAGGGACCGGAGAAGGAACTCACCCTGACCCGCAACACCCAGCCGGCACTCCTGGTCCACTCCATTGCGGTGTTGAGGGTGATCGGGGAGGCGTTGGGCCCGGTCCACATGGCCGGCGGTCACTCCCTGGGTGAGTTCTCCGCCCACGTGGCCGCCGGGACCCTCTCCTTTGCAGACGGACTCCGGGCCGTCCGTCTGCGGGGCTCGTTGATGGCGGATTCCGGCGAGGCCCGTCCCGGGGCGATGGCCGCGGTGCTGGGTCTGGACGACGATGTGGTGGAGCGGGTCTGTGCCGAGGCCTCCAGCGATGGCGCCCTCATGGTCCCGGCCAACTACAACGCTCCAGGGCAGGTGGTGATCTCCGGAGACGCCGGCGCGCTGGGGCCCGTGTCCGAAGCGCTCAAGGGTGCCGGAGCCAAGCGGGTCCTCCCCCTGAAGGTGTCGGGAGCCTTCCACTCCCCCCTCATGCAGCCTGCCCTGGAGGGGTTGCGGGAGGGGCTGTACGGGATAGACTTCTCGGCTGCCTCCTTCCCCGTGGTTTCGAACGTCACCGCAGAACCCGTGGAGGGTGGGGAAGCGGCCAGGGAGCTTCTCCTGCGACAGATGACCTCCCCGGTTCGATGGGGGGCTTCCGTGGCCCGGATGGTGGCGGACGGGGTGGATCGCTTCATCGAACTGGGGAGCGGATCGGTGCTGTGCGGGCTCAACCGCCGGAACGCCCCCGACGCAACGAGTATCTCACTGGGATCCCCAGCGGACCTGGACAAGGTGGCGGGATGATGGAAGAACGTGAGCTGGAGGGACGGACGGCGCTGGTCACCGGGGGCTCCAGGGGAATCGGCCTGGCCATCGGGGGGGCGCTGGCCGCTGCCGGAGCCCGGGTGGCCCTGGTGGCCCGGAATGGGGAGCTGGCCGCCACAGCCGCCGCCGCCCTCCCCGGGACGGGGCACGCGGGGTTCTCGTGCGACGTGAGCGACGGGGAGTCCGTCCAGAGCACCGTGCAGGCGGTGGAGTCACAACTGGGGGACGTGGCCATCCTGGTGAACAATGCAGGGATCACCCGGGACGGCCTCCTGGTCCGGATGAAGGATGAGGACTGGGATGAGGTGATGGACATCAACCTCAAGGGGGCCTTTCTCTTGACGCGTGCCGTCGCCAAGGGGATGATGCGCCGCCGGGACGGGGTGATCCTGAACATCACCTCCGTGGTGGGGCTCATGGGGAATGCCGGGCAGGCCAACTATGCCGCCTCGAAGGCGGGTCTCCTTGGGCTCACCATGAGCGTGGCCAGGGAACTGGCACCGAGGGGGGTCCGGGTGAATGCCATCGCCCCGGGGTATATCACAACCGACATGACCGCCGGCATGACCGAGGCCCAGAAGGAGGCCCTCCAGGGACAGATCCCCCTGGGTCGCCTGGGTTCCCCGGAGGACATCGCCCACGCCGTGCGCTTCCTTGCCGGCCCCGGGGCGACGTACATTACCGGCCAGGTCCTCACAGTGGATGGTGGGATGGTGATGTGATCCACCCGGGCCCCGATGGGCCCGGTTCCGTTCAACGTCGTGCCCGCACGAGCGTGGCGCGAAACGCCCAACAAGAGTCGAGGGGGAACAGCATGTCGGAGAATATCGAAGCCAAGGTCCGCGAGATCATCATCAACGAACTGGGTGTCGAGGCGGACAAGGTGACGCCGGAGGCTTCGTTCGTGGAGGACCTGGGAGCGGACTCCCTCGACACCGTCGAGCTGGTGATGGCCTTCGAGGAGGAGTTCGGCCTCGACATCCCCGACGAGGACGCCGAGCAGATGCGGACGGTGGGAGACGCGGTCCGGTACCTGTCGAAGAATTCCGGGGACTGATGCGCCAGGTGCACGTCAGGAGCCAGCCGGGGAGGAGGAGTTGGTGACGCGTCGCGGCAGTCTGCCCCGACACCGGGTGGTCATCACGGGTGTGGGGTGCGTCTCCCCGGTGGGGAACGACGTACCCTCCACCTGGGAGGCCCTCCTGGCGGGAAAGAGTGGTGGGGGGCCCATCACCCTCTTCGAGCACACCGATGAGTGGGTCACCCGGATCGCCTGCGAGGTGAAGGATTTCGACCCCTCGGACATCCTCGATACGAAGGAAATCCGCCGCTACGACCGCTTCTCCCAGTTCGCCCTGGCGTCTGGGGTGGAGGCCATGGCCTCCGCGGGGTTCGGCGACGGGGTTCCGGACGGGGTGGATGGAGAGCGCTTCGGCGTGATCTACGGAAGCGGGATCGGGGGGATCGCCACCCTGGAGGAGCAGGCGGCGATCATGGCGGAGCGGGGCCCCCGCCGTGTCAGCCCCTTCTTCATTCCCATGTTCATTCCGGATATCGCCTCCGGCCTCCTCTCCATCCGGTTTGGAGCCAAGGCGGCCAACTATGCCACGGTCTCCGCATGTGCCTCGTCGGCCCACGCCATCGGTGAGGCGTTCCGGGTGCTGGAGCGGGGGGATGCAGACATCATGCTGGCGGGCGGCTCCGAGGCCACCATCACACCCCTCACGGTAGCGGGCTTTGCGGCCATGAAGGCCATGAGCACCCGCAACGACGATCCCGCCACCGCCAGCCGACCCTTCGATGCCAATCGGGACGGCTTCGTCATCGGCGAAGGGGCCGCCACACTGGTGCTGGAGACCATGGAGCACGCCGAGGCCCGGGGCGCCCGGATCCTGGCGGAGCTGGTGGGCTATGGGGCCTCCGGCGATGCCTACCACATCACGCAGCCGGTGCAGGACCACGCCGGGGCCCAGTTGGCCATGCGGAAGGCGCTGAAGGACGCCGACGCCCAGCCGGAAGAGGTGGACTACGTGAACGCCCACGGCACCTCCACCCCCTACAACGACCGGAACGAGACCATCGCCATCAAGGCCGTGCTGGGCGACCGGGCCCGGGAGATTGTGGTCGGGTCCACCAAGTCCATGACGGGGCACCTGCTGGGTGCCTCCGGTGGGCTGGAGGCGGTGGTCATCGCCATGGTCATGCAGGAGGGTCGGATCCCCCCCACGGCGAACTACACGGAGCCGGATCCCGACTGCGACCTGAACTACGGGACCCACGGGGTGACGGAGATGCCGGTGCGGATGGCGCTCTCCAACTCCTTCGGGTTCGGTGGACACAACGTCTGTCTCGCCTTCCGGCGCTGGTCGGCCTGAAGGGTCACCCCACGGGGGGACCGGGTGGGACGGACGGAGCATCGGGGGACGGGGGGCAGTCGGCCGTCCGTCCCCCGACGGTCTTTCCCCCGGTTCTGACGGCTCCTCCATCAACCTCCAGGTGATCCCATGATGCGGGTTGGACTGGGCTACGACTCACACCGCTTCGACCCCGATCGCCCCCTTCTCCTGGCGGGAGTCCACTTCCCCGATTCTCCCGGCCTGCATGGACACTCCGATGGGGATGCGGTGGCCCATGCCGTCACCGACGCCGTGCTGGGAGCCGCCGGGGCCGGGGACATCGGGAAGCTCTTCCCCCCCGACGACGACCGGTGGAAGGGGGCCGATTCCATGAAGCTCCTGGCCCGTGCCATGGAGGTGGTGCGGAACCATGGCTTCGTGGTGGGGAATGTGGATCTGACGGTGATCTGCCAACGCCCCCGGATCGGCCCCAGGGCCGCAGAGATGGCCCGGGCGCTGGAAGAGGTCCTGGGCTCCCCCCGGGGGTCCGTGTCCGTGAAGGGGAAGACCAACGAGGAGATGGGATGGATCGGACGCGGGGAAGGACTGGCCGTCCACGCCGTGGCCCTCCTCTCGCAGCAGCAGGGTCTCTGAACCCCACCCGGCTCCCCCCAGGGGGAGCCCTTCTGCCATCGTTCCCCCATGGCTGACCTCCTGGCGGCACTCGCCCGGCTCCCCTACTGGCTCCTCCTGCTGATCCTGGGGGCGGGATCCGCCCTGGAGAACATCGTCCCCCCCCTTCCCGCCGACACGGTGGTCCTCCTTGGGGCCTTCCTGGCGGCGCAGGGGGTGGCGGGGGCCTGGGTGGTCTTCCTGGTGACGTGGGGGGCCAATGTGTCCAGCGCCTTCCTGGTCTACCTGGTGGCCCGTCGAAAGGGGATGGCCTTCTTCCGGCAGGGGTGGGGAAGGTTCCTCCTGAATCGGAGGCAGATCGCCTGGCTGAGGGGCTTCCACGCCCGATGGGGGGTGCCAGCCATCTTCTTCAGTCGCTTCCTCCCGGGAGTCCGGGCCGTGGTTCCGGTCTTTGCCGGGGTGGCCCGGCAGCCCTTCTGGTCGGTGGCCATCCCCCTGGCCGCCGCCTCCGCAGTCTGGTACGGAGGACTGGTGATGGCAGGCACGCTGGCGGGACGGAATATCGAGTCCATCGTTGCGACGTTGGGGAACGTCAATCGGGTTCTCCTGGTGGTGGCCGTGGCCCTGGCGGTGCTGGCGGGGTGGGGGTGGTTCCGTTCCCGGCGGCGCAGGAATCCACGATGAGCCGGGCTCCCGGCGCCTTTCGCGTGGATTCCTTCGCCGACCATCTGGTCCTGGAACGTGGCCTCTCGGATCGGACCGTCACCGCCTACCACGGCGACCTGGACCGGCTCCTGGCCTTCCTGGCGACAGAGGGGGTGGACCATCCGGTGGACGTGACCTCGGCGCACCTCCGGGACTACATCTACAGCCTCAAGGACGAGGGTCTGGCCCCGGCCTCCATCCGAAGGGCCATCTCCTCCACCCGGACCTACTTCCACTATCTGGTGGAGGAGGGGGTCCTCCTCATGGACCCCACGGAGAAGATGGAGGCCCCACGGGGATGGAGGCGCCTCCCCCACGTCCTCCCGGTGGAGACGGTGGCAAGACTGGTGGAGGCCCCCGACCCCGACCACCCCCTGTTCTGGCGGGACCGGGCCATCCTGGAGACCCTCTACGCATCGGGAGTGCGGGTGTCGGAGCTGGTGGGGCTGCGGCTGATGGACCTGGACCTGAAGGAGGGTGTGGCCCTGGTCTTCGGGAAGGGCTCCCGGGAGCGGATCGTCCCCCTTGGGGGAGCAGCCATCCGGACCCTGGACCAGTACCTCCGGCAGGTCCGCCCCGGCCTGGAGCAGGGGAGGGGGGACGGGATCGTCTTCCTGAACCACCGGGGGCAGCCCATGACCCGGATGGCGGTCTGGCAGATCGTCCGGAATGCGGCGGATCGGGCGGGGATCGAGGGAAAGCTCTCCCCCCACACCCTTCGCCACTCCTTTGCGACCCACCTCCTGGAAGGGGGGGCTGATCTGGCGGTGGTGCAGGAGCTGCTGGGGCACGCCGACATCTCCACCACCCAGATCTACACCCATGTGGATCGGGACTACATCCGCTCCGTCCACCGGCAGTTCCACCCCCGACGTTAGGGGTCGCCGGGTCACCGGCGGGTCCGTCAGCCCCCTCCGAGACGCCGGATCTGCCGGGGCCCCAACACCGAGATGCCCCCTCCAGGGCTCCAGGCGAGGGCGGCCATGGCTGCGGCCACCTCCCGGTCGCGGATGGGCCTCAGGGGCTCCAGAGGGCCCCTCAGGAGCGCCCCCAGGGGTCGTAGCAGGAGCTCCGCCACCTTCTCCCCGGGGCGTACCTGGCCGCGGTCCCCCAGGAGGAGCGGTGGGCGGAGGATCACGATGGAGGGGATGTCCAGGAGGGAGACCTCCCGTTCCATCTCCCCCTTCGTCCGGGGGTAGAGAAACCGGGACCCAGGGTCCGCCCCCACGGAGGACACCACCTGGAACTGTCGGGCTCCACCCGCCTCGGCGGCCCGTGCAGCCGCCACCACCAGGTGGAGGTCGACCTGGCGGAAGGCCTCCGCACTCCCGGCGATCTTCCGGGTGGTCCCCAGGGTCACGAAGACCGTGTGAACCCCGTAACGTCCGGGGTCCACTCCCCATTCCCCGGGGGGAAGCACTTCGTGGGTGAGTCCCGGGCGCCGCAGGGACGGAGGGGGTGGTCTGCGGAGGAGGAGGTGGACCCGCTCCCAGCGGGGGTCCTGCAGGAGGAGTTCCACCAGGGCGCCCCCTACCAACCCCGTGGCCCCCAGCACCAGGGCGCTCCGCTCTCGCACGGGGTTGCGTGGACCCGGGTTCTCCCCTTCGCTTTCTCCACCCCTTCCGGTCATCCTCGATCCTCCTGCTGGAAATCCGGGTCCATGAGCTCCCCCCGCTGGTTGGTGCAGATGAGCGACCTCCCCTGGTTGGGGGTGGCCGGAGCCCTGGGCCTTCTTCTGGAAGGGGGACTCTGGTACGCTGGCGCCTCGTCCGGCACCCCGTGGTGGGTGGTACCCGCCAGGGGCGCCCTGGCCGCCGGGGGGATCTGTGGCTGGCTGGCCTTCCGCTTCGGGCAGGCTCCCCCCGGCATGGTTTTGGGGGCGGCCGCCGGGGCGGTGATGGCCCTTCTCCCTCCACTCCTCCTCCCGGCGGTGGGGATCCCCTCTGGAGTGGTCTCCGGCGGGACGGTGGCGGGGCTGGTCCTGGGGTGGGCGATCCTCCCTCCCTTCACCCATGCCCTGGTCCTCCCCCTCCTTTCGATCCCCGCCATCCGGCGGCTGGCGGCGCACCATCCCCTCTACGCCCACCTCCGGGACCCGGGGGTGCTCCCCGCCCGGGAGCCCTGATCATGAGGAGGGGCCGCTCAGAGCCTCTCCCTTCTCCTCCAGCATCCCCACGGCAGTCCGTGCCGCCAGCGCCTGGATGGAGATCTGAGGGTTGATTCCAGGGCTGGAGGGGAGCACCGAGGCGTCCGCCACCCAGACCCCGGCCACCCCCCGGAGGCGCCCCCCGGGCTCCACCGGATGGCGCCCTGGGTCTCCTCCCATGGCACAGGTGCCCATGGCGTGCACCGAGACCAGTTCCAGGCCCCGGGGATCCACCCCCCGGCGCAGGAGGGTCTGCAGTTCCTCCATACTCCCCGCCTGGGGGGCTTCCTCGAAGGGGAGGAGCACCTTCTCCGCTCCTGCGGCGAACTGGATCCGGGCCAGGAGCTCCACGCCGGTGAGCACCCGCTGGAGACCGGGGCGGTCCAGGCGGTAGCTGGCCCAGGGAACGCCCCCCGGGAGGACCCGGACCCGCCCTGCGGTGGAATCCTCCACCAGCGCCGCCGAGAGGAGCATATCATCGAACCGCTCCATCAGGGCGAACCCCTCCTCCCCCCGGGCCCGGAGCCCAAGGGCTGCCACCCCCGGCGGAACGCCTGCGCAGGCCAGGAGGATCCCCTGGTCCAGGAAGGCGTGGACCTGGACCCCCTGATGGACACCCGCCCACTGCCGGAGGGGGCGGGGGTGGATCCCCACCACCTTCACACTGGGGTGGAGCTGCAGGTTGTGCCCCACCCGGCGGTGGGCCATTCCGCTCCGTCGCAGGAGCACGGGTGTCTGTAGCGCCCCGCACGCCACCACCACGTGACGGGTCCGGATCCGTACCTTCCCGGTCCGCCTCCCGGTGTCCGGGTCGATCCGGTACCCTGTCACCCCGCTCACCACTCCATCCCTGTGGAGGATCCGCTCCACCCGCACCCCCGTCCCCACCTCCGCCCCGGCCGCCACCGCCCGGGGAATCCAGGTCATGTGGGCCCCCTGCTTCCGGTCCTGCGGGCACCCCACCAGGCACACCCCGGAACCCCGGCAGTCCCGCTGGGCCCGGGGATTCGCCACCACCGGGTAGCCCAGCGACTCCGCAGCCTCCTTGAAGACCCGCTCCGCCAGGGAGAGGGTGGAGGAGGGCTGTTCCGACACCCCCGTCCCCTCCTCCACCAGTTGGAACCAACGTTCCATGGCTCCATGCCCGGTCTCCGCCCCCTCCTCCCGGCTCCACCGCTCCAGGACCCGCTCCGGGGGGCGCCAGGTCATTCCGCCATTCACCACGGTGCTTCCCCCCAGGCAGCGTCCCTCCTGGAAGACCATGTCCGGACGGCCGGTGACCGGGGTCATCCCCCCGTCCCGGTACAGTTCCGCCATGGCCCGCACCACCTCCCGGGACCGCTCCGCCACAGGGGAGATGGGGCGTCCCTCCTCCAGGAGGACCACGTGGGCTCCCCCCTCAGCCAGGAGCGCAGCCGCCACCGCCCCCCCGGCTCCGGAACCCACCACCACAACACCGGCGCTGATCCATCCCCCATCCCCCGGGAAGACCCCCATCATTCCTCCCGGGGACGGTTCACCGCCTCGATGTGCTCCTCCACCCGGTAGGCGATGGTCTCCTGGAGGTCCAGGTCGTCCCACGCCGCCAGCGTCACGAGGCCCACCAGGACCCGGGCGAGCTGACGGAGGGGGAGGAGCGGACTCGTCTCCCACCCCCGGAGGCAGGCATCCCTCTGATCAGCCCCCAGGGAACGGAAGCGCCTCAGCCCCTGACCCATCAGGGGGGGAGAGAGGTCCAGGGCAAGAAGGGCGGTGGGAAGGAGGACGCGGACCGGGAGGGAGAGCCGGGGATAGAGGAGGGCCAGGCGGTCCAGGATGGGCCCCGGGTGGGGCTCCGGCCCCCCGGGGACCCGGGGGGCGGAGGAGCGGACCAGGGGGGAGAGGACGCCCCGCCCGACGGAGGGAAGCCGGGGGGGGCTCACACGGTCTCGGGACGTCGCCTCAGTGGCCGCCGTTACCCGGCACGGCAACCCCGGCCTCCCGGGACCTCTGGACCTGGGCCGCCCGGAGGAAGAGGTCCGCCTGGCTCGACGAGGCACCCAGCAGTTCCACCGCCTGCGTCAGGACCGGGTCCCGCTCCGCCCGGACCTCGGCCGCCCGTCCATCGTTCCCGGCCCTCTGATGGAAGGCCAGGTTCAGACGCCAGCGGAGATAGTCCACCACCACAGGGTCCTGGGTGAGCCCCCCGCTGATCCCGGCCCCGGTCAACTCGGTGAGAAACCCCTCCACCACCTGGTCGGTGATTCCCCCCGTCCCCCCTGCCGACAGGGCCCGCACCTGGTCGAAGGCGATCTCCTGGAGACGCACGCCCAGGGGATACTGGGCAGCCGAAGCCTCCCCCAGGAACTCCCGCTCCACCAGGCGGAGGGTGTCCTCCTGCATCCCCAGATCGGGGAAGATCCCTCCCCCCGCCATGAGTTCACGGCCCTGGGGGGAACGCACGGTACGGATGGTGTCCAACTGCTCCGGAAGGGGCGTCCCGTCCCGGTCCCGAGCCCGATGCAGAGCCCGTCCCAACGGGGTGAACCACTCCCCGGTGGTAAGCCGGATCCTCCTCCCGGCGGGTAGGGCCAGCACGGTCTGCACCACCCCCTTCCCGAAGGTCCGCTCTCCCATGACCAGAGCCCGGTCGTGATCCTGCAGCGCACCCGCCAGGATCTCCGCCGCGGAGGCCGTGAAGCGATCCACCAGGATGATGATGGGAACATCCCCCACCCGGGCCGGGGCCTGGGCCGTCCAGGCTTCCTCCACCGGGGAGGTCCGTCCCGGGACCCGACCCTTCACGGCGGCCAGACGCTCCCCCCTCTCCAGGAAGAGATCCGCCAGGTAGAGGGACTCATCCAGCAGTCCACCGGGGTTCTGCCGGAGATCGAGGATGATCCCCCGGGTGTCGTCCAACTCCACCAGGGCAGAGTCCACCTCGGCGGCAGAACTCTCCGCCACCCGGTCGAGGGCGATGTAGCCGATGTCCCCGAAGATCCGCCCGGAGATGACGGAGGAGACATGGACCTGGTCGCGACGGATGGGATAACGCATCGGCTCCGTCATCCCCTCCCGGCGGATGATGACGTCCACCATGGTCCCCACCTCCCCCCGGATCCGCCGGGAGGTGTCGGCGGTGGTCCACTCATCGGCGCTGTCGTCGTCCACACCGACGATGACATCCCCCACCTGGATTCCGGCGGCCTCCGCCGGCGTGCCCCGGAACACGGCGGTGATGGTGATCTCCTGGTTCAGGTCGCTGATCTGGACCCCGATCCCAGCATAGTTGCCGGTGGTCTCCTCCTCGAAGGCCTCCACCTCGGAGGGGGTGAAGACCGTCGCATAGGGATCCCCAAGCCCCTCCACCAGCCCCTCGATGGCCTTCTCCCAGAGGATCGAATCCCCCAGGGAATTCAGGGAATAGCTCCGGATGGCCTGGAAGGCCTGGATGAACACCTCCGCCTCGGCGGCTCCGTTCCGGGCATCGGCACCCCTCTGGGTGCCGTTGGTCGACTGGGCCTGGAGGGCCGGAACACCCGAGAGCAGGAACAGGAGGAGCAGAAACCGGGTCATGCGCGGCACCAGGATCGAGGGAGGAGCTGGGTTGACCGTGGAACCCCGACTTCTGCCGGTCGTTCCGGGGCAGGGCCCACCGGCTGCGGCGTCCCCGTGTACGCTGTACCTTGTGGTCGCCGACGGTGTGCATGCAACCCCGACGAACCCGGGGGCTCCATGCTCCCGGTACGACTCCCCCCTCCGCCCGAGCCCCATGCACCCCTCCTCCTCCCCGTCCCGCCCCCCCTTTCGTGTCGAGCTGGCCCAGTTCCGCCCCCGGAAGGGAGCCACGGACGAGAACCTGGGACGGATCCGCGTCGCCACGGCCCGGGGGGCAGGGGCCAGCGACCTTCTGGTCTTTCCCGAGGCCTCCCTGACCGGGTACTTCCTGGAGGGGGGGGTCCTGGAGGGAGCCCTGTCCGCGGATGATGTCCGACGGGAACTGGGCACGCCGCCCCCGGAGGCACCCGACCTGGTCCTGGGCTTCTACGAGCGCTGGCGTCACCGGCTGCACAACAGCGCCCTCTGGCTCACCCCCGGGGAGGGGGAGTGGCGGGTGGTGCACGTCCACAGGAAGCTCTTCCTCCCCACCTACGGGGTCTTCGACGAGGCCCGCTTCCTGGATTCCGGTCGCGACGTGCGGGCGTTCGACACCCGCTTCGGGAGGATGGGCCTGCTGGTGTGCGAGGACGCATGGCACTCCCTCCCCCCCAGCATCCTGGCGCTGGACGGGGCGGAGGTCCTGGTGATCCCCAGCGCCTCACCCTCCAGGGGCTTCGCTCCGGGTTCCGGTCGCCCGGGAAATGTCCAGCGCTGGGAGGCGCTGGCCCCGGCGATCGCGGCGGAGCATGGGGTGTTCGTGCTGGTCTCCCAACTCGTGGGATCCGAGGGGGGGAAGCTCTTCCCCGGGGGCTCGCTGGCGGTGGGCCCCTCCGGGGAGTTCCTGGCTCGGGGTACCCTCATGGAGGAGGAGATGGTGAGGGCTGTGCTGGACGGCGCCGACATCGAGAGAGCCCGCTTCCAGGCCCCTCTCCTCTCGGATCTCCAGGTCATGCTTCCGCACCTCCGCTCCTCGCTGGACCGGGTGGCCCGGGACGGGGACGCCTCCCCGCCGGTACCTGAGGCACCGGCCCTCCTGCTGGGAGGGAGACCGTCGGGGGCGGTCCCCAGTCCCGGGCCCAGGCACGGGGACTCCACCCCGCTTGAGATCGATCCGGAGCTCGTGGAACGGGCCCTGGTGACCTTCATCCAGGATGAGGTGCGGGGACGCCGGGGCTTCGGAAAGGTGGTCATCGGCGTGTCCGGAGGAGTGGACTCCGCCGTCTCTCTCTTCCTGGCGGCCCGGGCCCTGGGGGGGGAGAATGTGCATGGCTTCCGGATGCCCTATGCCACCTCCAGCCAGGACAGCCTGGACCACGCCCATCTGGCGCTGGAGGCCACCGGGGCCGTGGAGCGGACCATCGAGATCACTGCGGCCGTGGACGCCTACATCGCCGGCTGCGAGCCCGACATCACCCCCCTCCGGAGGGGGAACCTGGCAGCCCGGTTCCGGGCCATGACCCTCTTCGACCAGTCCGCAGCCCTGGGCGCCATCCCCCTGGGGACGGGAAACAAGAGCGAGCGCCTCCTGGGATACTACACCTGGCACGCCGACGACTCCCCCCCGGTGAACCCCCTGGGCGACCTCTTGAAGACCCAGGTATGGGAGCTGGCCCGCCATCTGGGGGTGCCGGACGCGATCGTGGAGAAGCCCGCCTCCGCCGATCTGGTGAAGGGGGTCCACGACGAGGATGAGCTGGGGATCTCCTACCACCGGGCGGACCCGATCCTCCACTGGTTCCTGAAGGGATACACCCCGGAGGAGCTGGTGCGCAGGGGATTCCCGGACCCTGAGGTGGAGCTGGTGTGGCGCCGCCTGAACAGTACGCACTGGAAGAGGGAACTCCCCACCGTAGCGGTTCTCTCGGACAGCGCCATCGGGGAATTCTACCTGCGCCCAGTGGACTTCTGACGCCTCCGCCACCCCTGGGCGCCTGGTCTACCCCGCCCCGGGGGAGGACCGCCCCTCCCGGCGCGGGGGAATCAGGACGGAGGAGGGGGGAGGAGGAGGTCCCGCGCCAGGTCGGGAGAGAGCCCGGCCGCCAGGATCACCGTCACCGCGGTGGCCAGATCCAGGGGGCCTCCCGCCTGCAGGGGACGCGCCAGAAGCCCGTCCCGGAGCGCCTCGTAGCGGAGTGCCTGGATCACCGCCGCCCCCTCCAGGGGGTCGTGGATGTTCCACTCCACCATCCTGCGGGTGGCCGCTTCCCCCAGTCCGGTGCTCCGGTTCGTCTCCCGGACCGCCTCGTCCAGGGACCACTCCCCCCCATGGAGCCGGATCCCCGCCCTGAGGCGGGCAGCCACCGCGAGGCGATCCCTCAGTTGGGCGATTCGCAGGACCGGGTCCGCTCCCCGGAAGCCCTGGTCCAGGAGAAAGGCGGCGGCCTGGAGCCCCCACCCCTCCTCCTCCCCGGGAGCCGGTAGGGCCAGTCGGACCTCCCGCCCCACCCACGCCGCCGTCTCCACCAGCACCGTCCGCCCTCC
>CAYQVI010000077.1:13932-15351 GCA_964420725.1 uncultured Gemmatimonadaceae bacterium | reverse complement strand
CCCGGAGGTGCTCGGCCGTCTCCTCCGGGGGGCGGAAGGGGACCAGGTAGCGGAGACGCTCCTCGATGGGGAAGAGGGTCAGGCTCCGACCATCCGCCTCGGTACGGTGGGGGGCGTACAGCTCCTCCCGGCGGAAGCCGCTCACCAGGAAGTGGCGGTCGTCCACCAGCACGCTCTTCACCCCCGCCCGGGCCAGCTCCGCCGGGAGGTCGGGCTCCCACACCCGCTCGGTGAGCCACAGGGTCTCCCCTTCCGCTCCGAACTCCCGGCGCAGCGCGTCCCGCATCCGGGCCACCTGCTCCAGGCGGTCCTCCCGGGTGAGGACCGCCAGGACCGGCTCATCGTATCCGGAGAGGAGGAGCTCCACCCGCCCGTCCGCCACCAGGCGCCCGGTGAGGTCCATGAGGGCCCGGTCGTTCCGGGTCATCCAGTCCAGGAGGGGCCCCGAGATGTGCACCGATGCAGGGAGTAGATCCCGCTCCGCCAGCCGCTTGAGGAGAGGGAGGTACACCCGGTCCACATGGTCCCGGACCACATGGTCGAAGTTTCCCACCGGCTGGTGGATGTGGATGCCGAAGAGGAAGCGGATGGGTTCCATGGTGGATCCGGGTGCACCGGTGTGGGAGGTGGCGATCAGGATACGGCAGGGGAGGGGGCGGACGCCCCGGTCCCTGCGAAACCCAGGAGGGTGGCCAGGGGATCCAGCACCTTCCTGGCCTCCGGTTCCAGCGTTTCCCGGGTGCGGTGCAGCCGGGTCTGGGCGTCGAACAGCGAGCCGTCCTGGGCCAGGCGCACCAGCTCCGCCAGCGCCATGAGGAGCCCCAGGCGGTCCTGGAGAAGCGGTACCCCGGCTCCCTCCAGTTCGGTCAGCCCCCGACAGAGCTGGTCCAGCGCCAGTCGCCCCACGGTGGTCTCGCCGGCCACCAGGCGGTCCCGGTCGGCGGCGGTGAGCCAGCGGCGGATCAGCTCCGCCCGGAGCGCCCCGGCCACCACCCTTCCCTGTGGCTCCGGGAGGTCCGTCGGGTCCAGGATCAGGGGCGGCGCACCGGTTGGAGCCTCCAGGTGCACCCGGATCTTTCCGGGGGCGGGACGCTCCACCTCCAGGGGGACCCGCACCGAGGCGCCGGTGCGCCGGTGGGTCACTCGCACCTGCCACCCTCCGGTTTCGCCGGGGGGACGTGCGTCCACCTGGGCCCACCAGGTTCCCATCCCCGGTGTGAGGGGGACGTGGGGGACCAGCCCCGCAACCGCCGCCGCCCCCGCCGCCACCCGCTCCTCGGGGGAGATGTGGGGGAGGACCTCCTTCCGGTAGAGGTCGGCTGCCGTCCCCAGGGTGGGATCGTTGGGCTCCGCCCGGGAGAGCTCCGCCAGCAGCTCCGCCTCCAGCGGCTCCCGGTAGGGGGAGCCCACCAGCTCCAG
>CAYQVI010000077.1:0-13832 GCA_964420725.1 uncultured Gemmatimonadaceae bacterium | reverse complement strand
CCGCCAGCAGCTCCGCCTCCAGCGGCTCCCGGTAGGGGGAGCCCACCAGCTCCAGCGCCCGGGCGGCGTAGCGGAGCACCTGCAGCCCCTCGATTCCGGCAATGTCGTCGAAGAACCATCCACACGAGGTGAAGCTCCGGAGCACGTCCCGCTCCATCTCCAGGAGTGTGCGCAGTCGCACCCGGGCATCCGGGGGGGTGGCCGGGGGCACCCGGGCGTCCACCCGCTCCGCCCACGCTTCCGGGGTGGCCCCCACCACGTCCCCCATGTCGTCCCGGAGGGCCCAGGGGTCCTCCACCCCCAGCTCCCGGGCCTCCCGCTGGTAGATCTGGTGGAGCCCGTCGGCCAGGTTCGCCAGCCCGGTGCGGAGGGGGGCCCTCCACCCCTGGCTGGTGCCGCCGGTCATCCGGCAGCCGCAGTCGGAGGCCCACCGCTCCACCCCGTGGGAGCAGCTCCAGGCGCTGGGGGAGTGGAGGCTCAGCGTCTCCCGGGGGGGGACCCGGGCCAGCACCGCCGCCAGCGGCTCCACCCGTACCCGGGGGTGCTTCTGGAGCCGGTCCAGGAGGGAGGCCAGCGCCATGTCGCCGAAGGGGTGGTGGTGCCCGAAGGTCTCGCCGTCGGTGGCCAGGAGGACCACATCCCGCCACTGGGAGTCTTCAGGGTCCGTCCGCTCCCCCGACACAAGGGGGCGACCGGGATCCGGGGTGGGGGGAAGGGCTGCCCCGGCGGGGAGGCTCCCATCCCCGGGGAGGGGGCTCTCCCCCGGAGGCATCCCCTTGAGCATGGCCCGGGCCCACGCCCCGGCGTCCCTCAGGAGGTTCCCGAAGGCCACCCCGTGGGAGAGGGGGCCGTCGTAGCAGAAGAGGGCGATCTCCCGGCCACTGGGGGTGATGATCCGCCCGGGGCGGCCATCGGCGGGGGCCCGTTCCACCTGGTGGTCCCCCACGATGGTGAAGGCGATCCCCTCGGCGGCCAGGTCGTCCAGCGTGTCCAGGTCCACCGCCGTCTCCGGGAGCCACATCCCCAGGGGTCGCCGCCCGAAGCGCCGCTCGAAGTCCGCCACACCCCAGAGGATCTCGGTGCGCCGGTCCCGGGGAGAGGCCAGGGGAAGGATGGCGTGGTGGTAGGGCTGCGCCAGCGCAGTCCCGTACCCGGTGCGGCGTAGCGCCCGTGCGTCGGCCTCCAGGATCGCCCGGTAGGTGTCCGGGGCGTGGCGCTCCATCCACTCCAGGAGGGTGGGGCCCACATTGAAGCTGATCCACTCCAGGGTGTTCCGGATGGAGACGATCCGCCCTGCGGAGTCCTGGGTCCGGGCCGCCGTCACCGCCCGGTAGCACTCCTGCTCGATCCGCTCGTTCCAGTCGTGGGCCGGGGCCGCGGAGGGCTCATGGCGCACGGTCTCCAGCCACGGATCGTCCCGGGGCGGCTGGTAGAAGTGTCCGTGGATCACCACGGAGCGGGGGGCGTGACCCGGATTCACGTGCGGCCCAGTGCCCGGGCCACCCCCTCCAGGACGGTGGGGAAGGCGTGGTCCCGCTCAGCCATCACCACCGCCGCCTGCCGGGCGCCTTCCACATCCTCCGGGGAGGCGTCGGGGGCCAGCCCCACCAGGAGCGCCCAGGTGTCCTCCACATGCTGGTGGAGGCGCTTTTCGGCGTAGTCCGTCACGGCTCCGGTGGAGATCATGAACTGCCAGTCGGAGGACTGGGCCAGGAGCAGCTCCCGGGCGGCCTGGGCCAGGATGCCGTGGAGGGCGGGGCGGTCCAGGGCGGCGGGGGCCAGATCCCAGAAGCGGTCCTCCAGCGTCCAGAGGCGCTCCCAGGTCCACGCCGTCTCGTGGTTCAGCCACATGGAGAAGTCCCCGTCCTTCCCCCAGGACCCCTGCGCCAGGCGAATGGCCGCCCGGGCTCCGTGGATATCCAGGTACCCCCCCGCCGTGGTGGGGTGGATCTCCGGAATTCCCGGAAGGGCCTCGAAGAGGTCCCCCACGAAGTCCACCCCCTCGAACCACCAGTGCCCGAAGAGCTCGGTGTCGAAGGGGGCCACCATGACCCCCATCCCCCCGGCACCCCGGTTGATGTCCCCCAGCACCCGGGCGAAGTGCCAGGCGTGCCCCCGGGCGGTGTCCCGGGCCCGACCCGGATCGTAGGGCTGCTTCCCCCCCAGATCCACGTTGGCCCCGGTGACCCGCCAGAACTTGAGTCCCCCGGGCCAGCGGATCTTGTGGAACTCCAGGTACGATGGGTCGCCGGGGTACCCCAGCTCCCGGCTCCACACCTGCATGGAGGAGCGGGGGTCCCGGACGAAGGCCACCACATTCCCGGGGCTCTCCCCGTCGGTGACCCGGTAGGCGATGTACGGGCTGCGGCTCACCGCCCACTGGGCGGGAGACACCGAGGTGTCGTGGCGCTCCGCGTCGAAGCGCTCGGTGCCCAGCGGCACGTCGCCGTAGGCCCCCAGGGGATTCCCCGCCTCCACCAGGTGGGCGTCCACGAAGAAGTAGCGGAAGCCCTCCGCCTCCAGGTAGCTCTCGATCCCCGGACGATGGGCGCCCTTCAGCATCCCCGGCGCCGGATTCCACCAGCCGGCCGGCCGGTATGCGCATTCCGGCAACCAGCACCCCCGGGGGTCCCGGCCGAAGAGCCGCCGGTGCTCCATCCGCCCCACCGCCAACTGGAGCCGGATGCTCTCGTCCCGCCCCAGGAGGGGGAGGAAGCCGTGGGTGGCGGCGCTGCTCAGGATCTCGATCCGCCCCCGCTCCTCCAGCTCCCGGAAGGCCCCCACCAGGTCATGCCCGATCCCCTCCCAGATCCCCCGGAGCCAGGTGAGGTGTCCCCGCCAGTAGTCCGCCAGGGGGATGAGGTGGGGATCCCCGGTCTCCTCCAGCGAGGCCGGGGCATCGTCCACCGCCTTGAAGCGCTGGTCGAAGAAGTCCTCCATCTCCTCCACGAAGCGGGGAGAGGCCAACTGGTTGGCCAGCACCGGGGTGATCCCCAGCGTCACGGGGGCGCGGCTCCCCACCTCCTCCAGCGCCCGGAGACGGGCCACCAGGGGGAGGTAGGTGTCCACCGCGGCCTCGCAGATCCAGTCGCTCCCGTGGGGCCAGCGGCCGTGCCCCAGGACCCAGGGGAGGTGGCTGTGCAATGTGAGAACGAAATCCATGGAACTCCCGACAGAGCTGAGAGGGCGCCCGGTGGCGCCCGGTGATCATCCGCCCCGGCGACGTGTCAGGGCCCGCTGGTAGACCTCATAGTACCGGGCGGCGGTCCGGCCCCACCCGAAGTCGGTGCACATTGCGTTCCGCATGAAATCGGTCCAGGACGCCGTGTCGCCGAAGCGGGCGCTGGCCCGGCGCAGCGCCGTGTCCAGCCGATCCGGAAGGTACTCGTCGAAGAGGATCCCGGTGACGCCGTCCTCGATGGTGTCCGCCAGCCCTCCCACCCTCCGGGCCACCGGAATGGCCCCGTAGCGCTGCGCCCGCATCTGGGTGAGGCCGCAGGGCTCGTACAGCGAGGGCATCAGGAGGACGTCGGCACCCGCGATGAGCCGGTGTTCCGCTTCGTCGGAGAAGTGGAACTGCACCGAGACCCGGTTCGATCCCCGGGCCAGCTCCGCCAGCCCCGCCTCGTAGCGCTGTTCCCCGGTTCCCAGGAAGACGAACTGCACCCCCTGGTCCCAGCGCACCACCTCGCTGGCCAGCACCAAGTCCAGCCCCTTCTGTTGCACCAGCCGGGCGGCCATGGCCACCACCGGGATCCGGGGATCCACCGGGAGGTTGTAGTCCCGCTGCACCGCCGCCTTGCACTCCGCCTTTCCCTCCAGCGCCTCCCGGGAGTAGTTGGCGGGGATGTGGGGGTCGGCGGCGGGGTCCCAGTGCTCCAGGTCGATGCCGTTGATGATTCCCACCAGCCGGTCCCGGAGTCCCACGAAGACATCGTGGAGGCCGAAGCCGCCGGCCGCCGTGCGGAGCTCGAAGGCGTGGGTGGGGCTCACCGTGGTGGCCATGTCGGTGAAGGCCAGCCCCCCCTTGAGGAGATTGGCCCGCCCGTACCACTCCATGTAGCGCCAGTCGTAGAACGACGACGGGATCCCCAGCTCCTCCAGCGACCGGGGGGGGAAGTGGCCCTGGTAGCCGGCGTTGTGGACGGAGAGGACGCTGGCGGCGTCGTCGTGCAGGGCGCTCCCGGCGAAGGTGGTGCGGAGATACAGGGGGGTGAGCGCCGTGTGCCAGTCGTGGGCGTGCACCACCAGGGGGCGATCAGTGGCCAGCACCGGGAGCACCTGGAGGGCCGCCAGGCAGAAGAAGGCGAAGCGGATGTGGTTGTCCGGGTAGTCTCCCCCCTCCCCGTACACCCCGGGCCGGTCGAAGAAGGCCGGGTGGTCCACGAAATACACGGTGGGGCCGGCGTGCTCCCCCGCCTGCCGGAGGAGGCGCGCCGCCTCCAGCCTGGGGCCCACCTGCACCTGGAACGGCTCCCCCACCGGAACCAGGTCCCCCGCCGCCTGCCGCGCCGAACGGTGGAGGGGGAGGAGCACCGAGACCCGGGATCCGGCCCGGTGCTGGTAGCCCGCCAGCCCGCTCACCGCCTCCGCCAACCCTCCGGTCCGCACAAAGGGCCAGTACTCCGCCACCAGGTGCACCACATCCGGCGGCGGAGCGCCACCTGGAGCCCCAGGGTGGGCCGGTGCCGGCGGATCGGTGGACGGGCCTGGGGACGGGAGGGGCATGTGGGCCTACACCGTGGGAGGATCATCCGGAGAGATGTCTCCCCGAATGGCAGGAACGTAGTAGTCGTTGGCGTAGTCGCGCAGCATCCTGCGGGTGGTGAAGCGGGCTCCCGCCACCCACATGGCGTTCTTCATCCGCTCCACCCAGCGGAGGGGAATCCCTTCCTCGTTCACATCGTAGAAGAGGGGTACCACCATCTGCTCGAGGATGGTGTAGAGCTGCTCCGCGTCATGGGTGTCCATGTCCTCGCCCGGAGGCGTGTGGGGAATGGACCAGCCGTTCTCCCCGGTATAGCCCTCGGCCCACCACCCGTCCAGGGTGCTGATCTGCGGCACCCCGTTCAGGGCAGCCTTCATGCCGCTGGTCCCCGACGCCTCCAGGGGAACCCGGGGGAGGTTCATCCACACATCCACCCCCTGCACCATCCGGTGGGCGACATGCATCTCGTAGTCCTCGAGGAAGGCGATGCGCCCCTCGAAGCGGGGGTCCCGGGTGTGGGAGTAGACCCGCTGCAGGACCTCCTTCCCCGGCTGGTCCGCGGGGTGGGCCTTTCCGGCGAAGACGAGCTGCACCGGCCGCCACGGATTGGTGAGGATCCGCCGGAGGCGGTCCGGATCCCGGAAGAGGAGGTCGGCCCTCTTGTACGACGCGAAGCGCCGGGCGAAGCCGATGGTGAGGGGGGCAGCGCTGAGGAGCGTTCCCGCCCCCACCAGGTGCACCGCCTCCTTCCAGTGGCCCAACCAGCGGAGACGGGCCTCCTCCCGGACGAAGTCCAGAAGCGTCTGCTTGAGGCGCCGGTGGGTGTACCAGAAGCGCACGGGGTCCAGGGTGAGCACCCGGTCCCAGACGTCCGGGTTCTCCATCTGGTCCTGCCACCCCTCCCCCAGATGCCCGTCCAGCAGCTCCAGGATGGGGTGGGCCATCCAGGTCCCCAGGTGCACCCCGTTGGTCACGTGCCGGATGGGGATCCGGTCCACGGGGCGCTCCGGCCACATCTCCTTCCAGATCTCCCGGGTCTCCAGCCCGTGCCGCTCGGACACACCGTTCACCTGGGAGGAGAGGCGCATGGCGGTGACCGTCATGTGGAAGACCGGGGGCTTCATCACCGGGTGGCTCCCGAATCCCATGAAGGTCTCCCGGTCCACCCCCACCTCCTCCCACACCGGCCCCAGCACCCCTTCCACCTGCTCCGGGGCGAACATGTCATGCCCTGCCGGCACCGGGGTGTGTGTGGTGAACATGCTTGTGCTCCGCACCCGACCCACAGCCTCCTCGAAGGAGACGTCCTCGGCCAGGAGTTCCCGGACCCGCTCCACCATCATGAAGGCGGCGTGCCCCTCGTTGGCGTGCCAGACGCTGGGGGCCACCCCGATGCTCCTCAGGATTCGGACGCCCCCCACTCCCAGGATCCACTCCTGGAGGAGGCGGAGCTCCTGCCCGCCCCCGTAGAGCCGCTGCGTGAGCTCCCGGTCGTCGGGGGCGTTCTCCTCCAGGTTTGTGTCCAGGAGGAAGAGGGGCACCCGCCCCACCATGATCCGCCAGGCCGCCACGTGGATGGTGCGCCCCCGGGCCTGAACAGTGGCCAGGAAGGGTTCACCCTTGGGTCCGGTCAGCCGCTCCAGGGGGGTCACCGAGGGATCGAAGACCTCGTCGGAGTCCTGCTGCCACCCGTGGAGATCCACCTTCTGGTCGAAGTACCCCTTGGAGTAGAGGAGCCCCACCGCAACCAGGGGGATTCCCAGGTCGGAGGCCGCCTTCAGGTGGTCTCCCGCCAGGATTCCCAGCCCCCCGGAGTAGATGGGCACGGAGTTGTGGAGGCCGAACTCGGCGCAGAAGTACACCACAGGCGAACCCACGAGGTCCGGATACTCCTCCGAGAACCAGGTTCCGTTCCCCTGGGCCGCCCGGTTCACCCGGGCCTCGATGGCGTCGAAGCGGGCCAGGAAGCGGGGGTCCCGGGCGCATGCCGCCAGCCGGGCGGGATCCACACGCTGCAGCAGTTCGATGGCGTTGTGTCGGGTGATCCGCCAGAGGGTCTCGTCGATCTCGCGGAAGAGAGCGTGGGCCTCCCTGGAGAGTCTCCAGGTCACGTTGGTGGCAATGAACTCCAGGCCGCGCAGCCGCTGGGGCAGGTAGGGGATCTTGCTGGTGATGCTCATGGGGCGGTTCCGGTATCCGTCAGGCAGGGTATGGGCTCCCCGAGAGATGTTCGGGGGCGACCCTGGCCGGCGTTTGCTGGTCCGGAGCCGGAACCTTCTCCAGCCCCGGTGTGGACGTCGCTACAGGATCGACCCCCCCGGCCGGAAAATTGAAAACGGCGCCCGGAGGCGCCGTCGGCATCATCCGTGGTCCGATCAGCAGCACACGGAGCCCCGCCGGGGGACGCGGCAATTCTAGCCGGGATCCCGGCGCGCGGCAAGGAAAAGTCCTGTCACAAGGAGGTGGTTGGTGGGGTTCGCTCAGCCTTCGGGGGTGACTCTGCCCTCAGGCCCGGTGCCGCCGCTTCGCCCCCGCGAAGCTCTCCATGCTGAGGATGGAGCGGAGGGGGCCCATCGCCATGCAGGCCACCGAGAGGCTCACGGGCCCCATGGAGGAGACCCGGACCGGTCCCTGGAACCAGCGCACCGTATCCGAGACCCGGACCAGAAGCGGCTCGGAGCTGCTCCGGCCCAGGAGGAGGGTGCGGTGTAGGGCGTTCCCGGGCGTGGCCGGTCGGATCTCCATGTCCCATCCGTCCACGCCCGGGGCACACCGATGCACCACCACCCAGGCGGCACAGCCGGAGAAGTCTGTGTCGTCGATGCAGATGCTGGGATTGTTCAGGCGAACACGCATGTCAGGCTCCTCCAGGTTGAGGGTGATCCCGGGGGGTCCTCGCATTCTCCCCCTGCCGCTGTCAGGGGTCAAGCAAAGCAGGCGCCTCGGGGGGTACCGGAAACGACGCCTGGAACGGACGATGACAGCCGTAGCGGCCCTCCGCTCCCCGGAGGACGCAGATGCACGTTCCGTGCTCATCCACGGGGGACGCCACCGGCTGGAATCCCGTCTTGCGGCGAGGGCCCCGGGTGACGGGGAATGGCCTGGAGAGGGGATCGGTGGGATCGTGGTCCGGATCGTCGACCCCATACGCCTCCCCGTCCCGGAGGACCTGCCACCAGGAGCCGCTTCATGGAGTGCTTCGGTGGAGAGGCCCGGCTCAGATCGCTCCCCCCACCATGGAGATGTGGCTGTACCCGGGCCGCACCGGCTCCCCCTTCTCCCGACAGATGGGCCACTCGTGGCGGGCCATGTTGTCCTGCTCCACGATGACGGCCCATCTCTTGTGGGGGTTCACGAATCCCTCCAGGTCGAAATTCTCCCGGGCCTGTCGGAGCTTCTCGGTGCGACTGGAGCCCAGGGCACCGGGAAGTCCCGGGGCTCCGGGGATCCCCGGAGCCGGGGGGATGCCAGGGGCGGGTGGAATACCGGGGGCCGGAGGCACTCCCGGAGCCGGTGGGATCCCCCCGGGGGCCCCCGAGAGCGGAGGTGGGGCAGCGCCACTCCGAGAGGGCGGCAGGGGTGGAGGCACCGGCACCGGCTGCCATCCCTGTTGATCCAGCCCCACTCCCCGCATGCTGGCCTGGGGGCGGGCCTGGGACGCCTGCCAGGCGCCCTTCGCATCCTGCCCGAAGCGGTGGGGCTTGTAGAGGCCGGCCTGCAGCTCCACCGCCGCCGTCTGGATGGACTGGAGGTTCACCCGGGGGCGGCTGGCCGCCACCTGGTTGAACCAGAACGGGTTCTCGATGAACTGCTTCGCATGCCCCAGTTCATGGAGGACCACCACATTCGTGTGGAGATTCTGCTGGCCCACCCGGTACTGGGAGACGATGTCCACGTAGGCGGTCCCCTCCCCCTCTCTGGGGCAGTCGCTGTCGAAGCAGGAGTAGCCGCACCCCTTCATGCCGATGATGTGGATCTTGACCCAGGAACGCTCCACGTAGTCCATGATCTTCAGGGCCGTGGGCGAGCCCTTGGACCACTCCCTGAGCCCGGGCATGAACTTCATCATGTCGATCCGGCCGCAGATCTTGCTGGCGTCGGGGTTGGCGATGCCGAAGGTCTCCGACTGCAGGGCGCTCCTCCACTTCGGGTCCCGGAGGATCTCCTCACGAGTGGGATAAAGGATGCTCATGACACCTCCTTGAGGGGGGTCGCCCGGGGGTGATGCTTCCGTGGCGGGTCCCCTTCCAGGCAGGTGGATGGAGGGGGGGGAAGCGCAGGCAGTGGAACCGATCCTGGGTCAGCTACTATGGAGCCGTCAAGTTCTGAGTTACCCGGGGCGGACTCAGAGGGACCCCAGGAAGGCCAGGAGTTGGAGGCGCTCCTCCTGGCTGAGGGCGGCGAAGGCAGCCCGGGCGGCGGCGGCCTCCCCTCCGTGGAAGGCGATGGCGGCGGCGATGCTGGCGGCCCGCCCGTCGTGGAGATAGATGGGGCGGCCACCCAATCCCCAGAGGGGGGCGGTGCGGTGCTCCGAGGGGGAGGTTCCGGCGGAGCAGACCCCCTCCATCTCCTCCCCCAGGTCGTGCAGGAGCAGGTCGGAATAGAGGGGCACCGGGACCCTTGAGAGGGCCTCCACCGGGTGGGGGCCGGTGCGCATCTCCGGGACGTGGCACCCCACGCACCCCACGGCCCGGAAGAGCTCTTCGCCGGCCGCGATGGCCTGCGCCTCCAACGGGTCCGCCGGGATCCGCCGGGGGGGCGGGGCCAGATAGCGCACATACTCGGTGAGGAGCGCCACCCCCCGTTCGTCGATCTCCGGCTCTCCCATGGGGTCGGCGCCGGGGGGGATCTCCACCCCGTTGACCCGCTCTTCCCAGGGGTGGTCCGGGGTGGTGAAGCCCAACTCCACCCGGAGCGCATGGTCCACGAAGTCATGGAGCCGGGCGAAGTCCGCCTTCCGGCCGAAGCGCCCCGGGCTCCCCTCCCCCGTGGTTCCCATACGCCCCGAGACCCCGTCGCCGTCCCGGTCGTCGGGGTCCGCCCGCGCGGCGATGGACTCCTGTGGGATGGCCTCCACCAGCCCCAGCCCGAAGAGGGGGGTGGCGATCACGCTGGATACGTGGGTGGCCTCCGGAGGCACCACCTCCGGACCCAGCCCCAGCGCCAGCAGCAGGGGTGTGGCCAACTGCTGGAAGTTGTCCCCACCCTGCTCCGTGAGCGGGTCACACCCCACTCCATCCCAGCGGGTGGCCTTCACCACCACCCGGTGGCTGATCCCCCCGATGGCGGGGACCTCGTGGCAGTCGCTGCAGCGGGGGGCGTTGAAGACAGGACCCAGCCCCTCCTCCTCGGTGGCCAGCCGCTCGAAGACTGCCCGTCCCAGGAGGAAGCGGCCCACCTGCCCCTCGTCCAGTCCCGCCAGCGGTTCGCCGGCTGCGGGTGGGGGGAACTGGGGGGGAGGGGGCCCACACCCCAGGAGGAGGGCCACCACCAGGAGAGGGGCAACCCCCGGGAAGGGGGATCGTGGAAGTCGCGTAACCCGCGTCCGGAGGTCCTCTGGACGAAGAACCCGGGACTGGACGGGCGTGGCGGGTTGAGGGCCCCCGGGGGATCGGCTCTTCCGGGTCATGGCTCCCCCACTCCGGCTTCCTGGAGGAGGCGTCGGGCCCGCTCCACCGCCCGGGCCACTCCGGCGGGGTCCACGGTGGGAGGGGGCACGGCGGCGGACCCGACCGGGGCGGACCCGGCAGCCGACCCGGCGGCGGACCCAGCCGCGGTCCCAGCCGCTGACCCGGCCCCGCGCAGGGCGGCCATCCCCTCCGAAACCAGCTGGGCGGGGGGACGCAGCGCCTCCCGGCGGCGGGCAATGACCGCGTCCATGTAGCTCCCCACCCGCTCAGCGGCCCCCGTCCCTTCCCCCACCGCCTGCCGGATCTCTTCCAGCTCCACCTGCAGCGCCGAGAGGATGGAATCCCGGTCCGCCAGCGGGAGGGGCGGGGTCTCCGAGGCCACCCTCGTCCAGAGGAGTTCCTGCCGCACCAACTCCGCCAGGAGACCCCGGGCCGCGGCGTCGGAGGTCCCCCCCACCCCGGCCCGGGCCTCCAGCTCCAGGGTCCCCAGGTACCGGATCGCCACAGAATCCTGAAGCGCCCCTCCTTCCCAGGTGGCCAGCGGGGCGGCGCTCCCCGTGGGGCCCCCAGCGGCGAGGCTTCGGAGACGCTCCGCCCCATCGGCCGCCACCTGCACCTCCTGCCCCGTGGTCATCTCCAGGGCGTAGAGGAGCCGGGCCTCCTCCACCCGGTCCTCCTGGAGCAGGGCGGTGAAGATGGGGCGGACATCCTCCAGACGGGGGCGGTAGACCACATGGTACCCCAGGGCGCCCGCCACCACCCCCGAGATCTCTCCCGGGCGGAGGGTGAACACCACCTGCTCCAGCACCGGATCCAGCTCCCCCCTCCGGACCAGCCCCAGGAGCCCGTTCAGTGCCCGGCTCTCCTGGTCCTCGCTCTCCCGGACCGCCTCTTCCCACGGGGTTCCCTGGGTGAGGGCGAGGCGGATCCGGGCTGCCGCCTCCCGCTGACGGTCGTGCTCCTCCGGGTGTGCCTGGGGGGCGGCCAACCGGAGCAGGTGGGCGGGGAGACGGAGTTCGTCCCCGTCATAGGCCTCCTCCACCTCGTCGGGAGTGGGGGCGGGGAGCTGGAGCCAACCGGCGAAGTGCTGCTCCACCCGGGCAGCCCGGAGGGACGGCCACGCCAGCCGCTCCAACCGGGAGGGATCCGTCAGGGGATCCGGGGTCATCCCCGCCACCACCATCATCTCAACCCAGTGGTTCGCCAGCCCCGTGGCGGCCTCGGGGGTCACCGGAAGGGGCTGCCCCAGCACCAGCCACGAGGCCAGGCGCTCCACGGTCAGGGTATCGTTCCCCACCACCGCCGCCGGAGGCGTCGGGGGGGGCGGGCTGCTGCAGCCCATGCAGACCAGGGTGGCCAGGGCAGCCATGGTGGCCAGGGCGGAGCGGGGGGCCAGGGTGGTCCGGTTGGCCCGGGCGCTCTGGTTGGTCCGGCGGGCCAGGGCGCTCCGGGCGCTACGGGTGGTCCGGCCCGCCAGGATTGCGGGGGTGTGACGCAGGTGCCGCAGGAGACCTCCCGGTGGGGGCAGGGGCTTTGAATCCCCGGAGGCCAAGGTAGATCCCTGCTTTCCGGGGGGGCAAGGAATTCACACCTCCGCCTTCCGACCCGGCTTCACGACCGGACGCGGCCCAACCGTCAAGCCGTACACTGACCGGATAGGAATTTCAAAATCCCGGGGGGTGCGGCACCGGGGGGGACGGGGGCCGGTGCGGCTCGCCACCCGGGGGGATCGCCACCGCACCCCCTCCAGGATCGGGGTGGGGGCAACCTCAACGGCAGGTGAGGACCGGGATCCCGGGGGTGTGGGGAGGTGGCCCCCTCCACATCTGCCCTCCCCCGGCGGGCCAGGTGGCATGGCCGATGCAACCCTGGAGTGAAACGACGACGGATCCACCCCTGGGTGCGTCGCTTTCGTCGGGTGCTGGTCTGGCAAACAGCACCACCAGAGCAGGGAGTTGATGCCATGAGGAAACTGCCAGTCGCCTTGACGGTTGCCCTTGCCGTGTCCCTGGCCGCTTGCGCGCCGGAGAACGAGATGGAGTACGTGGACGACGACGTGGCCGAGGAGGCCAGCGATGCCCGGGAGCTCGTGATCGAGGCTACGGAGACGGTCCGGGAGATGTCCACCGATCCCGAGATCGTGACGCTGGTGGGGCTCGCCCGGGGGATCCTGATCATTCCCCAGTACGGTCGGGCCGCCGCCGGTATCGGTGTCCGGGGCGGAGAGGGAGTGCTGATGGTCCGGAGCGACGGAGGGTGGTCCGGACCCGCCTTCTACGATGTGGGCGGAGTCAGCATCGGTGCCCAGCTCGGGGCCGAGGGGGGCGAGATTGCGATCCTCCTCATGAATGATGAGGCGGTCAACGAATTCGCCACCGAGAGCAACTTTACCTTCACCGCCGGGGCGGACCTCACCATCGTCGACTACTCGGCGCAGACCCAGGGGACCGCAAGCGATGCCGACATCGTCTTCTGGTCCGACACCGAGGGGCTCTTCGCCGGCCTGGACCTGGCCATCTCGAACATCAACTGGGATGACGAGGAGAACCCCGCCTACTACGGACGGATGGTGATGCCCCAGGAGATCCTGGGGGGCACGCTGACCCCTGGGAGGGAGGGGATGGAGCTGGGTCGGGCGCTTTCGGGCGGGTGAGCCGGGGGGGCAGACACCCCCTGGAAAAGAGAAAACCTCCCCAGACGTGCCCGAACCACAGGCACCGTCTGGGGAGGCTTTGACTCCCGCGGCAGGACTCGAACCTGCGACCCGCTGATTAACAGTCAGCTGCTCTACCAACTGAGCTACACGGGATCGTTGGCCCCCAGGAACGGGGGATCGAAAAGCTATTCCCGGGGGCGGGAAGTGTCAACGGATCAGGAGGTTGGCGACGCCCCTCCGGCCCGACGGGTGGAGGCCTCCAGGATCCCCAGGATGGCCGGTCCGATGTCATAGGCCGAGGCCCAGAGCTCGGCAAAGCGTCGGGCGCCCCGGGCCGCCGCCTCTCCTCGGTGGAGGGAGGCCAGCGCCGGTCCCGGATGGGGGTAGGGTCGCTGGAACCAGTGGGTCCCCATGAGGAGGGCGTCGGCGCCGGCGGCGTTGGAGAAGACGCTGAAGTCCGGAGACCATCCGGCCAGGGGTGCGGCCCGGAGTTCCAGGCGCCTCTCTTCGAAGAGGCGGACCAGGAGACGGACGTTCCCCGCCCGCCCGGGGTCCGCCAGCGACGCGTCCGCCTCGCTCCCCAGCCGCACCGCGTTCACCTCCGCCAGCACCACCCGGATCCTCCGGAGACCCCCCAGTTCATCCTTCCCAAGGTCCAGAGCCCCCAGACGGATGCGGGCCACCGCCACATCCACCTCCAGTGCGGAGCGGCAGAGGGATCCGAACAGGTCGCGGAAGTCCGGGCGGTCCCGCTCATCCAGGAGGCGGGCCGGCGGATCCTCGCCGGGGAGTGGGTGGCGCCGGCTTCCCCAGGCGGGAAGGGCGGGGGTCGGGAGGG
>CAYQVI010000076.1:0-15361 GCA_964420725.1 uncultured Gemmatimonadaceae bacterium | reverse complement strand
CTCTTCGTGACCGCGGTCACCACCGGCACCTCCAACGCGGTGAACCTCACCGACGGCCTGGACGGCCTGGCTGCCGGCCTCTCGGCCATCGCCTGCGGCACCTTCGGGATCTTCGCCTACCTCATCGGACGGGTGGATACCTCCGCCTACCTGGGGCTGTTCTACCTCCCCGGCACCGGGGAGCTGGCCATCTTCGCCATGGCGCTGGCAGGGGCTTCCGGGGGCTTCCTCTGGTTCAACGCCCACCCCGCCCAGGTCTTCATGGGCGATACAGGCTCCCTGGCCATCGGTGGGGCGCTGGGGGTCATGGCGATCCTCCTGAAGGCGGAGTTCCTCCTGGTGATCGTGGGGGGTGTGTTCGTCATGGAGACCGTCTCCGTGATGCTCCAGACCACCTGGTTCAAGTACACCCGCAGGAAGTACGGAGAGGGCCGTCGGCTCTTCAGGATGGCCCCCATCCACCACCACTTCGAGAAGCTGGGCTGGGCGGAGACCCAGGTGGTGGTCCGCTTCTGGATCCTGGGAATCATGTTCGCGATGATCGGCTTCAGCACGCTGAAGATCCGATGATCAAGGTGTCCATCCTGGGGCTGGGGGCCAGCGGAATCGCCGCAGCTCGCCTCGCCCTGTTCCACGGAGGAGATGTCCATGTCTCGGATCTGCGTACTGAGACCTCGCTTGATGCTGCTGGAGCCGAGCTCCGGAAGCTGGGCGCACGGGTCGACCTGGGAGCCCACGACGTCGATCTCATCGCCGGAGCCGACGTCGTGGTCGTCAGCCCTGGAATCCCCCCGCACGCTCCAGTGCTCGCCGCACTCCGGGAGCGGGGCGTCCGCTGGATCTCCGAGCCTGAATTCGCCGTTCGGTTCTACACGGGTTCACTGATCGCCGTGACGGGAACGAACGGGAAGACCACCACCGCCGCCCTGACGGCGCACCTGCTGGCAGAGGGGGGCGTCTCCGTGGGTCTGGGGGGGAACATCGGGGGCGGTCTCGGCCCTGCGGCCTCGGAGCTGGCGCTCCTGGCTCCGCAGCCGGACTGGGTGGTCCTCGAGCTCTCGTCGTTCCAACTGGCTGACATCGACACCTTCCAGCCCGACATCGGCGTCCTCACCAACCTGGCCCCGGACCACCAGGACCGGTATCCGGATCTGGAGACCTACTGGGGGGACAAGGCCCGGCTCTTCCGGAATGCGGTTCCCACCAGCCGGTGGGTGCTGAACGCAGATCAGCCCGAGGTGGCGGAGTTGGTCGGGGACGCCCCCGGGGAGCGCTACTGGTTCAGCATGGAGTTCCCGGACGTGCGGGGAGCCCGCCTGGAGGCGGGGTGGCTGACCCTGGATCTGGGGGAGGGGAGCGAGCCGCTGGTGGCCCCCCTGGAGATGGCCCTCCTGGGGACCCACAACGTGGCCAATGCGCTGGCCGCTTCGGTGACGGCGGCGCTGGCCGGTGCCTCCCTGGAGGGGATCCGGGGGGGGCTGAAGAGCTTCCGCCCCCTTCCGCACCGCCTGGAGCCGGTGGGGACCCGGGACGGGGTCCTCTGGGTGAACGATTCCAAGGCCACGAACGTAGCGGCGGCCCGGAGCGCGGTCCTCTCCCTCATTCCCCACCTGGACGATCCATCCACCTCCTTCGTCCCCGGTGGAGTGGAGGGCCGGCTGGTCCTCCTTCTGGGGGGGATGGACAAGCGGGAGGCGCTGGACGACCTGGCGGCAGTGCTCCCCGGCCGCGTCCGGGCGGTGGTCTGCTACGGGGCGGTGGGCCCCCGGTTCGGGGACGAGCTGGAGGGAGTGGTTCGGGTGATCCGCTCCACCGGCTCCTTCGACGAAGCGGTGGCGGCTGGGGCGGCGGCGGCCCACGAGGGGGACATCCTCCTCCTGGCCCCTGCCACCTCCTCCTACGACCAGTTCCGGAACTACGGCGAGCGGGGCGACCGCTTCCGGATGCTGGCGGCGGGGAGAGCATGAACACCCTGGCGGGGGTGCTGGGTGGGCGCCGGGATCCCGGGCGTCGCCGGGGAGCCGCCGTGAGGCCGGTGGATGTGGCCCCGGCGGATCCGGTGAGCTTTCCCGAGACCGGGCTGGGGCGAGGGTGGGAGCCGGCCGCCCTCCTGGCGCTGACCCTTCTGCTCCTCTGCTTCGGCCTGGTGACGCTGTACAGCGCCTCCTCGGTCCTGGCGCAGCGGCAGGGTCTCCCCGACTACCACTACGTGGTGCGGCAGGCCGCCGGGGGCGCCCTGGGTCTCCTGGCCATGATCGTGGTGGCCCGGATCCCCTACCACTGGTGGCGCGCCCTGGCCTGGCCTGCTGTGGTGGCGAGCTTCGTCCTCCTGATCCTGGTGATCCTCCCGGGGACCGAGGCCATTGCCCCCCGGATCAATGGAGCCCGGCGTTGGCTCACCCTGGGCGTCACCATCCAGCCCTCCGAGTTCGCCAAGATGGCGCTCCTCATCTGGACGGCCCACATGGCGGTCCGGAAGCAGGACCAGTTCCGGAGCCTCACCCGGGGGCTGGGTCCGTTCCTGGTGGTCTGGGGGCTCCTCCTGGTGCCGGTGCTCCTCCAGCCCGACCTCTCCACAGCCGCCCTCACCGTGCTCTGTGTGGGGACCGTGGTCTTCACCGCAGGCGCCCGGATCACCCACTTCATCTTCCTGGGAATCCTCCTCCTTCCCGCGGCGCTGGCCCAGTTGGACGAGGGCTTCCGGGCCAGCCGGCTCATGGCCTTCCGGGACCCCGGAGCCTTCGCCGATGGTGCCGGCTACCAGGTGCAGCAGTCCCTCATCGCCATGGGCTCCGGCGGGCTCACCGGGGTGGGCTTCGGCGAGGGGCGCCAGAAGTTCGGCTTCCTCCCGGAACCCCACAACGACTTCATCTTTGCCATGGTGGGTGAGGAGTGGGGGCTGGTGGGGGTGGTCTTCCTGGTGGGGCTCTACCTGGGGCTGATCCTGGTGGGGTTCCGGATCGCCCGCCGGGCGGCGGACCTCTTCGGGGAGCTCCTGGCCGTGGGCTTCACCAGCCTCATTGCCCTCCACGCCCTCCTCCACATGGGGGTGGGGGTGGGGCTGGTCCCCTCCACCGGTCTTCCGCTCCCCCTGGTCTCCTATGGGCGCTCCAACCTGCTGGTGACCCTCATGGCCATCGGGGTCCTGATGGCGGTGGCCCGGGGGCTCCCGGAGGCGGGGGTGGGGAAGGCCCGTCAGGGGGAGATCCGGAAGAGTGGCCGGCCACCGGTGGGCGTGTCCCTCCGGGGAGGGACCCATGGCTGACGCGAAGGGGATCGTGGCGGTCTTCTCCGGGGGGGGTACCGGTGGGCACCTCTACCCGGCACTGGCCCTGGCGGACGCGGTTGTGCGGCTGCGCCCGGATGTGCGCCCCTTCTTCGTCGGAGCGCAGCGGGGGATCGAGGCCCGGATCCTCCCGGCACGGGGGATGGAGCACCTCCTCCTTCCGGTTCAGGGTGTTCAGCGTCGCCGGCTCCTGGCGAACCTGGGGGTCATCAAGGCGCTGGCTGCCTCTGTGGTGGCCGTTCGCCGGGTCTTCCGGACCCTTCGCCCCGGGATGGTGGTGGTGACCGGGGGCTACGCGGGCGGACCTGCCGGGATCGCCGCAGGGCTACTGGGGATTCCCCTGGCCCTCCAGGAGCAGAACGCCGTCCCGGGGGCGACGACGAAGCTCCTCTCCCGCTGGGCCCGGCAGGTTCACCTGGCCTTTCCGGAGGCGGTGGAGCATCTCCCCCGTGGAGCCCGGAAGCGGGCCCGGGTGGCGGGAAACCCGGTGCGCCCCCCGGTGGAGCTGGAGCGGGGGGCGGCCCGGAGGGCGCTGGGGCTGGACGAAGAGGGGGTGGTGGTGCTGGTGAGCGGAGGGAGCCAGGGGTCGGCGGCCCTCAACGCCCTGGTCCTGGGGGCCATCCAGCAGGTCCAGGAGGGGGGGCTTCCCCTGCCGGAAGGTGTACAGCTCCTCTGGTCCACCGGGCCCACCCACATCGAGACGATCCAGGCCGCCCTCCAGGCCGCCGGGTCGCCTGCGTGGGTCCGGGCCGCCGGATACCTGGACGACATGCCCTCCGCCCTGGCCACCGCCGACCTGGCCGTGAGCCGTGCCGGGGCCATGGCCACCTCGGAGTTCACCGCCTGGGGGGTGCCTGCGGTCCTGGTCCCGCTCCCCACCGCCGCCGCCGACCACCAGAGTCGGAATGCCGAGGCGCTGGCCGGTGCGGGAGCCGCCCTCCATCTCCCCCAGGCGGGGCTGGAGGCGGAGACGCTCTGGGGGGCGCTGGTGGAGCTGGCCACGGACCATCCCCGCCGGGAGGCCATGTCCGCCTCGGCGCTCCGGAGAGGGCACCCCCAGGCGGCCCTCCACATCGCCAGCGCCCTGGTGGAACTGCTCCCCTCCGGCTCCAGGGAGGTGGCGTCATGACCGCCCCCATGGAGCGGGGCGGAGATCGTCCCCCCTTCCCGGTGCTGGCCCAGCAGGGGCCGGTGCACTTCGTGGGGGTGGGCGGGGCGGGAATGCTGGCGCTGGCCGCCCTGGTGGCCCGGAGCGGCGCGGAGGTCACCGGAAGCGACCGGAATCCGTCGGCGGCCTCCCGGACCCTGGGGCCGCTGGGGATCCGGGTCACCCGGGACGACAGCGGTGAGCATGTGGGGGAGGCGGCGGTGGTGGTGATCTCCGCCGCCGTGAAGCCGGGGCATGTGGAGCTGGACGCGGCGCTGGCCGCCGGGGTCCCGGTGCTCAAGCGTGCGGTGGCCCTTGGGGAGTGGGTGAACCGGGGCCGGGTGGTGGCGGTGGCGGGGACCCACGGAAAGACCACCACCACGGCCATGGTCACCGAGATCCTGGCTGCCGCCGGACTGGATCCCGTGGGGCTGGTGGGGGGAACCGTCCCCGCCTGGGAGGGGAATCTCCGGGCCGGCGACTCGGATCTCTATGTAGTGGAGGCGGACGAGTACGACCGCTCCTTCCACACCCTGAGCCCCACCGTGGCGCTGGTGACCAACCTGGAGGCGGACCACCTGGACATCTATGGCTCCCTGGAGGCCGTCCGGGAGTCCTTCGACGTCTTCGTGGCGGGGGTCCGGCCGGGGGGCACGGTGGTGGTCTGCGCCGACGACCCCGGGGCCTCATCGCTGTTGGCGGGACTCCCGGGACCCGGGGTCACCTACGGCCTCTCCGCCGGGACCATGGTCCGGGGCGTGGATCCCACGTCCGACCTGGAGGGGGTGCGGGCCACCGTCCTTGAGAACGGCCAGGACCGGGGGGAATTCCGGGTGGCGGCCCCCGGGCTGCACAACCTGCGGAATGCCCTGGGAGCTGCGGCCGTTGCCCGGGCCCTGGGGGTGGATTGGGACTCCATCCGCACCGGCCTCTCCCGGTTCCGGGGGGTCCGCCGTCGGTTCGAGCACCTGGGGGAGGTGGGGGGGATCAGCGTGGTGGACGACTATGCCCATCACCCCACCGAGGTCCGTGAGGCCCTCCGGGCGGCCCGGGCCGCCGTAGCCCCCGGGGGGCGCCTGGTGGCCGTCTTCCAGCCCCACCTCTTCTCCCGGACCCTGGACTTCCACGTGGAGTTCGGTGCCGCGCTCACGGCGGCGGACGTGGTGTGGTTGACCGACATCTACCCCGCCCGGGAGGCCCCCATGGAGGGGGTCACCGGAAGCCTGGTGGCGCTGGCCGCCCGGGAGCGGGGGGCGGATGTGACGTACCACGCCGAACTGGAGGGCCTGGCGGCGGCGCTGGCCCCCACCCTTCGCTCCGGCGACCTGGTGGTGACCCTGGGCGCCGGCTCCATCGAGCGGGTGGGAGCGGAGATCCTGGCCGCCCTCCGGGAGGTGGCGGCATGACCACCCGGCTGCGGCTCCTGCTGCTCACCGCCGGCATCGTGGCGCTGGCCGGCGTGGTCACCCGCGTGCCCGAGGCGCTGGCCCGGGTGGACTACTTCGAGATCCACACCGTCCGGGTGGAGGGCGCCCGGTGGCTCACCGATCTGGAGGCGGAGGTGGCCGTGGCGCTCCCTCCGGGGACGAACCTCTGGGAGGACTCGTCTCCCTGGTTGGAGAGGCTCAGGGCCCACCCGCTGGTGCTGGAGGCCCGGGCCCGGCGTCGCCCCCCGGGGACCCTCCTGTTCGAGGTGCGGGAGCGGCAGCCGGTGGCCCTCCTTCCCACCCCGGCGCTGGAGCCGGTGGATGCAGAGGGGCGGCGCCTCCCCATCGATCCGGTGACCCACCGCCTGGATCTTCCCCTGTTGCGTCCCACGGCGATGCCGGGGCGGGACGGCCGACCGCTGACTCCGATCCAGCTCCGGACCCTCACCACGGAGCTGGCCCGGCTGGCGGAGGTGGAGCCGGGGATGGTGGCGGGGCTCTCGGACATCGGGATGGACGAACAGGGGGATGTGGTGGCCCGCTTCGTGGATCCCGCCGTCGCCCTGCACTTCCGGATCCCGCTGGCCACGCGGCGACTGAAGGAGGGGTGGACGGTTCTGGAGGATGCCCTGCAGCGGCGTCCCGGGCAACCGGTGCAGGCCCTGGATCTCCGCTACGCGGACCAGGTGGTGGTGCGCTTCGGACGGGGAGATCGATGAGCTGGACAGGGAGTGCCGCATGAGGTCGAACCGCATCGTGGGTCTCGACATCGGAACCACCCGCACCTGCGTGGTCATCGCGGAGGTGACGGGCGATGTCGTGCGGCGCCCGGAACTGAAGATCCTGGGGGTGGGGCAGGCCCGCACCGGAGGGATGCGCCGGGAGGTGGTCACCCACATCGAGGAGACCACTGAGTCGGTGCGGCAGGCCATGAAGGAGGCCGAGCTCATGGCCGGGGTCACCGTGGACCGGGTCTACGCCGGCATCGGCGGCGACCATGTGGAGGCCCGCTCCTCCAGCGGGGTGGTGGCGGTCCAGCGGGACGAGATCACCGAGTCCGACGTGCTCCGCGTCCACGAGGTGGCCCGGGCCGTGGCCCTCCCCCCCGATCGGGAGCTCCTCCACGCCATCCCGCAGGAGTACTGCGTGGACCAGCAGGACGGGATCAAGGACCCCGTGGGGATGAGCGGCACCCGCCTGGAGACGGAGGTCCACCTGGTGACCTGCTCCGCGGCGGCCGCCGGAAACATCCGCAAGGCCGTCTCCCGGGCCGGCTACCGGGTGCAGGAGCTGGTCCTGGATCCCCTGGCCTCCGCCCGGGCCGTCCTCACGGAGGACGAGAAGGAGGTGGGGGTGGTGATGGTGGAGATCGGCGGGGGCACCACCGACGTGGCGGCCTACTACGAGGGGAAGATCCAGCACCTCTCCATCCTGCCGGTGGGGGGGATCACCGTCACCCAGGACCTGGTGAAGGGGCTCTCGATCCCCTTTGCCGAGGCCCGGAAGCTGAAGGAGACCGTGGCGGTTGCGGTGGCCTCGCTGGTGGACCCGTCCCGGACCGTGGAGGTCCCCGGCCCCGGTCCCGACCAGACCCGTCACGTGGCGCTGGAGCTCATCAGCCACATCGTGGAACAGCGGCTGGACGAGATGCTGGGGATGGTCCGGGAGCAGTTGGAGGCCCGGGATCTCCTGGCCCGCATGGGGGCCGGCTTCGTCCTCACAGGGGGCTCCAGCGCCATGCAGGGGATCGTGGAGCTGGCCCAGCAGTCCTTCGGGGCGCCGGTGCGCATCGGCTTCCCCCGGGAGCAGTTGGGGGGGCTGGCGGACGCTGTCGCCCGCCCCCGCTTCGCCACCGCCACCGGGCTGGCCCTCTACGGCCTGGACCGCTTCCTCGAAACCGGCGAGGGAAGCTCCACCCTGGCCTCCGGCGTGGTGGGCCGCGTCGGCGCCTGGCTCAGGGAGTTCTTCTGATGAACCACCTCATTCCCGGGGGCCGTCCCCGCAGGGGACCCACCCCACGACGGCAGAGTCCGGATCCCTCCATGGGGATCCTGCACACGAACGACCCGTCCATCACGTACCACCCACTCCACCGGAGGACATCATGATGATCTTCGAATTCGAGGAAACCCCTCTCGCCAACGCCCGCATGAAGGTCGTCGGAGTCGGCGGCGCCGGCGGCAACGCCGTGAACCGCATGGTGGACGAGGAGCTGGAGGCGGTGGAGTTCATCTCCGCCAATACCGACGCCCAGGCCCTCAAGTCCTCCCGGGCCTCGGTCACCATCCAGCTCGGGAAGAAGCTCACCCGGGGGTTGGGAGCCGGAGCACGTCCGGAGATCGGCCGTCAGGCCATCGCCGAGAGCGCCGATGAGATCCGTCGGGCGCTGGAGGGTGCGGACCTGGTCTTCATCGCCGCCGGGATGGGGGGCGGGACCGGAACCGGAGCCGCCCCCATCATCGGGGAGATCGCCCGTGAGATGGGTGCCCTCACCATCGCCATTGTCACCAAGCCCTTCTCCTTCGAGGGGAAGAAGCGGCTCCGGCAGGCGGAACAGGGGCTGGCAGAGCTCCGGCGCACCGTGGACACGATGATCGTCGTTCCCAACGACCGGATCCTCTCGGTGGTGGGGAAGGGGACCTCCTTCAGCCAGTCCCTGAAGAAGGCCGACGAGGTGCTCCTCCACGCCACCCAGGGGATCTCGGACCTCATCCGGGTCACTGGCGAGGTGAACGTAGATTTTGCCGATGTGCAGACAATCATGTCCTGTCGCGGGGCCGCGCTGATGGGCTCCGGCATCGGCGAAGGGGAGAACCGGGCGCAGGAAGCCGCCCAGGAAGCCATCAGCTCCCCGCTCCTGGACAACATTTCCATCCGGGGGGCCAAGGGCGTGCTCATCAACATCACCGGTGGAATGGACCTTGCCATTGACGAGGTCACGCAGATCTCTACAATCATTCAGGAAGAGGCCGGCGACGACGCGGAGATCATCTTCGGTGCGGTGCAGGATCCGTCGCTGGAGGGTTCGGTCCGGGTCACCGTCATCGCCACCGGCTTCGAGACCGAGGACGATCGGCGGGCGCAGGAATCGGTGATCCGCCCCGACTTCCGTCGGCAGGCGCCGCCGGCGCCGCCGGTACAGCAGGTCCAGCAGGCCCCGGCAGTGCAGCCGGTTCGCCGTGTCGCGGGGGCGGGGGGTGGCGCAACCGTGGTGCCGGCATCAAGAATGCCTGAGCGGGTGGTGGCCCCGGAGCAGCTCCGGGAGCTGGACATCCCGACCTTCATTCGCCGTCAGCTCGACTGAGCCCGGGGGGGTCCCCGGGGCTTCGGTGGGGTCGATGGCCTGACGCGGAGAACGGATGAACTGGTTCGGACCCAAGCCGGGGGGGACTCTCCTGGGAATCGGGGGAGTCCTGGCCCTCGGGTTCCTGGCCTTCGGGATGAACCGTTCCACGGTGGACGTGGGGACGCTGCAACCCGTCTTCGCCACGCCCCCGGATCGCTTCGAGGTGAGGATCCTGGGGCGTGGCGACACCTTCGGGGCGGTTCTGTCCGCGGCGGAACTGGATGGGAATGACCAGCAGGGGGTCCTCACCGCCTTCCAGGAGCAGGCCAGCCCCCGGCGGCTCCAGGCAGGAACGGAGATCACCCTCCGGAGGCAGAAGTCCGACGGGGTGCTCCGTGCCCTGGATGTGGCATTGAACCGGGATGAGACGGTCCGGCTGGTCCGGGACGAAGCCGTGGGTTGGCGGTCCGAGATGGTCACCACCCCGGTGCAGATCGACACGGTGGCCACGTCGGGGATGATCCAGTCGGTCCTGTGGACCGCCATCCTCACGGACCCGGCGCTGGAGGGGGTGGAGCGGAACGACCGGATCCGCCTCATCGACCACCTGGACAAGATCTTCCAGTGGAAGATCGACTTCACCCGCCAGATCCAGCCCGGGGACATCTACCGGGTGGTCTACGAGCGGCAGGTCCGGCCGGATGGGAGTACCCGTTCGGGGACCGTGCTCTCGGCCGAGCTCATCAACCAGGGGCGGAGTGTGGTGGCGGTCCATTTCGATCCCGATGGGGACGGACAGGGGACCTATTACGACCTGGACGGGAAATCGGTCCGGCGGAGCTTCCTCAGGCGACCGGTGGAGTTCTCCCGGATCAGCTCGAGGGTCTCGTCGGCCCGCTTCCACCCGGTCCTGAACCGGATCCGGGCCCACAACGGCGTGGACTTCGCCGCCCCCACCGGTACCCCGGTCTATGCCACGGCGGACGGGGTGGTCACCTTCCGGGGGGTCTCCGGGGGGTACGGCAACATGGTGGAGATCCGGCACACCGGAGGATTCACCACCCGGTATGCCCACCTCAGCGCCTTCGCCCCGGATGTACGGGTGGGGAGCCGGGTGGCCCAGGAGCAGCGGATCGGGGCGGTGGGGATGACAGGACTGGCCACAGGACCCCATGTCCACTACGAATTGCGGCGGAACGGGGCGGTGCTGGACCCTCTCTCAATCGATCTCCCGGCGGGGGATCCGGTTCCCCAGGACGCGTGGGATGCCTGGCTGGCGCAGAGGGATGCCCATATCGCTCTCCTGAAGGAGCGGACGGGCTTCGCCCCCGTGCTTCGCATGGCGGAGGCCGATGGGGGTGTTGCCACGGTCGGGGGGGAGGGGGACTCCCAGTGACCCTGGACCCCTTCCGGGGTCCGGCCACCTGCGACACTCCCAGCCTCCGGAGGGGGTGACCTTCCATGCCCCCCCTCTCCATCGTGGCACTTGGCCTGCTGGTGGCAGCCGCTCTCGCCTATCCCTTCTGGGTCTACCGCCGACGTGAACCGGCGGTGAAGGGGGGGAGCATCCTGGCTCTCCTGCGGGGTCTCTCCCTGGCCCTCCTTCTCCTTCTCCTCTGGAATCCCCAGGTCCCCGCCGGAGATCTCCCCGGCGGCCGCCCATCCGTGGTACTCCTGGACGGCTCCCTGAGCATGACGGCGGCAGCCCCGGAGGGGGGGGATGCCTGGTCCCGGGGGACGGCGCTGGCGGCCCGGCTGGAATCGGAGGGGGGGCGGGTCCTCTCCTTCGGCGCTGGCCGGGGTTCCGCGCCCGGGATCCCGGACGAGGCGGAGGGGCTGACCACCACACTGGCCCCCGCCCTTGCCCGGGCCGCTGAGTTGGGGGCCCGGGAGGTCACGGTCGTCTCGGATTTCCGCCTGGCGGATCCGGATGCCGCCGCCGCCGTGGCGCAGCGGCTGGGGGTGGAGTTGACCCTGGAGGATGTGGGATCGGAGGTCCGGAACGTGGGGGTCGCCGCCTTCGAGCTTCCGCCCTCGTCGCCCCGGGAGGAACCCCTCTCCGCGGCGGTGACCCTCTTCGGCAGTGCAGGGGATGGCCTGGAGGGCGCCGGGGCTTCCGAAGGGGACAGCGTTGCCGTGGAGCTCCGTGAGGATGGCCGCCTGGTGGCCGTTGCCCAGGCGCCCTTTCCCGCCCCGGGGCGCACGGTGGCCCTCCGAGTACCCCTGCCACCCCCTTCCTCCTCGGGTCCGGTGCTGTACACGGCCCGGGTGGTCCTGGAGGGGGACGGGTTCCCCCTCGACGACCATCGCATCCAGGTGGTGGATGTGGACGCCGACGAGGGAGGGCTGGTGCTCCTCTCGCTGCTTCCGGACTTCGAGCCCCGCTTCCTCCTTCCCCTCCTGAGGGATGTCACCGGACTCCCCTCCAGGGGATTCCTGGCCGCAGGGCCCGGACGGTTCCTTGCCATGGAGCCCGGAGCCACCGGGGATCCCGACGCCGACGCCGCCACCGTGCGCCGGGCCGTGGAGCAGGCCGAACTCCTGGTGCTTCACGGGGTGGAGGGGACCCTCCCCCAGTGGCTGGTGGACGCCGCCGGGGCCGCACCCCGACTCCTCCTCTTCCCCCGGGATGGTGCGGGGGCGGCCCTGGCCGGCGTCCCGGTGGGCGGAGTGGTCCCAGGGGAGTGGATCGTGTCCCCGGAGACCCCCTCCTCCCCGGTGGCAGCGGAACTGGCGGGGGTGCCCCTCACCGGGCTTCCGCCGCTGGGGCCCCTCCTGACGCTCTCCCCGGGCTCCACCCTGGCATCTCCCCTTGTGGCCCAGCTCCAGGGTCGGGGAGGCGTGCAGCCCATCCTGGTCTTCCGGGAGGACGAGGGGCGGCGGCAGGCGGTGGCACTGGCCCGGGGGTTCTGGGGCTGGGCGTTCAGGGACGGCCCCCCCCGGGAAGTGTACCGGCGCCTCTGGGCGGGGGTGGGAGGGTGGCTTCTCTCCGGGAGGGCCCTGGCCGGAGGGATCGAGGTCCGACTCCCCACCCCGGTGGTCCCCAGGGGAGGGGAGCCGGTCTGGACCGCGTCCGGGCGATCCGGGGAGGAGGTGCGGATCTCCGTCTCCCCGCTCCCGTCGGGGGAGGCGGAGTCTCCGGCCACAGCCGATGCCGGGGAGATGGCCATGGACACCCTGCTCACGGTCTCCGAAGAGGGTCGACTCACCGGCTCCCCCCTTCCCCCGGGGAGCTACCGGTGGCAGGCTTCGGGGGGCGAAGGAGGGGTAGAGGAGTTGGGGGCAGGCGTTCTGCATGTGGAGGGGTGGTCGGGGGAGATGATCCCCCTTCCGGTGGACCTGGCGGGGGCCGTCGCTGCGGTGGCGGCGGACAGCACCGCCGCCGGTGGAGCCACCGTCCGGGGGGGGCGGCCCCTCCGGACCCACCCCTTCCCCTTCCTCCTCCTACTGGGGCTCCTCTGCGGGGAGTGGATCGGCAGGCGGCGCCAGGGGTTGAGGTGATGAGCCCCATGGGACGGACATTCGAGGCATCATGCTGAATCGGATCAAGCGCAGGGACGACGAGAAGAAGGGCTTCTGGAAGAAGCTGGTGGACCTGGCCCTCACCGACGTCCGGGTGGCCGTGGGGGGGATGGACCACGAGTCGCTGGAGACGCTGGAGGAGCGACTCCTCCAGGCGGACTTCGGGGTGAAGGCCACCCTCCGGTTGGTGGAGCGGGTGGAGGACCGGGCCCGGCAGGGGAAGGTCCGTGGGGGCGCCGAGCTCCGGGACGCCCTCCGGGAGGAGGTCCGGACGATCCTGGGCGCCGCCCCGGAACCGCTCCGGGTGGCCCCCTCCCCGCCCACGGTCTACCTGGTGGTGGGGGTGAACGGGGTGGGGAAGACCACCTCCATCGGGAAGCTGGCCCATCGCCTGAAGGGGGAGGGGAGGAAGGTACTCCTGGCCGCGGGTGACACCTGGCGCGCCGGGGCCGTGGAGCAGCTGGCCCGGTGGGGAGAGAGGGCCGGTGTCGAGGTCATCCGGGGCCAGCAGGGGGGAGATCCCGCCGCTGTGGCCTTCGACGCCCTGGAGGCGGCCGAGCGGCGGGGGTGTGATACCGTCATCGTGGACACTGCGGGGAGGCTGCACACCCAGAAGGGGCTCATGGACGAGCTCCGGAAGGTGGACCGGGTGATCCGGAAGAAGATCGACGGCGCCCCCCACGAAACCCTCATCGTACTGGATGCCACCGTGGGGCAGAATGCGCTGCGGCAGGCGGAGGCCTTCGGGCAGGCCGTGGAGCTCACCGGGATCATCCTGGCCAAGGCCGATTCCACGGGGCGGGGTGGTATCGTGGTGGCGCTGAAGGCGGAACAGGATCTCCCCGTCCGGCTGGTGGGGTTGGGGGAGGGGATCGACGATCTGGCCCCCTTCGACCCCGAGGCCTTCCTGGACGGGGTCTTCCAGGAGTAGCCTGCGGATGACCTGGTCCCGCCTGGATTCCCCGGTGCAGTTCCTCAAGGGGGTGGGTCCGGTGCGGGCGGAGCAGCTCCAGCGTCTGGGAGTCCTCACCGCCCGGGACCTGCTCTTCCACGTCCCTCGGCGCTACGACGACGCCTCCGCCGTCCGTCCCGTGGGGTCGCTGGAGGTGGGGGAGGACGCCACGATCCTGGGGCGGATCCGGAGCATGGGGGTGATCCCCACCCGGGCGGGGCTCCGGATCTTCCAGGCCATCCTCCAGGACGATTCGGGGATGATCACCTGCGCCTGGCCGGGGCAGCCCTGGCTGGAGAGGAAGCTCCGGGAGGGGGACCTGATCCTGGCCACCGGCCCGGTGCGCTTCTTCCACGGGCGGCAGATGCAGCCCCGGGAGTTCACCCTGATGGCCCGGGGAAAGGAGGGGGAGGCCGGGCGGGAGGACGATCCCACGGGGACGATCTTCGTCACCTATCCCGCCTCGGAAGAGCTCCCCCAGTGGGTGCTTCGGGAGATCTTCCGGAAGAACCTGGACACCCAGCTCCCCTTCCTCGCCGAGGAGGAGTACCTCTTGCCGGAACTCCGGGAGGAGCTGGCTCTCCCCGGCCTGGTGGAGGCGCTCACGGCCCTCCACCGCCCCACCTCCCTGGCGGATGCCGAGGAGGGACGGCGGCGCCTGGCCTTCGACGAGTTCTTCTTCCTCCAGCTCCTCCAGGCGCAGGTCCGCTGGCGGGAGTCCATCCAGGAGCCGGGGATCGTGTTCCGGCGGAGTAACGCGCTTCTCCGCCCCCTCCACGAGGCGCTCCCCTTCCAGCTCACCGGAGCCCAGACCCGGGTCCTCCGTGAGATCGTCCAGGACATGACCTCGTCCCGGCGGATGCACCGGATGGTCCAGGGGGACGTGGGCTCGGGGAAGACGGTGGTGGCCCTCTTCGCCATGCTCCTGGCCGCCGAGAGCGGGCACCAGGCCACCCTCATGGCCCCCACCGAACTCCTGGCGGAGCAGCATCATCGCACCATCCGGGGGCTGGTGGAGGCAGCGGGGCTGGAGGTGGAGGTGGAGCTCCTCACCGGACGTCTCGGGGCGGCGGAGCGCCGGCGGGTCCTGGAGCGGGTGGCCGGCGGCCGGGCGCAGCTCGTGGTGGGGACCCATGCCCTGATCCAGGATTCGGTGCGCTTCCCCCGCCTGGGGTTGGTGGTGGTGGACGAACAGCACCGTTTCGGGGTACGGCAGCGGATGGCGCTGGGAGAGCAGGGGCGCCCGGATGTGCTGGTGATGTCCGCCACCCCCATTCCCCGCTCCATGGCGCTGACCCTCTACGGCGACCTGGAGCTGAGCCTCCTGGACGAGCTCCCCCCAGGGAGGACGCCGGTGAAGACGGTGCTGAAGAGCGGGGGGCGCCGGGAGGAGGTGTACCGTGCCCTGGAGAAGGAGATGGAGGCCGGGCGGCAGGGGTACATCGTCTATCCGCTGGTGGAGGAGTCCGAGAAGGTGGATCTGCGCTCCGCCACGGCGGAGTTCCAGCGCCTCTCCTCCGAGGTCTTCCCCGACCGCCGCCTGGGGCTGCTCCATGGGAAGCTCCCCGCCGACGAGAAGGACCAGGTGATGCGGGCCTTCCGGGACGGAGAGCTGGATCTCCTGGTGGCCACCACGGTGATCGAGGTGGGGATCGACGTCCCCAACGCCACCGTCATGGTCATCGAGCACGCCGAGCGGTTCGGGCTGTCCCAGCTCCACCAGCTCCGGGGGCGGGTGGGG
>CAYQVI010000075.1:0-15584 GCA_964420725.1 uncultured Gemmatimonadaceae bacterium | reverse complement strand
CTGGTGCAGGGGGAGCCCGACGCCTCCTCCTTCCCGTCGGGCGGGCTGCGGGCCACCTTCGAGGCCCGGGGCTACACCGCGTGGGACCCCACGTCCCCGGCCTTCATCGTGGAGGGGCCCGGCGGCTCCTTCCTGGCCATCCCCACGGCCTACACCTCGTGGACCGGTGAGGCGCTGGACCAGAAGATCCCTCTGCTCCGCTCCGTCTCGGCGCTGGATACCCAGGCCCGTCGGGCGCTGGCCCTGTTCGGGGTGGAGGCGAAGCGCGTGAAGGCCACCATGGGACCGGAGCAGGAGTTCTTCCTGATCGACCAGGAGTTCTTCTACCGCCGCCCGGATCTCATCAGCTCCAACCGGACCCTCCTGGGTGCCAAGCCCCCCCGGGGCCAGGAGTTGGAGGACCACTACTTCGGGACGATCCCCGGCCGGGTGCTGCAGTTCATGCAGGAGGTGGAGGACCAGCTCTACAAGCTGGGCGTCCCGGTGAAGACCCGGCACAACGAGGTGGCCCCCAGCCAGTTCGAGATGGCCTTCGTCTACGCGGAGGCCAACCTCGCGGCGGACTATCAGCAGCTCATGATGTCCGTCCTCCGGAACACCGCCCGAGCCTACGGCTTCGTGTGTCTCCTCCACGAGAAGCCCTTTGCCGGGGTGAACGGGAGCGGGAAGCACCTGAACTGGTCCTTCGCCACGGACACCGCCAACCTGCTGGAGCCGGGGGAGACCCCCCACGAGAACCTCCAGTTCATGTTCTTCTGCTCCGCGGTGCTCAAGGCGGTGGAGCGGCACCAGGATCTGCTCCGGGCCTCCATCGCCCATGCCGGGAACGACCACCGGCTGGGGGCCAATGAAGCGCCTCCCTCCATCATCTCGGTCTTCCTGGGCGATCAGCTCACGGACATCTACGAGCAGATCGAGCGGGGGGGATCGGCCAGCTCCAGCCGGAAGGGAGGGCTGCTGGGTCTGGGATCTCCGGTGCTCCCGAAGCTCCCCCAGCACGCCGGGGACAGGAACCGGACCTCCCCCTTCGCCTTCACGGGGAACAAGTTCGAGTTCAGGGCGCTGGGCTCGGCCCAGTCCGTGTCCTTCCCCGCCACGGTGCTGAACACCATCGTGGCCGAGTCGCTGGACGAGATGGTGACGGAGCTGGAAGGGGAGATGGCGAAGGGGCTCTCCATCGGAGAGGCACTGCGCACCTACCTGGCCCGGGAGGTCCCGAAGTTCAAGCGGATCATCTTCAACGGCGACGGCTACAGCGATGAGTGGCGGGAGGAGGCGGAGCGCCGCGGCCTCCTGAACCTCAAGGGGACCATGGATGCCCTTCCGGGGCTCACGGATCCGAAGAATGTGGCGCTGTTCGAGAAGTACAGCGTCCTCTCCCACCGCGAGCTGGAGTCCCGGAAGGAGATCGCGCTGGACCAGTACTTCAAGACCATCAACATCGAGGGGGAGACCACCGCAGAGATGGCCCGGACCATGGTCTTCCCGGCTGCCGTGCGCTACATGCGGGAACTCCTGGAGGTAGCCGAGCGGGCCGATGAGCTGGACCTGAAGGTCACCGGGGTGGAGGGCGTGCTCCACGAACTCCGGGACCTGGTGGACGAGTTCAGCCAGGCTGTGGCCGCGCTGGTGGCGGAGAACGCGAAGCTGGGAGGGGACGAGATCGGCGAGAAGGCCGAGCACATGCGCTCCAACATCATCCCCGCCATGAGTGCCGTGCGGGATGTGGCCGACCGGCTGGAGCGGATCGTCCCCGACGATCTCTGGCCTCTGCCCAGCTACCGGGACATGTTGTTCGTCAAGTGATCCGGGAAGGGGTCCGGGGCAACGCGTCCCCGAGCCGAATCCGGAGCCCCGGGGGTCATTCCCCCCGGGGCTCCGTCCTTTTCCGGTTTGTAGGGACGGCCTCCGGCGACCCGCGGACAGAGGAGGATGGTGTCGGTAATCATGCGGATGACGGCCCGGGTCCTTGTGGCTCTTCTCGCCGCCACGGGATCGCTGGAAGGACAGGCTCCCCGGGGTGTCGGGCTCCAGTTCTCCGTGGGGTCCATGGGTGGGGGGATCCAGGCGGCGGGAGCCCTCTCCCCGCGGCTGGGGCTCCGGGGGGGGCTCCACGCCATGCCCCGGAGCTTCGAGGCCCGGTTCGGCGGCCTGGACTACACCGTGTCCTTTCCCTCTCCCCTCCTCCTCCTGGGGGCGGACGTCCATCCCAGGGGTGGAGGACTCAGGGTGTCAGCGGGGGCACTGATCCTGCTTGACCAGGTGTCCATGGAGACCGGGGACATCCTGATGGCCCGGGGCCCTGGGGATGTGGCGGTGGGTACCAACCTCTACCCCTCCCGCCGGGTGGGGCGACTGGAGGCCCGGGCGGAGGGGCGTTCCACGGTCCCCTGGTTCGGGGTGGGGTGGGGGGGGAATCCCTCCCGGGGGCGGGTGGAGTTCTGGGTGGACGCCGGTGTGGCCCTCTGGGGGAGCCCCCGGGTCCGGGTCGAGGTGATGGGGGCCGAGAGGGGAAACCCCACCTTTCAGGCGGATGTGGAGCAGGAGCGCCTGGCGATGGAGGCCCGTTTCGAGGATTTCGGTGTATACCCCCTGCTGATGGCGGGGGTGAGTCTCCCCATCTTCGGTTCCAGGATGCCGGGCAGCGTCGCCAGACCTTGAGGGGTGGGGTCCGCCGGCGTATCCTCCCGGCATTGGTGCGTGGCCGTCGGGCCGACACCTTTCCAGATCGTGCACGGAGACATGCGATGACCCGGACCGCTCGTTCGAAGCCCTCCCCCGGCGGAGGTCTACTCTTCGTCATCGGAGCCCTGGTCGCCACGACCACGCCGCTGGCGGCCCAGGTTCCTGGTGACCCCGCCGTGGTGGCCGAGGTCCGGTCCATCATGGAGGACCCCCGGGTCCAGGCGGCTTTCCGGTACCTGGAGGAGAACGACGCGGAAACCATGCAGGATCTGCGGACCCTCACCGAGATTCCGGCGCCTCCGTTCATGGAGGAGGAGCGGGGACGGCACTTCCGGGCCCGCCTGGAGGAGATCGGGGTGGACTCCTCCTGGGTGGATGAGGAGGGGAATGTCATCGGCCTCCGCCGTGGCTCCGGTGAGGGGACCCTGGTTCTCTCCGCCCATCTGGACACCGTCTTCCCGGAGGACACGGACGTTCGCATCCGGCAGGTGGGAGACACCCTGTTCGCGCCGGGGATCGGCGACGACACCCGTGGACTCACCGCCGTGCTGGCCATCCTCCGGGCCCTGAATGCCAATGGGATCCGCACCCAGCAGGACGTCTGGTTCGTGGGTACGGTGGGTGAGGAGGGGCTGGGCGATCTCCGGGGGGTGAAGCACCTCTTCCGGGAGGGGGGACCCGCCATCGACGCCTTCATCTCCATCGACGGGCTGGGGCGGCATGGCATCACCAACGCCGGGCTGGGCTCCTATCGCTACCGGGTCACCTTCGAGGGGCCCGGGGGGCACTCCTGGGGAGCCTTCGGGCTGGGGAACCCCATCCATGCCCTGGGTCGGGCGGTGGAGCTGTTCGACGCTGCGGCGGACGGGTTCACCTCGGCCCCCGGGAGCCGGACCAGCTACAACGTGGGACGGATCGGCGGCGGGACCTCGGTGAACTCCATCCCCTTCGAGGCCTGGATGGAGGTGGACATGCGCTCCGAGAGCCCGGAGGCCCTGGATGCCATCGATGCCCTCTTCCTGCAGGCGATGCAGGACGGGCTGGCTGAGGCCAACGAGGTGCGCCGGCGGGGGGAAGCCCTGACGGTGAAGGTGGACAAGATCGGGGAGCGGCCTTCCGGCGAGGTGCCAGAGGACGACCCCTTTGTGAAGCGGGCCATCGCCGCCACGGAGATCACCGGGGGGCTTGCCACCCTGGGGCGGTCCTCCACGGACTCGAACGTTCCGATTGCCCTGGGGATCCCCTCCATCACCATTGGCGGCGGGGGAACGGGAGCCAATGCCCACTCCCTGGACGAGTACTTCATCAACCGGGAAGGACCGCAGGGGATCCAGCGGGCCCTCCTGATCCTCCTTGCCCAGGCCGGCATGGCCTCCACCATGCAGTGATCCCTTCCCCCACCGGGGGAGCTGGATCTGCAGAATGACGGAGAAGACGAATCGTGAATCGTTCGACGATGATGATGGCGCTGGTCTTGTTCCTCGGGGTCCTGGGTGTGTCCCTCTTCATGCGGGCCGACGCACCGGCGCAGGCCTCCCCGGCCGTCGCCATGGACCTGGCGGATGCCCCGGACGTGGTTCTGGACTCGGGGCCCGGGGTGGTGCAGGTCTACAAGACCCCCACCTGCGGATGCTGCTCCGGATGGGTGGATCACCTCCGGGAGCAGGGCTTCGTGGTGGAGGTTCAGGATCTCTCGAACCTGAATGCGGTGAAGGCCAGCCTCGGTGTGGACTCGGACCTCATGTCCTGCCATACCGCCACGGTGGACGGCTACGTGGTGGAGGGGCATGTGCCGGCGGGCTCCATCCGCAGGCTCCTGGCGGAGCGCCCGGCGGTGGCCGGGATCGCGGTGCCAGGGATGCCCATCGGATCCCCCGGAATGGAGGGCCCGAACCCCGAGTCCTATGACGTGGTGGCCTTCGATCGCTCCGGGAGCCGCTCGGTGTTCGAGCACATCGACCCGACCGTCAATCCCGGGGGCGGCACGGGCGCCGGGGCCGAGGGGCGCTGAGGCCACTTCCCCGGTCGCAGGCTCCTGGGACGGCATCAGGCATGGCAGGTACCACCCCGCAGATGGATCTCTTCGGCGGCGGGGGCGTGGTTCCGGATTCCGGAGCCCCGCCTCCCGCCGCCGGTCGGTCTTCCGGGGTGGGGTCCCCGGCCGCCACTGCCGGGGAGTTCCTGGCCGCTCTGCGGGACCGGGGGGCCACCCGGCTCCAGCGGGTCCGTTTCCGCCGGAATCGAACGGTCCTCTGGTCCCTCACGGACCGGGGGCGGACCCTGAACCTCCACGCCGCCTACGCCGGTTCCCCCCCCATCCTGCTGGATGCCTTCGCCCTTCTGGCGGGGAGTTCCCGGGATGCCGAGGGGCGGCGTCGGGCGGCCCGACGGGTCCGGGAGTGGACGCCGGTGGTGGAGGCCATCGGGCGGCTCCGGGAGGTGGAGGTCCTGGCTGCCATGGCGGTGGCCCGGGGGAGGCCGGGGAAAGGGGGGGGAGGGGCACCGCCGGCGACCCCGGGGGGACTGCCGTCCTGCGTGGGGGGGGTGGAGGAGCGGACCAGGATCCTCTCCCTCTACCGGCGCTTCAACGAGGAACGGTTCGATGGGTGCCTCCCCCTCGAGGTGCCCATCCGCCTCAGCAGCCGGATGCGTCGGCGGCTGGGGCACATGCGTCCGGGCACGAGCCCCGGCGGAGAGCGTGTGGTGGTGGAGATCGCCCTGAACCACCTCCTCCTCCGGGCGGCCAACCACCACCTCCTCCTGGACACCCTCCTCCACGAGATGGCCCATGCCGCCGACTGGCTGGTGGATGGCCGGGCAGGGCATGGCCCCTCCTGGCGGGGTTGGGCTCGTCGGGCGGGGTGCCAGCCCAGGGCCTGCACCACTGCCCGGCTGGAGGGTCCGGCGAAACGGGGGAGTGGGGGGAAGAACCGCCGTCGCCCCCGGGGGTAGCGCTACCCCCCGGTGCGCTTCGGGGCGTGCCTCCGGTCCCCCTTTCCCGTTTTTTCGAATGAGCATCTCCCCCTCGGCAGAGGTCTCCGCCGCCGCTCGCAGGAAGGCGGGGTTCTTCCAGACCGAGCTCTGGCTCCCCGCGCCCCCTGACCAGGTCTTCGCCTTCCTGGCGGACGCCCGGAACCTGGATCCGGTGACGCCCCCCTGGTTCTCCCTGACGATCCTCTCCCCGGAACTCCCGGAGATGGAGGAGGGGGCCGCCATCGACTATCGGATGGCCCTCTTCGGGCTTCGCTTTCCCTGGCGGAGCCGGGTGGTGGACTGGGCGCCCCCCAGGATCTTCACCTATGTCCAGGAGAGGGGGCCCTACCGCTACTTCGAGCATGAACACCAGTTCGAGCCGGCGGGGGAGGGGACCCGGGTGGTGGACCGGGTCTGGTACCGGGGGCTTGGTGGGGTGGCTGGGGACCGGCTCCTGGTGCGACGGATGCTGAAGGGGATCTTCCGTTTCAGGGAGCGGGAACTGCGGAGGAGGCTGGGGAGGAGCGGAGGGTGACCGGGGAGGCCGGCCTCAGAAGCGCCTGCGGAAGAGGTAGTCCGCCAGCGTCACCGCCAGGGGGGTGCCCACCGCCAGCATGATCTGCCCTGCCACCGCGGGGCTCGAGGACATGTCCCCGTTGGAGCTGAGGATCATGCCGTAACCCGGCATGAGGGCCAGGGCCGAGAGGGTGGCAGCGGCCGTGAAGCGCCCACGACTGCTGCTGGTGCTCCCGGCATACCGGGCGGCCAGACTGGAGGAGAGCGCCGGGACAAGCAGCGCGATCCCCGCCATCGAGGTGGTGGCCATCCCCCCGCAGTTCGAGACGAAGCCGTCGGCCCGGGGGCTCTCCTGGATGCAGCGGCCTGCGGCGGCGGTCCCCAGGGCGAGACCCGCCGCATTGGCCGCCGCGGAGGTGAGCAGGACCCTGGCCCATGGATGGGATGAGGTCTCGGTGCCCCAGTCGTGGCGATATCCCTCCTCGAGGCGCCGGGCGATCTCGGCCGTCTCCCGGTCCAGGGCGCTTCCGGGGCGTCGACTCTCGATGAGCAGTACCCCGAACATGGAGCCCGTCCCGTAGCGGGCACCGGCCTCCGCAGGGGAGAGGAATTCCATGCGCTCGATGGTCTCGGGAGGGAGCTGGGCGTAGAGGGTGGCGGGGGCCATGACCGGGACGCCGTCCATGTAGACCGCGGGGGAGCGGCACCCCTCCCGATCCCGCTGGAGCGACGAGGGGCCCCGGAACTCGAGACAGGTGGTGCCTGCGCCGCGGTTCCGCACCTGGACCCCCGGCACGTACTTCCGGACGATCTCTGCCAGGTTCAACTGGGTGTTCCCCGGGGCCATGATGAGGTCCCGGGTGATCTCGTTGCGGCGGGTCCCCCGGGCCCGGATCTCCTCCTCCCGACGGGAGAGGACCGTCACCTCCACCGCCTCCAGGAGGATGGCGCTGGTGGAGACCACCGCCCGGATGACCGTCTCCTCGTCGGCGGAGACATCCACGGCCGAGGTGACGGTTCCATAGGCCAGATGCTCCACCCGGAAGGCGTAGCTTCCCACCGGGACCACCGGAAAGCGGAAGGCCCCCTCCGGATCGCTCACCGCCTCGAACCGCTCCTCCGGACCCAGCAGTCCCAGCCTGGCCCCCTCCACCGCCTCTCCGGACTCCTGGTCCACCACAACTCCGGAGAGGGCTCCGTACTCCACGTCCTGGGCCACCAGCGGCGCCGTGGAGGCCAGCAGCAGCAGGCAGACCCCGCCCAGCAGGGACCAGGGCCGATGCCGGTTCCGCCGGGGGGAGCGTGGGAGGGACATGGTGGGGAACATTGCATCGACTCCAGGGACCCGGAAACGGGACTCGGGCCTGCCGCTGAACCATGGGTCAGAGTACATGACGCCGGGGCCGGGGGCCAGTGTGATCGAACCCCACTGTTCCCCCCTTGGTCCACGGGGAAGTGGGTGGCCCATCCACCGCTCCGGGCACTGTAACGAAATGATCCTGAACCCACTGCTGCCGCCGGGGTCGGACATGACCGGAACGAGCGGCCCCGCTGATCGCCGAGGACCGATGGGGCCGCGCCATTGCGGACCTGTACGGAGGGGCCCTCTGGATGGACGGTGCGGTGTCGGTGGGGGGAACGCCGGGGTGGTGCGGGACATCGGGCTCTTCACCCTGGCGCTCAGACCTCGCCTGAGCCCTCCGGGGGGGCGGTGACCCCCTGCAGCCGGTGCAGGAGGAAGGCCCGCTCCACCGGGTTGGACACGTGGCGAAGGGCCGCCCGATAGGCCTCCGCCGCCTCCCCCCTCCGGCCGCTCCTCCGGAGCAGGTCTGCCCGGGCGGCGTGGAAGAGGTGGTAGCCCTCCAGGCCCCCGTCCTGCGCCAGGGCGTCCAGCAGCTCCAGGCCGGCCTCCGGCCCCACCGCCATTCCCACTGCCGCTGCCCGGTTCAACGCCACCACCGGGGTGGGGAGGAGGGAGTGGAGGCGGGAGTAGAGGGCGGCGATCTGCATCCAGTCGGTGGCCTCCGGGGTGGAGGCGGTGCCGTGGAGTGCCGCGATGGCAGCCTGCACCTGGTAGGGGCCCGGTCGACGGTGTACCAGCGCCCGGTCCAGCATCTCCACCCCCTCCGTGATGGCGGCCCGGTCCCACAGACCCCGGTCCTGCTCCTCCAGGAGGACCATCCGCCCCTCCGGGTCCGTACGGGCGGGGCGGCGGGCGTCATGGAGGAGCATCAGGGCCATCAGCCCCAGGACCTCCGGCTCCCCGGGGAGGAGGCGCACCAGTGACCGTCCCAGCCCCATGGCCTCGGTGCAGAGTTCGCTCCGCACCAGGCCGTCTCCGCCGGTGGCGGCGTACCCTTCGTTGAAGATGAGATAGGCCACCTCCAGGACGGAGTCCAGGCGCTGGGGGAGGAGCTCCGGGGGAGGGATCCGGTAGGGGATCCTCGCGTCCCGGATCTTCCGCTTGGCCCGGACCAGCCGCTGGGCCATGGTGGCTTCGGGCACCAGGAAGGCCCGACCGATCTCCCGGGCGGTGAGCCCCGCCACCGCCTGCAGGGTGAGGGCCACCCGGGCCTCCGGAGAGAGCGCCGGGTGGCAACAGGTGAAGATCAGCCGGAGGAGGTCATCCTCCACTCCCCAGCCGTGATCCGGGAGGCCGGTGGGCACCCCGGGCCCCTCCCCCCGGTCCAGCTCCTCCGGAGGGAGCGAGATCCCCCGGACCCGCCGCCGGCGCCGCTGGTCCAGCGCCCGGTTCCGGGCGGCGGTGGCGATCCAGGCCACCGGTCGCTCCGGGATTCCGTCCACGGGCCAGCGCCGGAGCGCAGCCGTCACGGCCTCCGCCAGGGCATCTTCCGCCCCCTCGTAGTCCCCGTCGCACAGCCGGATCAGGGGGGCCAACAGCGCCCCCCGCTCCCGCCGGAAGAGCTCCGCCACCACCTCTCCGGCCCGCTCCGGAAGGCCGGAGAGGGGGTGGTCCTGGGGAGAGCCCCTCAACCGATCGCCCACACCGGGCGGACCTCCACGGGCCCACTGGCCGCCGAGGGGACCTTTGCCGCCCAGGCGATGGCCTCGTCCAGGTTCTCCACCTCGATGAGGTAGAAGCCCCCCAACTGCTCCTTCGTCTCGGCGAAGGGACCGTCGGTGGTCACCACCCGCCCCCCCTGCAGGCGGACGGTGGTGGCCGCAGGCGTGGGATGGAGGGCCTCCCCACCCCGGAGGACCCCCGCCTTCATCAGGGCGTCGGTGAACTCGTGCCAGGGAGTGAGGTCCTCGTCCGGATCGGCGTTCTTCTCGTTGTCGTACAGCAGGAGTGCATACTTCATGGATCCTCCCTCATGGTGGGTGGAATGGACCGGTGGCGGATCCGGAGCCCGGCTCCGCTCCCCTCCACCGCCCCCGGGGGACGCTCCCCCACACACTGGACGCATCGGCCCCACCCCACTCGACATCCTGGGATGTCGGGGCCTCCACGGCACCGCCCTTGCTACCCGGAACCCCATGGCGGAACACTCCGATGTGCCCCCGGTCCTGGAAGGACGTGCCCTCACGAAGACCTATCGTATGGGGGAGGTGGATGTCCATGCCCTGCGGGGGGTGGATATCGCCCTGCGGGAGGGGGAGTTCATGGTGCTCCTGGGGGCCTCTGGGAGTGGCAAGTCCACGCTGGTGAACCTCCTGGGGGGGCTGGATACGCCCACCAGCGGCGAGATCCTCCACCGGGGCCGCCCCCTCCCCCTCTCCTCGGACGCAGAACTCACCCGCTACCGGCGGGAGTCGGTGGGCTTCGTGTTCCAGTTCTACAATCTGATGCCCAGCCTCACCGCCCGGGAGAACGTGGCACTGGTCACCGACATCGCCCGGGACCCCATGACTCCGGAGGAGGCGCTGGAGCTGGTGGGGCTGGGACCCCGGCTGGACCACTTCCCCTCGCAGCTTTCCGGGGGTGAACAGCAGCGGGTCTCCATCGCCAGGGCGGTGGCGAAGCGGCCGGAGATCCTCCTCTGTGACGAGCCCACCGGGGCGCTGGACTTCCGCACCGGGATCGTGGTGCTGGAGGTGCTGGAGCGGGTGAACCGGGAGCTGGGGACCACCACCGCCATCATCACCCACAACGCCCCCATCGCCGCCATGGCCGACCGGGTGGTGACGCTGGCCGACGGGCAGATCGCCTCCCATGAGGTGAACAGCTCCAGGGCCGATCCCGGGAGCATCCGCTGGTGAGGGCGCTGGACCGGAAGCTTCTCCGGGACCTCCGGGGGATGGTGGGGCAGGGGGTCACCATCGCCCTGGTGGTGGCGGCGGGGATCTCGGCGTACGTGGGGTTCCGGAGCACCTTCGCGTCGCTGGATGACTCCCTGGAGCTGTACTACACGCGCTACCGCTTCGGGGACATGTTCGTGGGGCTGGAGCGGGCTCCCGAGTCGGTGCGGGAGAGGGTGGAGGCGCTCCCCGGGGTGGCGCTGGCCCACTCCCGGATCGTGGAGGCGGTGCGGATCCCCCTGGACACCCCGGGACAGCCTCCCCTGGGACAGATCGTCTCCCTCCCCCGGGACGGAGTGCCCCCTCTGAACCATGTCCTCCTCCGGGAGGGGCGGATGCCGGACCCCACCCGGGGGGACGAGGCCCTCCTCCTGGAGGCCTTCGCCCGCCGATTCCAGGTCCAGCCGGGGGACACCCTTCCGGTGATCATGGATGGGGTCCTCCGCCGGGTGCGGGTGGTGGGGATCGCCACCGCCCCGGAGTTCATCTACCCCACCCCGCCGGGAGGAGGGATCGCCCCCGACGACGAGCGCTTCGCGGTCCTCTGGATGGACCGGGAGGCCATCGCGCCGGCCTTCCGGATGGAGGGGGCCTTCAACGACCTGGTGCTCCGACTCCAGCCCGGCGCCCGGGCGCGGGAGGTGGCGGACCGGGTGGACCGGGTCCTGGAGCCATACGGGGGGCTGGGGGCGGTTGGGAGGGAGCTCCAGCCCTCCAACTACATCATCCAGGGGGAGCTGCAGCAGCTCCGCCAGTTCGCCCTGGTGGTGCCCATCATCTTCCTGGGGGTGGCGGCCTTCCTCCTGAACGTGGTCCTCTCCCGCATCGTGCATCTCCAGCGGGGGCAGGTGGCGGCGCTGAAGGCGCTGGGCTACCCGGACCGGACCATCGGGCTGCACTACCTGAAGATGGTGCTGGCCGTGACGGCGGTGGGGGCGGTGCTGGGGGTGGTGGGAGGGGCGTGGATCGGACGTGGGATGACAGGGCTCTACGGCACCTTCTTCGGTCTCCCGCTGCTGGAGTTCCAGGTGGGGTGGCGGCAGTTCCTGGTGGCGGTGGTGGTGGCCACGGCGGCGGGGGTGGCCGGGGGGTTCGGGACGCTCCGGGGGATCATGCGCCTCCCCCCGGCGGAGGCCATGCAGCCGGCTCCTCCTGCCACCTACCGCCCCTCCCTCCCCGAGAGAATGGGGCTGGGGGCTCTCACCGGGCCATCGGGGCGGATGGTGCTCAGGGAGATCGGACGGCATCCCCTGCGGACCCTGTTCTCCGCGCTGGGGATCGCCATGGCGGTGGCGATCCTGGTGGTGGGGCGCTTCCTGGGGGATGCCACCGACCGGCTCATCGAGCTCCAGTTCGAGCTGGCGTGGAGGGAGCAGGTGGCGGTTCAGTTCGTGCGCCCCCTCTCCACCCGGGCGGTCCGGGAGCTGGCCCACCTCCCGGGGGTGCAGCGGGCTGAGGGGATCCGCACCACCGCCGCCCGGTTCCGGGTGGGGCATCGGTGGCGGGACGGCTCCGTCACCGGATACCAGGAGGGGTCGGAGCTGCGGCAGCTCCTGGACTGGAGGGGGGTCCGGCACCCCCTCCCCTCCGGGGGGGTGGTCCTCACCCGGAAGCTGGCGGAGATCCTGGAGGTGGCGCCGGGGGATTCGGTGACGCTGGAGTTCCGGGAGGGGGCCCGCCCCACCCGACGGGTCCTGGTGGCAGGGACCGTGGACGAGCTCTTCGGGCTGCAGGGGCACATGGCGCTGGACGATCTCAACGGACTCCTGGATGAGAGCCCCACGGTCTCCACGGCGCTCCTCCGTATCGACCCGTTGCTGGATGCCGGGCTCCAGGATCGCCTGGATGGCTTCCCGGAGGTGGTGGCGGTGGGTCGCCCGGAGGAGACGGTGAGGCGGTTCCGGGAGCAGAGCGCCGAGGGGCTCCAGGTGATGACCCTTCTCCTCACCGCCTTCGCCGCGGTGATCGCGGTGGGGGTGGTGTACAACAACGCCCGGGTGGCCCTCTCGGTCCGGAGCCGGGATCTGGCCAGCCTCCGGGTCCTGGGCTTCACCCGGGGGGAGATCTCCCGGGTGCTCCTGGGGGAGATGGCGGTGCAGATCCTCCTGGCCCTCCTTCCGGGGATGATGCTGGGGAACCTCTTTGTCCGGGGGGTGGCCTCCACCCTGGATCCGGAGCGCTACCGCTTGCCCCTGACCATCTCGACGCAGAGCTATACCATCGCCGCCCTGGTGGTGCTGGTGGCTGGGGCGGCCAGCGCCCTCCTGGTCCGGCGACGCCTGGACCACCTCGATCTCATCGGTGTGTTGAAGACCAGGGAGTGACGAGTATGACGGAATCCACGAAGTCCGGGGGTACGGGGCGGAGGCGCCTCCTCTGGGGGGTGGCCGGGGCCGCTGCCCTGGTGCTGCTGGTGCTGGCCCTCCTCCCGGATCCGGTGCCGGTGGACCTGGCGGAGGCCACCCGGGGAAGGCTGCGTCTCATCGTGGAGGAGGACGGGGTCACCCGGGTCCGGGATCGATACGTGGTGGCCGCCCCCCTGGCGGGGACGGTGTCCCGCATCCAGCTCCGACCCGGAGACCGGGTGAAGGCTGGCCAGGAGGTGGCCCGGATCACCCCCCTCCCGGCCCCCCTTCTGGATGCCCGCTCCCGGAGTGAAGCGGAGGGACGACGGGCGGCGGCCCGGGCAGGGGTGGAACGGGCGGCGGCCGAGGTGGAGCGGGCCACGGCGGCGCTGGAGGCGGCGGAGCGGGAGACCGCCCGGCAGAGGGTGCTCCTCCAGGAGATCTCCGGCTCCACCTTTGCGGTGGAGCAGGCCGCCGCCGCCGAACGGGCCCGTCGGGGGGAGCTGGAGGCGGCCCGGAGCGGGGCCCGGATCGCCGCCTCGGAGGAGGCCACCGCCCGGGCCGCCCTCTCCCGCATCACCGGGGGGAGCACCGAGTCGCTCCCGGTCTCCTCCCCGGTGGAGGGGGTGGTCCTCCGGGTGCACCAGGAGAGTGAAGGGGCGGTGCAGCCGGGAGCCCCCTTGCTGGAGGTGGGTGACCCAACCCGGCTGGAGGTGGTGGTGGACCTCCTCACCACCGATGCCGTCCAGGTCTCGCCGGGGGCCCCGGTGACGCTCCAGCGGTGGGGGGGGGAGCCCCTCACCGGACAGGTGCGGCGGGTGGAACCCTCCGCCTTCACCCGTCTCTCCTCGCTGGGGGTGGAGGAACAGCGGGTGAACGTCCTCATCGATCCCCTGGGGGAGGGGTGGGACGCCCTGGGGGACGGCTTCCGGGTGGAGTCGCAGATCCTGGTGCTGGAGACCCCCGAGGTGACGAGAGTCCCGGCCAGCGCCGTATTCCGATCGGGAGAGGGATGGGCCATCTTCCGCGTGGACGACGGGCGGGCCCGGCTGGTGGTGGTGGAGGTGGGGGAGCGGACCCCGGAACTGGTGGAGGTGCGGGCGGGTCTGGAGCCGGGGGACCGGGTGGTGATCTATCCCGGGGACCTGGTGACGGACGGGGTCCGGGTGGAGGCGCGCTGACGAGACCAGGGAGGCCCGGGGCGGCATCCGGAACCGGAGAAGGAGAGCATGGGGCGACGCGGCAAGGGCGATGGACCCGGGGGTGGCCGATGGGGGAGGGGGGCGCTGGTGCCCGCCCTCCTCCTGGTGACCGGCTGTGCCTCGACACCGCCCCCCGGCACCCCTTCCCCGGTGGAGGTACCCCGCCACGAGACCCTCCGGGCCACCCTCTGGGTCCAGACCGCGGCGGAGTTTCCCGCCCTCTTCCTCCAGGCCTACCTCTGGGGAGTGGCGATCCTCCCGCAAGCGCTGGCCGATTCCGCATGGACGGCGGCCCCGGTGGAGCAGCGCTCCGGGTTCCAGGACCTCCCCCCTGCCGTGGTGCTGGACATCGACGAGACCGTGCTGGACAACTCCCCCTACCAGGCCCGCCGGATCGAAGCGCAGGGGGAATTCACCCCCGAGAGCTGGAGTGAGTGGGTCCTGGAGGCCCGGGCGAAGCCCCTCCCCGGAGCCCTGGAGTTCACCCGGACGGCGGACTCGCTGGGGGTGGCGGTCTTCTACGTCTCGAACCGGGAGGCGGAGCTGGAGGATGCCACCCGGGAGAATCTCCTGGAGGTGGGTTTCCCCCTGGGGGACGGCACGGAGGACCGGATCCTCTCCCGGAGTGAGCGTCCCGACTGGGGGAGCGACAAGACCACCCGGAGGGCCTGGATCGCCTCCCGGTACCGGATCCTGATGGTGGCGGGAGACGACCTGAACGACTTCGTCCCCGCCCGGATCTCCCGGGAGGAACGTTCGGCCCTGGTGGAGCGGTATCGGGACTACTGGGGGGAGCGCTGGCTGATCCTCCCCAACCCCATCTATGGCTCCTGGGAGAGTGCCGTGACCGAGTGGAACCCCGACCTGACCCCCGAGGAGCGGCGCCGTCTGCAGGACCGTGCGCTGGACCCCGCCCGCAGCGGAGTGCGGCGATGAGTCGGGAGGGGAGTGTGCTGTCGGCGGAGGAGGCCCGGGCCCTCTGGGAGCGGGCCATGGAGCTCCAGTTGGAGGCCGCCCGCCGGAAGGAGGGGCAGGAGGAGGGCCGGGCCCTGGTGGTCCGGGAGGACATGGGGACCGGATTCCGCCTGGAGGATGTCACCGAGGCGGCCCGGGAGGCTGGAATCTCCCCCGAATACATGGAGATGGCGCTGGCGGAGCAGGAGGTCACCCGGAAGCGTCAGGAGTGGAAGAAGGGGAAGGGTGGGGCGGCAGCCCGTCGGCTCCTCGCCCCCCGGGACACCGCCATCCACGTCTCCCGCGTCATCCGGAGGGAGCCCGGGGAGGTCCTGGCGGCCATGCAGAGGATCCTCCCCCACAACCCCTACGGCCTGGTCCTGGAGGACACCCGGGGGGACGACCCGCTGAATGGCGGGACACTGATCTTCAAGACCCCCTCCATGCAGGCCTATGCCTCCGGGACAACCTTCTACATGGACATGGCCTGGGGAACGTTGACGCACCTCCTCTTCTCCCTCCGCCCGGTGGAGCAGGAAGGCAAAGGGTCCCCCTGGACCGAGGTGGTGATCCGGGCGCCGTTGGTGGAGCACGACCTGCAGAGCTACTGGCTGGGGTTGGGGGCGGGGGGGGTGATGGGCTTCATGGG
>CAYQVI010000074.1:0-15588 GCA_964420725.1 uncultured Gemmatimonadaceae bacterium | reverse complement strand
AACCGACTTCACCCGGCAGCTCTGGGCATGCTCTTCCTGGGTTTCCTGACCCTGACGGCATGCGAGAACCTGTTGGACGTGGAGAACCCCAACTCCCTGGTGCAGGACGACCTGCAGGTACCGACTGCGGCCGCCGCCCTGGCCAACGGATCGCTGGCCACCACCCAGTTGGGGGTCGCCGAGGCTGTGATGCTGCACTCCGCAGCCTCCGATGAACTGAAGTTCACAGGGTCCAGGGATGCCTGGATCCAGATGACGGACGGAGACCTCCGGGACCCGGCCAATGAGTTCTCCGATGCGGCCTGGGGGCCGGTCAGCGAAGGCCGGTGGATGGCCGACGAAGCCGTACGGCTCCTCTCCGGGTTCGACGCGGAGGGGTTCCTGACCAACCGGGACCTCCTGGCCCGGGTCCACCTCTATTCCGCCATCATGCGGACGTATATCGCCGACATGTGGGAGGACTTCGCCTTCTCGGACCGGCAGGAGGCGGCGCCGCCGGTGGGTGAGGCCAACATGCTGGGGCTCTACGATGACGCCGTCACATCGCTGGGCTCGGCCCTCGCCATTGCCCGGGCCACCGGGAACGCGGCCCTGGTGCAGAACATCATCGCTCAGAGGGCCCGGACCCGGCATGCCCGGGCCATCCGGGCCAAGCTCACCCCCGCCGGATCCACACCGGCGGAGCCGCTGGTCAACGACGCAGGGGCCAACGCCGATGCCCTGGAGGCCCTGGCCATGGGGGCGGACAACTGGCAGTTCCGCTTCATCTACTCCTCGAGCACAGTCTCCAACACATGGGGCGGGTTCGTGAACGAGCGGCTGGAGCTGCGGCCGTCGGACTCCTACGTCGTCCCCACCGAGAACGACAAACAGGTGGCCAGCATCCGATTGGAGGATCCCATCGACGGGGTTCCGGATCCGGCACTGACGGCCATCATCAACGAAGCCACCACCGCCCGGAACTGGCCCCCCATCACCCTCGTGTCGGCCCGGGAGCTCCTGCTGATCCTGGCGGAAGCCGAGCTTGTGGCCAACGGGGACACCCCGGTCTTCCGGGACTACATCAACCGGGTGCGGTCGGTGGACGGCGTGAGCGAGTACACCGGTCAGATTCCGGCCATCGACATCCTGCGGCACCAGAGGATGGCAGGGCTCTACCTCACAGGGCGCCGCCTGGCCGACCATTACCGGTTCGGGACCCAATCCCCGCTCTGGATCCCCGCGGGGGCGGCTGCAACCCGCCCAGGGACACTCTTTCCCATCGCCCAGATCGAGCGGACCTCCAACTGCCATATCGTGGGATCAGGGTGCTGAACCGCGTCTTCTCCTCATTCCTGGTGACCAGCCCGGTCCGCTGGACCGGGCTGGTCCTGCTCCTCCTCTTTCCCCTCTCGGGGTGCTATTCGTACGTTCCCGTGCTGGGCGACGGCCTTGCCCCGGGGGACGATGTACGGCTGCGTCTGTCGGCTCCCGCCGCGACGACGGTGTCGGAGCGGGTGGGGCGTCCCATCCGCAGCGTGGAGGGGCCGCTCCTGGCGTTCACCTCCGACTCCCTTCAGGTGGATGTGGGGTGGGGGGCCATCTATGCGGGGACCGTGTTCGAGGGGCGCCGGGACACCCTGCAGTTCCACCGGTCACAGGTCCTGGAGGTGGACCGCCGGGAGTTCTCCCGGGTCCGCACCGGGCTCACGGCGGTGGCCCTCACCACCGGGGCGGTGGCGTTGATCCGGATGATCACCGGCGGGGGCCAGAGTCAGGGCCCGCCGGATCCGGGTCCTCCCCCTCCGGTCATGTCGATCCCGTTCGGCCGGTAGGGGCTGGCAGCGGGCCGGACGCCTCGGTCCGGCCCGCTGCTCCGTCGGTCCAGGAAGCCCTATCGCGGCCCCACCTCCACCCGTCGGTTCAACGCCTTCCCCGCCGACGTTTCATTGTCCGCCACCGGCTCCGCCTCGCCCCTCCCCTGGGAAATGAGCCGGGCCGGGTCCACCCCCCGCTCCACCAGCCAGGCCACCACCGCATCGGCACGGCGCTGCGACAGATCCCGGTTGTGTTCGTCCGTCCCGTCCGCATCCGTGTGCCCCTCGATGAGCATCCCCTCGTCCCCCAGCGCCTGAAGCGCCGCCAGGATCCGCTCCAGCGCCGGGGTGGCGTCCGGGCGGAGCACATCGGAGTCCACATCGAAGTGGATACCGTAGATGATGGACACCCGCCCGTCCTGCATCGCCGCCACGATGGGATCCTCGGCCTCCATCTCCTCGCCGCAGGCGGAAGGGGCCGCCGGGTCCGGGGAGGCCCAGAAGGCGTGGAATCCCCCGGCGAACCGCGCCCCCACCAGGTCCCCCTCGGAGGTGACGGTGGCCACCGCCGGCACCCCGCCGTTGGGGTTCTCGAGGTCGAGCATCAGCCGGGCCAACCCACCCTCCAGACTCCCGCCGAGGGTCGTGTGCTGGCCCCCACTCACCTGGCACCCCCGGATTTCGGAGCCCTCCTGCACGATCTCCACGATGTTGCGCCCGGGCTCATCGTTGATTCCGGTCCGGCGGAGTCGCCAGAGGCCGCTGAAGCGATCGTCGGGGACCTCCCAGGGCTCCTGCTCACCGAACCCCTGGAGCTCCGAGAAGGTGTGCTCGTCGAAATCTGCAGGTGCGGGGAGCAACCGATCCCGGAGCTCCACCCGCACCCAGCGCACCCGGAAGGGATCCGGCACCGGAAACTCCTGGGGCGCCCCCTGGTCCAGCTCCAGGACCAGGGTGGCCAGGGGCCGGAAGCCCGATTCGGGTCCCTCCATGGAGCCTTCGATGACCACCGTCTTCACGTGGCGACCCCGGGCCGGCCCGAACTCGTTCATCTCCGGCACGGCAAAGCTCCGGAAGGTGGTGGCTGAGGGGAGCTCCACCACCAGCCGGTGCGGGAGGGGCTCCCGTCGGGGGATCCCGATGCCGATGGTCGTCAGGCTGCCGTCCACCACGGCCTTTGCGGTGTTGTCGGTGGCGGGGGCCTCCAGGCGCACCACGAAGGCGCCGGCCCCCCAGCTCAGCAGGTCCACCCGCTCGGGGGCGATCTCCTGGGCAAGGAGCAGTCCGGGACCGCCAGCCACCGGGAGGCCGGGAGCTGGGACGAAAAGAGCGGAGAGGACCAGGGCTCCCGCCGCGGAAAGGCGAGCGGGAACCATGCGCCGGGGGCGCGAGGGTCGCGAGGAGCGGAGGGACGTCACCGTTGGTCTCCTTCTGGTATGGACGGAACGAGCCCCGGTACGGAACCCGGGGCTCTGCGGGATGCAGGGCTCAGGCTCATGACCCGCGCACCCGCCAGGCAAGAATCAGGACCAGTCCCAGGGCCAACAGGACCACACCGGCGGTGGTGCTCCGCAGGGCCCGGGCGGGAAGGCCACGAGCCAGCAGCGTCCCCGCCACCAGCCCGCCACCCCCTCCCAGCATGAGGCCCCCCAGGGCATTGGCGATCTGGTCGAACCCCATCCCGCCTCCGGCCCGGGCCATGGAGACGGCAGCCGCCGAGCCCAGGAGCAGCGCCAGGGCGGGGGCAAGCAGGAGCCCGTGGAGCAGCCGGGCACGGGGTGTGGGCTCCAAAGGATGATCCGGGGCGGCGGCAGGCATCAGCACCCCCCCGGCCAGGACGACGCAACCGGGACGCCGTCGGGTGTGAAGGCGGGCACCCACCCGGCGTGGACCGGCACAGCGTCCGGATCCTCGCAGGTGGACACCTGGTAGAGCGCCACCCGGAGCCACCAGCCTCCGGCGGCGAACTCCACCGCCAGGATGTCGGCGGGCACCTCGTTCCGCCCCCCCAGGGCCGAGAGGGTGGAGGAGGCGGCACCGGGGGTGGTGAACACCCGGCCGTCCCAGGCGCCGTTGAGGAAACTCAGCGTGATCAGCCGGTCGTCCAGGGCGGCCTCGTCGTCCGGGTGCCCCCTGGACGGCGGAGGCGTGGGGTGCTCCCGGATTTGGCCGGGGACCACCAGGCAGGGGCACTGCCCCAGGCACGCCTCCCGGTACTGCTCGAACGCCTCCCGGGCATACAGGACCCACGCCTGGTAGACCGGCGCCCCCCGCTCCACATCCAGGATCACGTCCGTGAACTGACTGCGGCTCCAGGGGATGCGGGCCAGGAGGAGCGTCTCGTTGATCCACTCCACCCCGGGAGGATCCACGGCGCCCACCGCGGTCAGCCGCAGCAGGGTGGGGCGTTCCACGTCCACGAGGAGGGTGGCCAGCCCGCCGGGACCCGCGCCGTCGGGGCCGGGGCGGAAGTCCACCCAGGCCCCGTAGGCCCGATTCGGAGAGAGGACCGGCTCGGCATCCGGCGGGTCGACGGCGGCGCGGTCCACCCGGACCCGGCCACGCAGTTCGGGGGGCGGCGTTCCCTGCTGGACGATACGGGGCTCCCGCCAGCAGGCGGGGCTGGTGTGGAAGTCCGGATCGGCCACCACCTCGGCGGTGCCCTCTGCCGCCAACTCGAACAGGCGCGGCACGACGCGCCTGTTCGGCAGCCCCAGGAAGGCCTCCTCTCCCCCGGCCCCGGGACGGTCGTCGTAGATCCGGGACCCGGAACAATGGTCGAACCACGCCCGGGAGGGCACTTCCGGGTCCCCCAGAGAGGCGAGCACCACCCAGGTCTCGCCGACCTCCACCGGGAGCCCGCACGAGGCGCTGGACGTGGAGGTGGCAAGGACCACCCCCTCCAGGGAGCCCTTGAAGGCCCGCCCCTGACGGAAATGGGGGGTGAAGGTCACCTCCAGCCGTTCCGCCCGCCCCGGGTCCGCCACCCGGCGCACCTCCGTCGCGGTCCCCACCAGCACCACGTCGGCGTTCTCCCAGTAGCGGTCCAGGGTGAGCTGGGCACAGCGGCAGCGGGGAGAGGCCGCCTCCACGCCGGAAGGCGTCGGCCCCCGCCCTCCGCCCGAAACCGGCACCGGGGGGGCCAGGAACAGAGGGGCCGCCAGCAGTGCGACTGCGATGCGTCCGGGGTGCGTCCGGGTCACGGTTGCTCTCCCGTCGGGCGGTGGGGGCTCCGGGACTCCAGTCCCTCGTCCAGACCGGTGTAGCGCGCCACGGCCTCCCCCCGGGAGCGGACGTGCATCTTCTCGTAGATGTGGCGGATGTGGGTCCGCACCGTATCGAGGCTGATGAAGAGCTCCTTCCCGATCTCCCGGTAGCGATACCCGCGCACCACCAGCTCCAGGATCTCCCGCTCCCGGGGGGTCAGGGCCGCCGTGCTCTCCTCGGAGGGGGCCGGGCGCTGGAACTCCTCCACCACCCGGCGGGCGATGGAGCTGGACATGGGGGATCCCCCCCGGTGGAGGGCGGTGATGGACTCCAGAAGCTCCGGGGGCGGGGTGGTCTTGAGGACATATCCCGTGGCTCCGGCCCGCAGCGAGCGGAAGATCCGGGCCTCGTCCTCGTAGACGGTGAGCATCATGACCTGCACCTCCGGATGTGTATCGCGGATCCTGTGGGTGGCCTCGATGCCGTCCATTCCGGGAAGCCCGATGTCCATCAGCAGCACATCCGTGTGGAGTCCCGGCAGCGCATCCAGCGCGGCCTCCGCATCCCCGAAGGCCCCCACGCATGTGAAGCCCGGGGACGTGCGCACCAGCAGGGCCAGCCCCTCCCGGACCTCGTCCTGATCCTCCACCACAGCCACCCGGATCATGGCGATCCCCCCGGCACCCCGGAGTCCTCGGGAAGGGGCACGTCCAGCACCACGGTGGTCCCCTTCCCCGGGACCGCCGCCACCTCCAGACGTCCTCCCAGGGCGGCGGCCCGACCGTGCATGTTGGGGAGGCCCCTCCCACCCCGGCCCACCCCTCCGGGGCGGGAGGTCCCCGCCGCGCCGCCGTCGGACTCCCCCGCCCTTCCCACCCCGTCGTCCTCCACCCGCAACACCATCCGTCCTCCGGGGAACGTACAGGTCACCCGCACCGTGCCCGCCCCGGCATGCTTCACCACGTTCGTGAGGGCCTCCTTGAGGACCAGGAAGACGTTCCGGCGGAAGTCCGAGGTAAGGGCGCTACCGCTCCACCCCTCCTGGAAGTGCAGCTCCGGATCCAGCCCGGCCCCCTCCAGGAAATCGCCGGCGTACTCACGGAGATAGGACACCAGGTGGGTGGGGCGGTCGTGGCGGGGATCCAGCGCCCACACGATCTCCCCGATGGAGCGGAGCGTGTCCCGGGACCGCGCGGCGATGCGCTCCAGTTCCCCTGAGGCTGCATTCTGGAGGCCCGACCGATGGACCGCCGTCTGGCTCAGCAGGGCGATCTCCGTGAGGCTGGCCCCCACCTCGTCGTGCATGTCCCTGGAGATGCGGTCCCGCTCCTGCTCCAGCGCCTCCCGTCTCCGCGCCTCCTCCAGCTCCTCCCGGTAGCGGCCCCGCTGGACCGCGGCCGTCCCCCACCCCATGCCGCCCAGCAGCAGGCCCAGCACCGCCGCCCGGAACCCCAGCGTCTCCCAGATCCACGGGCGCACCACCACGGGGATGGCCAGGGTATCGGCACCCCAGACCCCGTCCGCATTGGCGGCCCGGGCGCGGAAGGTGTAGCGGCCATGGGGAAGGTTGGTGTACGATGCCCGTCGGGCCGTCCCCGCCGGCACCCAGTTGGGATCGAAGCCCTCGAGCTGGACCTCGTAGCGGCTCCGCTGGGGCTGGACGAAGTTCAGGGCCGCCAGCTCCACGGTCACTGTGTAGTCGGAGGGGGCCAGGGTGATTCCCTCCGGCCCCACGAACCGCTCCTCCCGCGTTCCATCCCTCGTCGAGCGCAGCACCCGCGTCACCACCACCGGTCCCGGGCGCCCCTCCTCGTGGATGTGGGACGGGGTAAATCGCGTCACCCCCCGGTCCCCGCCGAAGAACATGGTTCCGTCTGCGGCCCGGAGAGCGGCGTTCCGATTGAATTCCAGGTTTCCGACCCCGCTCGTGCCATCGTAGACCCGGAAACCGCTTCCCCCCTTCCCGGACGGGTCCAGCCGCAACAGCCCCCGGTTGGTGCCCATCCACAGGTGCCCCCGGTCGTCCTCCGCGATGGAGTAGATGGCGGCGCTGGGCAGGGCCTCGGCGATACCCCGGTGAGAGAAGGTTGAGTCCGCCTCCAGCCGATTCAGACCGCTGGCGGTCCCCGCCCACAGGGTGCCGCGGGAGTCCTGGAACAGGGAGAAGACCACGTCGTTGCTCAGGGAACCCGGATCCTCCGGATCGTGCACGAAGACCCGGGACTGGCCGGTGGCCGGGGTGTACCGCATCAGCCCCGCGGAGGTGGCCGCCCACAGGTCGTCGCCGTCCGCCAGGAGCTGGTGTGTCTCGGCCGGGTGGGGCAGCGCATGGAGCGTCACGCTGCCGTCGGCGGTCCGGTGCGCCAGACCCCCTCCGGATCGCATCCACACACCCCCACGGCCGTCGGGCAGCAGGGCCATGACCCCGGAGGTCCACGGCGACCCGGGGGACGGCAGGGGGATGCGCCGGATGCGGATCGGGGCCTCGCCCTCTCCACCCCGGAGTTCCAGCAAGCCGCTCTCCGTGCCCACCCACAGGACGTCCCCATCCCGGGCCAGGCTCCAGACCCACTCCTCCCGGACGTCGGTCGCCGTCCCGGATCCCAGCCTGAAACGACGGACATGTCCCGTGGAGCGATCGAGCCGGTTGAGCCCCCCCCCCAGCGTCCCCACCCAGACCGCCCGGTCCCCGTCCTCCAGGAGCGACAGGACGAGGCCGCTCCCCATGGAGCCCGGGTCGCGGGGGTCGTGCTCCAACAGGGTGAACGCGCTGGACACCGGGTCGTGGCGGTGCAGCCCCCATGGAGTCCCCACCCACAGCGACCCCGACCGGTCCAGGTGGAGGGACAGGACCCAGTTCTGGGAGGCCACGTCGCCGGGGAGGTAGAGGGAGAGCCGCTCGACGGACGCGAAGCCGGCGTCGAAGCGGTACACACCGTCCAGGGTGCCCAGCCAGAACCTCCCCGGGGGATCCTCCACCATCACGGTGGTCCGCGCCCCCGCCAGCGCCGGTGGCAGCCCCGGGGGACCGACCAGGGTCCCGGCTTCCCGGTCCACCTGCCGGAGTCCCTGGCCCAGGACCCAGAGCCTCCCCTGCGCGTCCTCGAAGAAGGCCGAGACCGGGGGCACCTCAGGGATCGGGGGGAGGTCGTCCAGGCTCTGCCGTTGCAGGCGGGTGGCCGGCCCGGAGGTGGGATAGCGCTCCACCTCGCCGTCCAGGGTGCCCACCCACACCGTGCCCCGGCGGTCCGTGAACGCCGCCGCGGGGACCGTCCCCGGGGTGAGGCGGGGTGCCAGCAGACGAAACCCCTCCTCCTCGAACCGGTGGATCCCCGTCGGGTCCACCACCAGCGCCCTCCCCTCACCGTCGAGCACCGGTAACGCCTCCGCAAGATCGAAGCGCTCCACCGTGCCGTGATCCGGTCCCCGGATCCGGGCCAGCGCCATGGGGCGCCGGTCGTTGGGCTGGGCCATGACCCACAGATCCCCGTCCCCACTCTGCACCAGGCGCCGGACCAGGTTTCCCGGCAGGGCGTCCTGCGAGAAGGGGGTCGCCTTCCAGGTGCGCATCTCGTACCCGTCCCAGCGCCCCAGACCCTCGCGGGTGCCGAACCAGAGGTAGCCCTCCCGGTCCTCGTGGATGAGGTAGACGGAACTCTGGGGGAGGGCGGCCTCCACGGCGGGGCGCTGGAAGCGGATCGTGGGATCGGGGGGGACGGGCCCCCACTCCTGGGCCGGAGCGGGCCGGGGGGCGAGGAGTTGCGCCAGCAGGAGAAGCAGGGGCCAGGGGAGCGGTCCGGATGAGGCGAAGGGCATTGCGTCCACCTGACTGTGGAAGATCCCTGCACGTGGGTCGGTTTCCCAGTATTCCCCTGGGTACCCGTGCCCACAACCCTGACGTGGCCCCCACCCCCCGGCACGCCCCCTGCTGCCACAAGGGGAGGCACTCGATGCGGAGGGATCCCCTCCGCCGGTGCGCCGCCCGCCCCATCCCTCTGTCCCCGGCCGGATCAGGCGGCGTCCCTGAGCCCGGGGAGGTCCAGGGCACGGGCCGCCCCTTCCAGCACCTCCACCTCCACCTCCTGCCCCGTCAACTGCACGATGAACCGGTCCCCCACCAGGATGGACAGCTCTGTGGTGAGCCTGCCCCCGGAGCGCCGGGAACTCTCCATGGCGCGGAAACCCTGGAATGTGGTGGTGCGTTCGTAGCCGTCGGCATCGGAGCGATCGAAGTCCATCAGGGACCAGGCCGCCATCCCCGCCACCCCCATCCCCGGTGCCCCTGCGGCGTCGGTGACCAGCACCGAGACCCGGCGGGAGCCCTGCTCGAACCGCGCCGTCACCGTGGTGACCGACATCCCCATTCCCCCCCCCTGCATCTGCTCCATATCAACCCGGGGAAGGCCGCCCACCTCCTCGGGCATCCGTGCGGCCAGGACCTCCGGCTCCACCGGCTCGCCAGCCTCCCCCGCGGCGCCCTGCAGGGCGGTGGCCATCTGCGCCATGGCCTCCGCCGGGGTGGCCGGGGGCTCCGGAGGGGGTTCGTCCCCACCGCCGCAGCCGGGAAGCAGAAGAAGGGGGAGGCACACGAGGGACCGCACAAAGAAGCGGGGTTGGACCGGCGCGGGGCAGAGCATGGTCAGCACTCCTGTTCTTGTGACGAAGCAGATGGGGGGCACCCGCAGGAATCGCCGGGCTGGAGGGTGGGCGACGACCCCATGGGGCGGCAATTCTCAATTGCAGTCGCTTCCCCAGAGGAACGTCTGCCAGCACGCATTCGGATAGTGGAGGTCCAGGTCCTCGGCCTGGCGCCTGCGGTCGCGATGTCGCTCCCGGTTGTCGTCGAAGGCGTCCACCACAGGATCCATGCGCTGCCAGGTACCGTACCACGAGTAGAGGGCAAGGCCGAGGCCGATCGCCGGAAGGATGCTGTTCGCCTCAGGAGAGTCCTCGTCCATGGTCTCCGGCGTGACATCCGTGGCCTCGGCCAGGGTGAAGCCCTTGAGGGCCCATGCCAGGAGCACGGTCTCCCGGGCAAGCGACTCCAGCGCCCGGCGGTCCGGGTTTCTCCGGGTCTTGAGGGCCTCTTCGAGCCGGCCCATCCGCTCCTGCAGCCCGGCATACCCCTGCCGGAGGAAGGCGGGAGTGTCACAACCCCGGCAGAGGTTCTCCCGGATCTCCATGGGGTTGGCCTTCTGGGGGATCGAGTAGCGCAGTCCATGGGCCTGGGCCAGCGCGTGCAGGAGGTCCGTGAGCTCGCCGTCGATGTCCACCAGGCGGGCCCCCAGCGCCACGGGGTCCGGGCGGGCGGCAGTGGCTCCCCGGATGACGTCCTGCACGAGGGCCGACTCGAGGCGCTGGGCCTCCAGGTCCGCCTGCGGGATGCAAAGGGCGAGGATGCCGGCGACGGCGATCTGGATCGAAGCCTTCACGATGTGCTCCAGGGGAGGGAGAGGGGGGTCCCGGGTTGCGAGAGGAAACTGCGGGACGGTCCGGCCTTCCCGACATCACATGAAGGGGTGAGATCCGGTGTGTGCGATCTTCATGGCGCTCGTTCGTTCTTCCCTTGAACGCACTGGGCCCGGACACCTGTCCGGTCAATCCAAACTTCCTCCTCCGGATCCGCGATGGGCCCCGCACCCCGTATCCTCGCCCCCGCCCTGGCGCTCCTCCTGGGGACCTTCGCCGGCTGTGTTTCCGCAGGGCCGTCGGAGCCGGTGGAGTCCTTCCTGGTGGCCAGCGACGAAGCCGTCCCTGCCCTGCTGGTCGACCGGGACGACCCCAGGCCATGGCCCTTCGACCCGTGGACCTTCGTGGCGCACGAGATCCAGGGAGACACACTGTCGCTGGAGGTCCGCTACGGTGGCGGGTGCCGGGAGCACCGCTTCGCCCTCCTCATCGACCCGGCCTTCATGGAGTCCTTTCCGGTGCGGGTGGCGGCCCGCCTGGCCCACGACGCCGACGGCGACCCTTGCCGGGCGCTCCTGACCAGCACCCTCCGCTTCGACCTCTCCCCGCTGCGGGGGCACTTCGAGGCGTCCTACGGGCCGGGGAGGGGTACGGTGGTGATCGGGCTGGGGGGGCGTCGGATCACGTATACCTTCTGAGTGGGTTCCCAGGGCTGAGGCTCCCGGGTTGGGGGTCCCAGGCTGGGGGCTCCGGGAACCAACACCGCTGGGCCGACAGCCGGCTCGTGTCCGGCTCACCCGGGTGGGGGGCCTCCTGTGGGTGCCGGAGACCGTGGGTGGCCGTCCCTTGCCCGCCACTCCCGGCCGGCACACAATGCCGGATCATTCCAGCCCGTCTCCCCCGCCCCCAGCATCCGTGACCCTGGACGCCGATTGGGATCGCGCCCTTGAGCGCACCATGGCCCGCTTCCGCCGAGAGCTGGATGCGGTGTCAGCCAGCGTGCGCCTGGATCCCGCCGAGCGCGAGGCGCTGATCCAGGAGGTGCGTATTCGCCTGTGGCGGGCGGCGGGGACCCCTGAGAATCTCGACGAGATCGGTTCGTCATTTGTTTACAGGGCAGCCCGTTGGGCCATGCTGGACCTGCTCCGCTCCCGTCGCCGCACCGAGGTGGATACCGAGGCCGCCCTCCGGGAAGGACCCCGGACTCCCGCCGCGGACCGCAGCGACATCCTGGTCCGGCGGGGGGCGATCGCAGGCCTGCTGGAACGGGCGGTGGAGGGGCTGTCCCCGGACCGCCGGACTGCGGTCTCCCTATGGCTGTCCGGGTATTCCTGGAAGGAGGTGGCGGGGCTCACGGCGTGGAGCGAGACCCGGACCCGGAATCTCCTCTACCGGGGTCTGGACGACCTCCGGGCGGCGCTGCGTGCAATGGGGCTGGAACCGGGTGCCTCGAGGGAGAGGAGGGAGGAATGACGGACGAGGAATTGAGGGATCGCTGGATGGAGGAGAATGGGACCGCCCCTTCCCGTCGGGAGGGGTGTCCCTCGCCGGAGGTGCTCCTCGCCCTGGCGGAGCGGGGGCTTGCCCCGGACCCCGGAAGGGAGGACACAGGGCCGGACCAAACCCTGGTCCTTCTCCACCTGGCCCGCTGTTCCGCGTGCCGGGACGATGTGGCGGTGACGGGGGCGCTTCTCCGGGCCGCCCGGGATGAGGAGGCCGGAGCGCTGTCGGGGGGCAGCGGCGGATCCGGCTGGGGAGACACCGCCGTCCATCCGCCTGTGCGTGGAGCCCGCCGCCATCCCTCCCTTGCCATCGCGGCCTCGGTGCTCCTGATAGCGGGGGTGGGGGGTGGGGTCCTCTGGCGCTGGGCCGCGGATGGAGGGGAGCCCATCCTCCGGGGTGGGACCGGCGACCTTCCTGCGGCCGTGGCCACCTGTTCCCAGGTGGGCATTGTGGACCTGAGCTGGGCCCCCGTTCCGGGGGCGGAGCGCTACCGTGTGGAGCTCTTCACCGACGTAGGCGACCTGATGCTGCAGGAGGAGCTGGAGGGCACCTCCATCCGGCTGGTGCTCCCGGAGGGTGACCCGGGTGCGGCACTCCAGCAGCTGGTGGAGGCGGAACTCCCGGGAGGAACGCGCCTCACCTCTCCGGCGACGCCCCTGCCACCAGGGTGCCTTCCTCCCCGCTGACCAGGCGGGTATCCGGCTCACCGAAGAGCTGGAACGAGGCCCAATCCAGGGGAGGATGCCCGGCTGCGATCCGCTCCCGCTTCACCAGGGCCAGCGCCTCGTCCACCGGGAGCCCCCGCCCCAGGTGGTGGTAGAAGCGGCGCATCTGCTCCGCCGCCGCACGGTCCTCCACCGGCCACGCGGTGGCCACCACACTGGCGACCCCGCTGGAGAGGAAGGCCCGGGCGGGGCCCCGCAGCCCTTCACCCCGCACCTCCCGACCCCCGGCCGTGCCACACGCGGACAGCACCACCAGAGCGAGGTCCATGGGGACTTCCTCGATCCGGGAGAGCCTCAGCTCTCCCTCCGGTGTGCCAGGGGGACCCAGGAGGATGGCACTCCGCCCCGGGATCTCCTCGTCCACCACGGCGTGGGCCGCCACATGGAGGGCCGTATACCCCCCTCTGGCCCCCTCCAGCAGTGCAGCGGGCGTGGCACGCCGTCCCACCAGGCGCCTGGAGTCCGGGATGCTTCGCGCTACCCCGCGGGTCTCCCACCCTGCCCAACGAAGGCGGGGGAGGTGGGTCCACGGCTCCCTGGGAGCGGCCCGGGGCTGCGAGAGCGCCAGGACCCCTCCCGCGCCGGGAACCGGGCGCCGGGGATGGAGCCGAAGTTCAGTCAGGATCCCCGGTGAGGGAACGGAGCTCACAAGGAAGCGTTCCACCACCGCCACATTCCCTCCCCCCCGACGGATCCCCCCGCCGTTTGCGTGGGTCTCCCCCACCCCGCCGGCTCCGGGGAGAAGGAGTGCATCGAAGGGGAGGCGGTTCAACCCCTGGTCGGGGATGACCAGAAGGCGGGTCACTCCGGCAAGGAGGGGTAGGGCCGGCCCCAGGAGCGAATCCCCCAGGCGGCGCCTCAGGGCTTCGGCCTGGTCCCCGGCCTGGAGCTGGGCGTCCAGCCGGCGCAGGAGGGGGTCCAGGTCATCCAGCCCCGGGAGGGTGAGGTGGGTGATCTCCTCCGCGGTCAGCACGAAGAGGGAGGTGGGCTCTCCCCGGCGCCCCGTCACATAGAGGAGTACGGCCTGGTCCGGCGGGAGGAAGCGCTGAAGCTGGCTGGGCGAATGGTCGGCCACCCCCCGGACCCCCGGCTCCTGGGACCGCGCCACGGACCCCCCGGCATCCAGCGCCCGGGCACGGAAGCGATCCTGCTCCAGGGTCCAGGCCCTCAACTCGGCCGCCATGGCAAAGGCCTCGTCCACCATACCCGCGCGTCCCAGGTGCGCCACCACTGTGGCCAGCCCCAGGTCCGGATCCAGGGGGTCGGCCCCGGCCAGCCCCAGGGCAGCGGCCCGGAGGTCGCCGGAGAGATCCTCCGTCCGGAGGGTTTCCCGGAAGGACGCCAGCAGATCCAGCGCCTCACGAAGGTGATCCCTCGCCTCCCCGGTTTCTCCCCGCCGGGCGGCCACCTCCGCCGCGCGGGCGGACCGCACCCACCGCGCAAATCGATTCCCCTCCCGGAAGGGGGGGGCCGCCGCCAGTAGATCATGGGCCCACTCCAGGTCGCCGGCGTCCAGGGCCGCAGCCACCGCCACCAGGAGGGGGATGCCCCCCACCTCAAGAGGCTCCCGGGCGGCCCCGCTGGGATCCATCCCCGTCCGCTCCAGGAGGAGGTCCACCAGCCGCCGGGCCTCCCCGTGCTCCCCAGCCGCCCGGAAGGCGCGGATCCTCTGGGCCAGGGATCGGAGGGGGAACCCGGTGTCTCCCAGCGCCATCAGGTCCGCCTCCGCCTGGTCCAGGATCGCCAGGGCTTCGTCGGGGCGACCCCTCCGGACCGCCTCCTCCGCCAGGAAGCTCCGGACGTAGCCGATCCCCACCCGGTCGCCCATGGCGGCCATGAGGGAGTCCGCCCGGGCCAGCGGCTCCCGGGCTGCGGCCGGGTCTCCCAGGTCGATGTGGACCGCTGCAAGCCCCAGGGTGGCCCAGGCGGTCACCGATCCGTTTCCGGCCTCCCGGGCCACGGTGGCGGCCTCCTCCAGCGCGGCCATGGCGTCCAGGTAGTGTGCGGCGGTCCGGAGCGTGCTCCCCTTCCACTGGAGGGCGGCGGCCCGGCCCGCCTGATCTCCGCTGCGCTGCAGGGCGTCGGCGGCCCCCGTGAGGTGCAGAACGGCCCGGTCCGTGAAGCTCCGGGACCGGTTGCTCCAGTACTGTCCCAGGGCCATGAGGCACTGTCCCAGAACCCGGAGTTCCTCCTGGGTCCCCTCCCGCCGCCAGTCCTCCGGGGTGGGGCGCCCCAGGTGGTGGAGCCCCCCCTCGCCTGCCTCCAGCGCCTCCGGGCGTCCCACCACGTTCAGCACGTTGGCCCGCTGGCACTGGAGCGTGGCCTGGAGAACGGGCTCCGGAGGCGCCAGCTCCCCGGCGCGATCCAGCATGTCCAGGGCGGCCCCCAGTCCCTCCAGCCGGATCCGGGTTGCGGAGCGCCGCAACAGGGCCTCTACGGCCACCCTGGGGAGGCCCGCATCCAGCGCTGCCGTGGTGATCTCCTCCAGAGCACCGTCGGCCGCTTCCAGCGCACCCGCCAACTGGAGTTCACCCGCCCGCGCCATCTCCTGGCGAAGGCAGGGCTCGGAGGCCAGGTCGCTCTGTGGCAGGCACACATCGCCGTCCACAGCGGTGGATCCCCCGGGCACCCCGCATGCGGAAGCTCCAGCGAGAACGACTGCGGCACCCACGATGATCCGCCAGCGCCTGGCCGTCGCCCTCCGATGCCCAGGTGGCTGCATGTCGTTTCCTACCGTCCGATTCCTGGCAGGGACCCGTAGCCCAGACCCCGGGAGCACCGGCGCCCTGACACCGGGGACGAGTGCCTCCATCTTCAGGTCCCGGGCCTCCTGGCGCCAGCCTGCCTCGAGGGGGGACCCAGGGGAGGGTCTACCCGACACCGGCTTCGAGCCATCACCGCCCCTCCAGCACCACCTCCCCGAAGCGGTTCATCCCGGCCCCGCCGAA